>DATBZY010000163.1:0-17415 GCA_036512915.1 Pseudolabrys sp. | reverse complement strand
CGACCCAGAGGATCCGCCGCTACGGCCCGAGCGTCACATCCCAAACTCAATCGCAACCATGCGTCGACGGCTGATCGGCGCGCTCGTCAGAAGCCTGCCGCGATGTCCATGCTGCAACGCTCCAATCGCAGGACCGTCGCGGCGCAGCAATTTGTGACACAGTAAGAATAATGGGCTGTATGATGCGGAAGGATTGAGCGCCGCCCGCGCGTCATTGCGTTCTGGTGGCGTACTAGCCGTATGGTCATCGGGACCGGATCTGCAATTCACCCAGCGACTTCGCAAGACCGGTTTTGACGTGGATGAGGTCGCGTGCGCGCCAACGGAGCGCGTGGCGGCGCGCGGCACGTCATCTGGATCGCGACCCGCGCCGATCGTGGACATCCGTCGACCAAACTCTGACAATTCTTTCGGTCATAAGCAGCCGCTTGCTCGATCGTTTGCGCTCGATTTTGGCCAAGGACTGCTGACGCAACGTTCTCCTAGAGATTTGCCGCATCGAACGCGCGCACCCACATGGCGCAGACGCCCGAGCGAACGATGTCCTCCCGATTGAATTCGATTACCGGAACCGAAAGCATCTGCGACTTGATCAGGTGGATGACCGTGCGCAAGCCGCTGGCTTGGTCGAGATCGCACTGGCTGACGTCACCATTGATCACCACGGTGCAGCCTTCGCCGATACGGGTCAGAAATGTCTTGATCTCGGCCGGGGTGCTGTTCTGCGCCTCGTCGAGCAGCACAAAGGCATTCTTCCATGAGCGGCCGCGCATGACTTCGAACGGAACCAGTTCGATATCGCCACTCTTGAGCGCGATCTCATAGGCAGCCTTGCCGATCCGCTCCTTGATCGCCTCCACGACCGGCACCGCCCAGGGCGCGAATTTGTCTTCCAGAGTGCCGGGGAAATATCCGAGCGAACGTCCACACGGCACGTTCGGCCGAGTCAGAATAATCTTGTCGATCTGCTGGTTGCGGAAAAGGTCGGCGGCATGGGTGGCGGCAATCCAGGTCTTGCCGGTACCGGCCGGCCCCAGCACGATCACCTGCAGGCTGGTGCGAAGGGCATCGAGGTAAGTCGCCTGCGTCGGGTTCAGCGCCTTGATCGGAGGCAGCGTGCGTTCGACCTCGAACTTCGAACCTTGAAACGCTATGATTTCAGCCGTTTCAAACGTCCGACCATTGCGTTTCCGTTTTTTGTTGAAGTGCTTGTTGCTGAAGTGCTTACCCAAAGGCCGACTCCTTTTGCTGGACCCAGAGGATTAGTCATGCGCAAGCGCACCCCCACGCGGAAGCGCGGAGCGATTTGACATTGCAGATTAAGCGAGATGATCGGCAGACAACGGGGCGGGCGCGGCGAACGACGGTATCCTACTTGGGGATACGTCGATCTTCTCATCGAAGCGCAATCTTACGAGCCGTCATGCAACAGCAGTGTAATTGATTCGCGTGACAATTTTAATGGTTCGTTTTAGCTAACAAGGCGAAAACAATGGCGCCTAGGACCCTGACCTGCGCCGTTGCCGGGGCGTTTGCCAAGGCCCTGTCGTCCCAGCGATCGGCTCAGTTGATCGACAGCGCCAGCGTCTTGACCATCTTGCCCCACTTCTCCACTTCGGCCCGGAAGTAGGATTCCGCCTGCGCTTGCGATCCGTTGATCGGATCGAACCCAATCGATGTGAGTTTTTGTTGCAACTGCGGATCCTTCATCACCTCTTCGATCGTTGCGTTCAGCTTGCCGACGATCTCCAGGCTGGTGTTCGCCGGCGCAAAAACGCCCATCCATGACGACGCTTCGAAGTTGGGGTAACCGGCCTCCGCGTAAGTCGGCACGTTCGGGACCACCGCCGCCGGCTTGGCACTCGCAACGCCGAGACCCTTGAGCTTGCCGCCGGCGATCTGCGCCGCCGCACCGCCGCCCAAGGTCGTCGCCAGCAGATCGATCTGGCTGCCGATGGTCGCATTCATCGCCGGCGCGCCGCCTTGGAACGGCACATGCACCGCCGAAATCTTGGCAATCTCCTTGAAGAAATACTCGGCCGCAATATGCGAGCCGCTGCCGACGCCGGCGCTGCCGAAATTGATACTCTTGCCCTTCGCCGCTTGCATGAATTCGGCTAGGTTGTTGGCCGGATTGCCCGTGCCGGTCACCAGCGCCTCGGGGCTCGACGCAACAATCGCGATCGTCTTGATGTCGCTCGCGGAATATCCCTTGTTCGCGCGCAAGGTCTCGTTGATCGCCAATGCCGTGGTGGTGACCAGCAACGTCTAGCCGTCGGGCGCCGCGCGCGCGACCGCCGCTGCGGCGATGTTGCCGCCGGCCCCGCCGCGATTTTCAACAATGACATTGCGCCCCAGCCGTGCGCCGACGCCTTGGCCGACCAGCCGCGCCACCGTATCGGCGACGCCGCCCGGCGCAAAGGCGACGATGAATGTGATATCCCGCGCCGGGTACGGCTGGGCGCTGGCTGGTCCGGCGCCAAACATGCAGGCCAGCGTTCCAAATGCAATGAAGGCGCTTCTGAAAAAACGCAAATTTGGCATAGCAATCCCCCGTCGCGCCCGTTTGTTCTGTTTGCGGCTGCCGGCGCGAACGACGAATTGTCCCACTCCGCCCAATGCTTGACAAGGATGGCCTGTGAAAGCGCACGACCGCGCCGCGTTCACAAACTTGGCCGTCGCCGGATCGCAAGCGCGCGGATGTGGTTCTCGCCGACCGCTCATCAGCGCGCTGTGCCGTTGCGCTGCGAGCGCGTCCTACCGGAGCGCGAGTTTTGGAACTGGCCTCGCCAGGGCATTGCCCGGTATGTTTGCGTGTTATATAATTGCTACTATTAGTTGATTCGGGGGAGGCCTAGCATGAACCCGCATCATGCCGCGCTGGCGCGTAACATCAGCATTTCGCAGACATGGATGATCGTCGCCGTCGCCGGTGCACTGGCGATCGGCGCGCCGGCGCGCGCCGAGGTCAGCGCAGACGACGCTAAGTCCGGCATCGTCGAATGCGCGCCTGCTTTGCTCAAGGATCACAATCCGGGTCTCGCTGACGGACCCGACCAACTGATTTGTTTCCAGGGCTATATCAGCAATTTCAACACCAAGTCGCGCAAAGACTGGGGCAAGGACATCCACGTCGGCGTGCCGCATTGGGTTGCGCATCACATCAAGCGTTTGTCGCCGCCGCCCGTAAGCGGCGAGCGGCCGAGCACCTGGTTCACGATGCCGGAACTAGCCGACAAGAGCATCGCGCCGACCGATGCCAGCTACGCCTTCTCCAGTGCGTTCGAGAAGACCCATAAAAACTGGTACGAGCGCGGCCATCTGGCGCAAAAATATCTTGTGGAACGGCTCGGCCAGAAAGCGGCCCTGTATACGCACAACGTGGTCAACGCCGTCCCGCAGCTTTCACAGTTCAACAAGGGGCCTTGGCTCACGCTCGAATGTGTCACCGGGGCCTGGGCCAACAAATACGGCGAGGTATGGGTGATTGCCGGGCCGGTGTTCAAGAAGAACCACCCGATCGTCTGGCTGCGCTCGGATAAGAATAAAAAGGCACTGCCGGTCGCGATCCCGGTCGGCATCTTCAAGATCGTCGTGCGCAAGGACGGCGATCAATGGGACGTGCTGGCCTTCATCTATCCGCAGAACCACAAGTCATACCAAAAGGGTCCGTACGACCCGGAGGTGTGGCTCAAGTCGGTGGCCGATATCGAGCAATTGACCGGCGAGCAGTTTCTGTCCGGATTGCCGAATGCCGCGCAGCTCAAGCAGAAAACCGCGGAGAAGATCTGGCCGGTCGCGAAATCCGATTTCGACGATCCGGCCTGCAAGTCGCAGCGGGCGGACTTCAAATAGGGCGTGAACTCGTAAAAACGCCCATGGATAGCTAATAGCGCGCGCGCGCCCGCTTTGCAGCCGTCAGCCGACGTTGTTCGCGGGCCGAGCGGCACGTCCGCTTGGTGCCGATTTTGTTGCAGAAGTGATTTGAAGGCTTTGGCGAACAGTGATTCCGTCTTCTAACGACATTTTGTGTCGGAGGCGAGCAATGATGGGACGCCAGAACAACGACCAGGGCCATTTGTTCTACGAGTTCTGCCTCGATGAGGCGGTTCCTAATGATCATCTGGTGCGCAGGATCGACGCCGTTCTCGATCTATCATGGGTCCACGCAGAACTCGCGCCGCACTATCCAACCATCGGGCGGCCTTCGGTTGATCCGGTGCTTATGATCCGGATGCTGATCATCGGCTATGTCTTTGCGCTGCGATCCGAGCGGTTACTGTGTCGTGAACTGCACGTGAACCTCGCCTATCGCTGGTTCTGCAAGCTCGGCATAGAGCACAAGATCCCGGATCATTCGGCATTCTCGCGTGCCCGCAATGAGCGCTTCCGTGACAGCGGCATCTTTCGCCAGGTATTTGAGCGTGTGGTCGAGGCATGCATCGCAGCCGATCTCGTTGGCGGAGAAGGGTTTGCGGTGGATGCGAGCCTGATCCAGGCCGACGCCAACAAGCAGCGCTCGATCCCGGGCTCGGAATGGCAAAAGCAATGTGATCCTGAGACGGCGAGCCGGGCTATGAAGGAGTATCTGGCAACCCTCGATGACGCAGCCTTCGGTGCGGCAAGCGAGGTTACGCCGAAGTTCGTCTCGCCGTCCGATCCGGCCGCGCAATGGACGGGCGCGATGCGAGGACCGGCGTTTTTCGCCTACGCCGACAATTATCTTATTGACGTAAAGTTCGGCGTCATCATGGACGTAAAAGCCTCGCGGGCTATCCGCCAAGCCGAAGTTGGCGCGGGAAGACCATGATTGAGCGCACCGAAGAGCGCTTCAATATCAAACCCAAGTGGCTCGCGGCCGATACAGCCTATGGTTCAGGCCCGAACCTCAACTGGCTCGTCAAAGACAAGGATATCGCGCCGTACATCCCGGTGATCGACAAGTCGAAGCGCGAGGATGGCTCATTGAGCCGTGAGGACTTCACATTCGACAAGGAGCGCAACGTCTACGTCTGCCCGCATGGCAAGCTCCTGCACACGACGGGCAAAATCAATGATGGCGAGATGATCCTCTATCGGGCAAGCACCTATGATTGCGGCCCTTGTCCGCTCAAATCAAAATGTTGCCAAAAAGCACCCGAGCGCAGAATCCCGCGCAGCATCTATAAGGAGGCCCGTGACGTTGCCAGGGTGTTGGCCAAGACCGAAGCGTTCGACGCCGGCCTTATCCGTATCGCGATGATCGCGCGCGCTTACTTGCTGTAGCGCTGCTGCATGGGCGCCGGCGCCGGATCGTCCCAGCGATATTTCAGTGCCAGCGAGACGATGTCGGCGTGCGAGGAGACGCTGCCGACATAGCTCACGCCGCTGAACCACGGATTGCCCGAGTCGGCCGAGATATTGATCGGCGTATTCTTCACGAACAGGTGCGAATAGGCGAAATCGAAGGACAGCGACCTGGTCCACTGGTAAGTCGCACCCAGCGAAAGCCAGGTTCGGTCGTTGTCCGGCAGGCGCGGCGTGCGCACCTGATCGGTGATCGGCGACTTCTCGAAGCCGACGCCGGCGCGCAGCGCGAGCTGCGGATTCCATTGGTACTCGGCGCCGAGCGAATAGAACCAGCCATCGCTGTATTGGAACGGCAGCGTTACAGCTTGGCGGGCGACCGTTGCCGGGGCGCCGCTCGACTGCAGCACGTTGGACGTGCCGATCCGGCTCCAATCCGACCACTCGACCGTCGCCATCAACATCCACTGCTGCGTTAGACGTTGACGCAAGCCCAAAGTGACAGTGTCGGGCAGGTTGAGCGTGGTGTCGACCGCGCCTGGGGTCGAGAACGGCGCACTGAAAACCGGGCCTGCCGGCAGCGACAGCGTGCCGCTGATTTTCTGGTCGATCGCCGAACGATAGCCAATGCCGACGGTGGTGGTCGGCGTCGGGGTCAAGGTGACGCCGGCAGTAAAGCCATAGCCCCAGCCATCTCCTGAGATGTTGAGCTGATTGCCCAAGCCGCCGGTTACGACGCCCAGCCCGTTGATGGGGAGACCAGTCGAAAGATCGGCCTTGGCATATTGAATCTGCACACCGGCGCCAACGCTGATCCAGTTATTGAGCTGGTAGGCAATGCTCGGTGTCGCGTTGTATGTCTTCAGGTTGGTATCGGCGGCTAAGGTGCGGCCGGCAAACCTGTCCGGAAAACTTACAGAAAGCCCGACCGGCGAATTGACCGCCAGCCCGAGCCATGTCTGCGGATTGATTTGCCATGAGGCGTAGCCCGCCGGGACCAGCGCATCGTTGCCGGAATCGCCTGCGCCGCCGAAGGCAGCAAACGTGCCGCTCGTCACCGTGTGCGACGAATAAGGCATGATGCCGGTAAGAACCATTTCGGTCTGGATGCCCGGCACCTGAGTTATGGTCGCCGGATTCCAGAACATCGACGACAGCGACCCGCCCGCGGCGACGCCGGCGAAAGATGATCCCTGTCCGTAGGCACTCTGTTCGCGAAGGGCGAAACCGCCGGCATTCGCGTCGACCGTGGCCGTAAGCAACGCACCGACGCCACTGCAGGCCAACAGAAGCGATTTAACCCGACGATACGACATGACGACACCCCCATACGCGCTACGCCTTTGTGAATTGGCGCTTGGCGATAGTATCGTGACGCGTCCCGCGACGGCCGACAATATCTGGCGGTGGGGAGTCTTGCATTCAAATGGTACTAAATGACGTATTTTCCGGCATGTGGCCGCCGCGCCACAACCTGCCCCGGCCCTCTCGTCCGAAACACGGCGGGGCCAAAAACATCGTGAATTGAGGTGTTTGGACCGGCCGCCGGCCGCTTCGGCGGTATTCCGGTCGGGCGTTTCGGCGATTTCGCTGGATTCGGCGCTGCCTGCGACTTAGGCGCGCGCCAGCAGCTTCAGCTCAGGTATCAGCCGCCACAGATTCTAACTGACGCTCGATGCCAGCACGACGACCTTGGTGCCGACCGGCGTGCGGTCGTAGAGGTCAATCACGTCGTCGTTGACCATGCGAATGCACCCTGCGGAAACGTTCTTGCCGATGGTCCACGGCTCGTTCGTGCCATGAATCCGGTAAAGCGTGTCTTTCTTGTCTTGCCACAGGTAAAGTGCGCGGGCACCGAGTGGATTTTCAGGTCCGCCGGCCATTCCCATACCGCTCTGCAGTTCTTTCAGAGCCGGTCTGAGTTGCGGCCGGCGCTCCAGGATATCGTTGGTCGGATACCAATCCGGCCATTCCTGCTTGTTGTGGACCTTCGACACGCCGGACCAGCCAAACCCTTCGCCGCCGACACCGACTCCGTAGCGCAGGGCTCGTCCGCCCTCCTGCACGTGGTAAAGGAAGTGTGCTGGCGGATCGACGACGATGGTACCCCGCGCCTCTCGGGTGGCGTACTGGACCTCTGTGCGCCGGTAGGCCGGATCGATCTCCGTCAACCGCGATGGCGTGCTGGCACAGCCGGCAAGACCCCAGGTAGCACCAATTGCGGCGGCTCCCTTTATCAGTGCACGGCGGCTCAGTATAGGCATGGGCTGGTCGGCCTTGATGGGTTGCGTCAGTGTAGCCAACTGGGGTCGACCTATTCGTTGGCTAGGCCACCTTAGTGTGCGGTATCTTGTGGTCGTGGCGCACTGTGAGCGATTGCTCACGACCGCAGTTTGCGCAGACGAAAATCTCGTACTCCAGATCAAGTCCGCGGTCGGCGGCCTCGATCAGCTTTAATCGTAGCTCGCCACCGCATTGTTTGCAACGCGACAACGGCGGCGGTTGGGTGATGGTGCGCATGCGATTTCCTTTCGCCCGACAGGCTTCGGAGCGAGGGAACGGGCCACTTTTTCAACGCGGCGAGCAGCGTTTGGTTCCAGATGCTCTAGCCTACAAACGATACCGCCTACCTGCAGATCGTGAAATGCGACCGCGACTTTCGACTGTCCGATCTAGGTCAGACCCGGCCGAAAATCCGACGTCCGCGCTGGGTCCGTTATTCGCCCAATAACAGACATTGCCAGCGACGATCGCAGTTTCAGGAATTTGCCTGATACCGCAAACGCATGTCGGTATTGACGGTATCGGGATACATGCGATTCGGAATCGTGCGCTAACTGATCGCCACATCGACCAGCCGCATTTGCACGCGCTCCTCGCCCTGCCAGCGGTCGACCGCAAGAAAACCGGCCGCATGCATTTGGCGGCCGCGACTGTCCAGCAACGCGCGACCGAGCGGCGTACCTGCGACGCGGAAGGCAATCGCATTCACGAACTTGCCGTCGCCCGATCGAAAGCGCGCGCGGATGTGGTTCTCGCCGACCGGATCGGCAAAGCTGAGAGTATGCGAGGGCAGCGCCAGCAGCGGCTCCGGGTTGCCGGCGCCGTAGGGTCCGGCGCGCGACAGCATGTCGACCAGCGCCAGATTGACGCCGCCGGCGCTGATCGCGCCGTCGATCATCAGCGCGCTGTCCCGCCGCGCCATATCCACCGACGCGGCCAGCGTGTCTTCGAGGAAAGCGCGGAACTCAGCCAGCGCGCCTTTCTTGAGGGTGACGCCGGCGGCCATGGCGTGGCCGCCGCCCTTGAGCAGCAGACCGTCACGCACCGCTTGGCGCACCGCGCGGCCCAGATCGACGCCGGCGATCGAACGCCCGGAGCCGGTGCCGATGTCGCCGGGCTCGAGCGCAATGGCAAAGGCCGGGCGGCCGTAACGTTCCTTCAGCCGCGCCGCCACCAGGCCGACTACGCCGGGATGCCAGCCTTCCGCCGCGGTGACGATGACGGCACCCTTCTCCTCCAGCCCGAGCGCGGCCATGGCTTCGGCTTCCGCCTGCGCCACCGTCGCGATCTCGATCTGCTGGCGCTCGCGGTTGAGGCGGTCGAGCTCGGCGGCGATGCGCGTGGCCTCAATCGGGTCCTCCTCGAGCAGCAGCCGCACGCCCAGGTCGGCACGGCCGATGCGTCCGCCGGCATTGATGCGGGGCCCAAGCAGGAAGCCGAGATGCCAAGACTCCGGCGGACCGGACAGCCGCGCGGCATCCATCAGCGCGGTTGAGCCCACATGATCGCGCCTCCGCAGCGCGATCAGGCCCTTGACGACAAAGGCGCGGTTGAGGCCTTTCAGCGGCACCACATCGGCAACGGTGCCGAGCGCGACCAGATGCAACAGCGACAGCAGATCGGGCTCGGCGCGCGCGCCGGTCCAGAAATCGCGCTGACGCAATTGCCGCGCCAACGCAACCAGCGTGACAAAGACCAGGCCCACGGCCGCGAGATGGCCGAGACCGGAGAGATCGTCAGCGCGGTTCGGGTTGACGATCGCCACCGCCACCGGCAGCTCCTCGTCGGCCTGATGATGATCGATCACTACCGTATCGAGGCCGAGCTTCTTCGCCTCCAAGAGCGGCTCGAGGCTGGTGGTGCCGCAATCCACCGTGATCAGCAGTTTCACGTCGCGTTCGGCGAACGAACGGATAGCGTCGACGTTCGGCCCGTAGCCTTCGAAGATGCGATCCGGGATGTGCACGATCGGATCGAGGCCGCAGTGGCGCAGATACCGGCACAGCAGCGCCGAGGCGGTGGCGCCGTCGACGTCGTAGTCGCCGAAGATGGCGACGCTTTCCTCGCGCTCGATCGCATGCGCAATGCGCGCGGAGGCCGCTTCCATATCGGTGAGGGTATGCGGATCCGGCATCAGCCGTTTGATGGTGGGATCGAGGAACGCCTCGGCCTCGTCGGCCTCGACGCCGCGGCCGGCGAGCACGCGCGCCAGCAATTCCGGAATACCGTGGCGTTGCGCAATGGTGAGAGCGCGCGCGGCCCCGCGCTCGTCGAGACGATCGCGCCAGACGCGGCCGGTCGCCGAGCGCTCGACGCCGAGGAAAAAACGCTCCGAGGTTTTCAACGCCATTGCCGGCAAAGCCGCCATCGCCATTCCGCGAACCGCTGAAGGTTCGCCCGGACTCAGATGTCTGAAGAGCGTTCAATCATGGACGAAGCCGGCCGGCGGCGCCAGCATGGCGTTTTTGAACTGTTGCGCATGATCTCTTCCGAAAACCGGTGCCCACTTTTCGGGATTATGCGCTAGCCGGCGACTTCCGCGTGAATTTGCAACAATTCAGGGATTGTCGAGGAGTTTCGCCGCCCGAATCCGCATTCCGTTGCAATAGAAAACCGCGCGACGTGCCGTTCGGCGACCGCCAGGCGCCGGCGCGTGCCCGCAACGCCGTCCGTGTAATGCACAAGCCCGAGGCACAATTCGGTTTCCGGGCGAAGCCGCAAGCGCGACAGCGGCGAGAAATACGCGCCGTCCGAGCGATCGCGCGGCACCGGCATGTGAATGAGATTGATCGGCCGCGTGATATCCGCGGACAGCCGATTGGCCATATCGACCATGTCGGCCATGTCGCGCGGCTCAAGCACGTGCTTGTGGTTAGAATCGCCGTAACAGAAGTGAAACAAGAACTCGATGTCCTTCGGTACGCGCTCGGCAAGTTCAGTCAGGATGCGAGAGAATGTCGCAAGCATCTCATCGCGGTTCTTGCCGTAGGCATTCGGCTCATTACGCTCAAGTCTCGCGAACACAGCCAAGGCGACATCGAACTGGATGGCGATCTGGTCGTGCGGAAGCGATTGCGCGATCTTATCGATCTCGCGCTTGAGCGCCTCGTTGTACACAGGATCGAGCGGCTGATGCAGGTCGTCCTGCAGAAATAGCCATATCACCGAGTGTGCCGGAACGAGGTCGATCTGGAAACGGCAGCCCTTTGGCACGCCGCCCTGCTTTTTAAGCGCGGCAAACTCGGCGTAAGACCGCTTCGCCACTTCAGCATAGAATAGATTATCGAACGAGACGTCATCGACCGTTTTGCCCGGCTTCAGGCGATAGCGCAGCCGCGCCGTTCCGCTGGCATGAACGCGGAAGAGTTCATCGGACTTCTCGAGCGCCGAATTGCCGGCGAATACAGGCTCGAGCCAGGTAATCCAGTCGGAGCGCTCGCCGGTTTCGCCATCGGGAATGCGTTTGAGGTGCGGGCCGAGCGCCGCGCTCACGGTCGCAAAAACTTGCCGCGCGTCGGCAAGCGGCACGCTGCCAACGAGATGAACGTCATGCGACATCGATGATCCTAGTCGAGATAAAACTTCGCCAGCTGCCGGTGCTCGGCATAGACCCGGCGCACGGTGCCGGTGGCCGAGCGCATCACCACGGTTTCGGTCTCGATCACGTGCTTGCCGAACTTGACTCCGCGCAACATGGCGCCGTCGGTCACGCCGGTGGCGGCAAACAGGCAATCGCCTTTCGCCATGTCTTCGATCTCGTATTTCTTCTTCGGGTCCTTGATGCCCATTTTCACGGTCCGCTCGCGCAATTCCGCTGTGTCGATGATGAGACGGCACTGCATCTGGCCGCCGATGCAGCGCAGCGCCGCCGCCGCCAGCACGCCTTCCGGCGCGCCGCCGATGCCGAGATAGATGTCGATGCCGGTCTTCGGCTCGGCGCAGTGGATGACTCCTGCCACATCGCCGTCGCTGATCAGGCTGACCGCGGCGCCGGTCTTACGCACCGCCGCAATGATCTCGGCGTGACGTGGCCGGTCGAGCAGGATCGCGGTGATCTCCGACGGCTTCACGCCCTTGGCCTTGGCCAGCCGGATGATGTTCTGGTCGGCGGGCGCGTCGAGGTCGATGGTGCCCTTGGGGTAGCCCGGACCGATGGCGATCTTGTCCATGTAGCAGTCCGGCGCGTGCAGCAGCGTGCCGGCGTCCGCCATCGCCAACGTGGCGATCGCGCCCGGCATATTCTTGGCGCAGAGCGTGGTGCCTTCCAACGGATCGACTGCGATGTCGACCTTGGGGCCGCTTTTGTTGCCGACCTTCTCGCCGATGAACAGCATCGGCGCCTCGTCCATCTCGCCCTCGCCGATCACCACGGTGCCGTCGATCGGCAGCTCGTTGAGTTCGCGCCGCATGGCATCGACCGCGGCCTTGTCGGCGGCCTTCTCTTGGCCCTGCCCGCGCAGGCGCGCCGAGGACACCGCCGCGCGTTCGGTCACGCGCACGATTTCGAGCGTGAGAATTCGCTCCAGCAGCAGTTCGGGATGGACGGTGATCGACGACATAGTGGCGTTCCCCCTCGCAAAACACGGCTTTTGGCTCCGGCGCAAGCCGGTTCGGATTAGAGTCTGATCAGTTCTGATTGGATCAGAACCCTAGCTAACATTTCGCTTGCGCATGATCTTTTCCGAAAACCGGTTCCCACTTTTCGGGATCATGCGCAAGTGGTCAGTTCTTCTCGATCCGGATCACTTGCGGCCGGCCTGAGATCACGCTATCGCGCCCCACCGCGGCAAGGGCCTTGCGGACGGCATCTTCACTGGTCGCATAAGTAATGAGGATAACAGGGACGGAACCGTTCTTGCGCGCAGCCCCGGCGCCGTCCTTGGGGTGGCGCTGCACGATCGATTCCAGCGAAATCTCCTGCTGGGCCAGCCGCTTGGCGATGGTCGCCGCGGTTCCGGGCTTGTCCCGTGCCAACAGCCTGATGTAGTAGCCGCCCTCGTGCCGCTGCATCGGCGCCTTGCGCACGGCTGTGAGCCGCGCGGTCGGTAGGCCAAAGGGCGCGGTCCGCACCCCGCGGGCGACATCGCCGATATCGGAGAGCACCGCCGAGGCGGTCGCCGTACCCCCGGCACCGGGACCGACCAGGGTCAGCGGATTGATGCCCTCGGCATCGATGGTGACGGCATTGGTCACGCCCATCACCTGCGCGATGGCTGAGTCCTTGCGCACCATGGTGGGGTGGACGCGCTGCTCGATGCCTTTCGGCGTCTTCACCGCCACGCCCAGCAGCTTCACCCGATAACCGAGCTCGTCGGCGGCGGCGAGATCGGCCGGCGTGATCGAGGAAATGCCTTCCACATAGATCGCGCTCTGGTCGACCTTGGTGCCGAAAGCGAGGCTGGCCAGGATCGCGAGCTTCTGCGCGGTGTCATGGCCCTCGATATCGAAAGTCGGATCGGCTTCGGCATAGCCGAACCGCTGCGCTTCCTTCAGACACTCCGCGAACGGCATCTTGTCCTGCTCCATTCGGGTCAGGATGTAATTGCAGGTGCCGTTGAGGATGCCATAGATGCGCTCAAACGAATTGCCCGCCAGCCCCTCGCGCAGCGTCTTCACGATCGGGATCGCGCCGCCGACGGCGGCCTCGAAATTGAGCGCGACGCGATGCTTCTCGGCGAGCGCGGCGAGCTTGACGCCATGCTTGGCGAGCAGCGCCTTGTTGGCGGTAACCACCGATTTGCCCGACGCGAGCGCTGCTTCGACCGCAGCTTTCGCCGGATCGCCGGCGCCGCCGATCAACTCGACGAACACGTCGATGTCGCCATCGCGCGCAAGCGCCACCGGATCGGCAAACCACTTCATCGAATTCAGATCGATCTCGCGATCCTTGGCGCGCGAGCGCGCGCAGACCGCGACGATCTCGATTCCGCGGCCGCAACGCGCGGCGAGCGCCTCGCGCTGGCGCGCCACCTGGGCGATCAAGGCGGCGCCGACCGTGCCCAATCCGGCGACACCCACTTTCAGGGCTGCGACCATGAAACTTGCTTGTTCCGATGCAGGGACGGTTATCGCCGCGTGGCGAGCGGGACGACGTTGTGAAGCTGTTCCGGCGCGGTTTCGAGGAAGCGGCGGACGTTGCGCGCGGCCTGGCGGATGCGCTGCTCGTTCTCCACCAGCGCGATGCGCACATAGCCTTCTCCATATTCGCCGAAGCCGATGCCGGGCGACACCGCGATATCCGCCTTCTCGACCAGCAGCTTGGAAAACTCCACGCTGCCGAGAGTCTTGAACGGCTCCGGGATCGGCGACCAGGCGAACATCGAGGCGCGCGGGGACGGCACATGCCAGCCGGCGCGGCTGAAGCTTTCCACCAGCACGTCGCGGCGGCGTTTGTAGACTTCGCGCATCTCCTTGATGCAGTCGTCGGGGCCGTTGAGCGCGGCGGTGGCCGCCACCTGCACCGGCGTGAAGGCGCCGTAGTCGAGATAGGATTTCACCCGGCCGAGCGCCGCGATCACCCGCTCATTGCCGACGGCAAAGCCGATACGCCAGCCGGGCATCGAGAACGTCTTCGACATCGAGGTGAATTCGACCGCGACGTCGTTGGCACCCGGCACCTGCAATAGCGACGGCGGCGGATGGTCGTCGAAATAGACTTCCGCATAAGCGAGATCGGACAACACCAGTATGTCGTGCTTCTTGGCGAAGGCGATCAGGTCCTTGTAGAAGTCGAGGGTCGCGACGTAAGCGGTCGGATTGGCCGGATAGCAAACCACCACCGCGGTCGGCTTCGGGATCGAGTGGACGATCGCGCGCTCCAGCGTGTGGAAGAAATTCGGCGTCGGCTCCGACGGCACCGAGCGGATCGCGCCGCCCGCCATCAGGAAGCCGAAGGCGTGGATCGGATAACTCGGATTGGGCACCAGCACGACGTCGCCCGGCGCGGTGATCGCCTGCGCCACGTTGGCGAAGCCTTCCTTCGAGCCGAGCGTGGTAACGATCTGGGTTTCCGGATTGAGCTTCACGCCGAAGCGGCGCTCGTAATAGGCGGCTTGCGCGCGGCGCAGGCCGGGGATACCGCGCGAGGCGGAATAGCGATCGGTGCGGGGCTTGCCCAGCGTCTCCTTCATCTTCTCGATGACATGCGCGGGCGCCGGCAAATCCGGGTTGCCCATGCCGAGGTCGATGATGTCCGCGCCCGCGTTACGAGCGCACGCCTTGGCCCGATTCACCTCTTCGAACACATAGGGCGGCAAACGGCGGATGCGGTAGAATTCTTCCATCGGCTCAAACCTTCAAGTCGCGTCAGTTCTGCCTGCGCACGATCTTTTCCGAAAACCGGTTCCCATCCCGGATCAAGTCCGCGACCGGCCTTTTCGGGATCATGCGCCAGGCTGCCTTCTCCAGCCGGCAGGCGTTAGCCCCGGCTGGCTTTTATCACGGGTTGGTCTTGGCACCAGAGGTCTTGGCGCCAGCGGCTTGGCCGTTCTTGGCGGACGCGGGCTTCTTTTTTGCAGGCGGGTTTTTTGCAGGCGGGTTTTTTGCAGGTTGCGCTGCCGTTTTATCGGGCCCTTCCTTGGCTTCCTTGGCTTCTTTGGCTTCCTGGGCTTCCTGCCGTTCGCGGACCGCGGTCAGCTCCTTTTCCAGCTTGAGCTGCTCTTCATCGCTCATGGGTGCGGTCGCGCGGGCGGGCGGCATGTCGTGCACGGCCGGGTACTGGTAGGGCGTTGTCGACCGCGCCGGGGCGCCTGCGGGCAAGCCCATATCCCCCGGCAGCCGGTCGATCATCGGCCCGGGCGAGCAGCCGGCCAGGACCGTGGCGAGGCCCAAGGCCGCCAATATCGATGCTTGATGGGCTCGCACCATGTTCCTCAAAACCTGCCGCTGGACCGGAAATCGATGCAGACTCAATGAATTATAGCATAAGCGCGCTATCCGGCTAATATGGCATCAGCATGGTGAGCAGGCGGCAAACGGCTCGGCCGGGGCCGGACGCTCAGCGAAACCATGCGATGAAACGCGCCTTGCGATGGGGCGCAGTCCGCGCCATTTCTCAAGGTGGGGACAGACCAAAAATGCCGATAGACAAGCCCACGACCGAACCGGCCAAAGAACCGGCCAAGATCGCCGCAGTCGACGTCGAGGCATTCGCGCACAATCTCGCGCGCATGATCGAGGAAGGTGGCAAGGCGCTCGCCGCCTATATGAAGCCGCGCGAGGAAGGCAAGTTCAACGGCGAAATGGCCGACGACGTCACCGACGTGGTCAAGACCGTCGGCCATGTGGCGGAATACTGGCTCTCCGACCCCAAGCGCGCGGTCGAACTGCAGGCCAGCCTCGGCCGCGCCTATCTCGATTTGTGGGCCGGCGCGGTCAAGCGCATGGCCGGCGAGCCGGCCGCGCTGGTCGCCGCGCCCGATCCGAAAGACAAGCGCTTCACGGATCCGGAATGGTCGCAGAACCAATTCTTCGATTTTCTCAAGCAGGCCTACCTGCTCACCACCCAATGGGCCGACCGGCTGGTCAAGGACGCCGCCGGCGTCGACGAGCATACCCGCGACAAGGCCCAGTTCTACGTCAAGCAGATCGCCAACGCGATTTCGCCTTCGAATTTCGTGCTCACCAATCCGGAATTGCTGCGCGAGACGCTGTCGTCGAATGCCGAAAACCTGGTGCGCGGCATGCACATGCTGGGCGAGGACATCAAAGCCGGGCACGGCAATCTCAAGATCCGCCAGTCCGATTCCTCGATGTTCGAGGTCGGGCGCAATCTCGCGCTCACGCCCGGCAAGGTGATCTTCCAGAACGACTTGATGCAATTGATCCAATACGAGCCGACCACCAAGGACGTGCTCAAGGTTCCGCTGCTGATCGTGCCGCCCTGGATCAACAAGTTTTACATTCTCGATCTCACGCCGGAGAAATCCTTTATCAAATGGTGCGTCGACCAGGGTACCACGGTGTTCGTGGTTTCCTGGGTGAACCCCGACGCGCATTTGGTCGCAAAAAGTTTCGAACAATATATGCGCGAAGGTCCGATCGCCGCACTCGACGCCATCGCGGCGGCGACCGGCGAGCGCAAGGTCAACGCCATCGGCTATTGCGTCGGCGGCACGCTGCTGGCGATCACGCTGGCTTATCTGGCGGCGAAGAAAAAGGACCGCGTGCTGTCGGCCACCATGTTCGCTGCGCAGGTCGACTTCACCCATGCCGGCGATCTCAAAGTGTTCGTCGACGAAGAGCGCATCAAACAGCTCGAAGCGCACATGAACGAACAGGGCTACCTGGAGGCCTCGCGCATGGCGAATGCCTTCAATATGCTGCGCTCCAATGATCTGATCTGGCCCTATGTGGTCAACAATTACCTGCGCGGCAAAAAACCGTTCCCGTTCGACATTCTGTATTGGAATTCCGATGCCACCCGCATGCCGGCGGCTAACCATTCGTTCTATTTGCGCAATTGCTATCTCGAAAACACGCTCAGCAAAGGCGAGATGGAAATCGCCGGCGTCACGCTCGATCTGCGCAAGGTTAAACTGCCGATCTACAATCTCGCCACCCGCGAGGATCACATCGCGCCGGCTAAATCGGTGCTGTTCGGCTCGCAATATTTCGGCGGGCCGGTGAAATATGTGCTGGCCGGCTCCGGCCATATCGCCGGCGTGGTCAACCCGCCGGCCAAGCCAAAATACCAGTATTGGACCGGCAAGGCGCCGAAGGGTTCCGATATCGACAAGTGGATATCGACGGCGAAAGTGCATCCCGGCTCGTGGTGGCCGGACTGGCTCGACTGGCTCAAGAGCCAGGATGCCGAGACCGTGCCGGCGCGCAAGATCGGCGCCGGCA
>DATBZY010000162.1:0-4371 GCA_036512915.1 Pseudolabrys sp. | reverse complement strand
TCGTCGCCCGGCACGGCTATCGTACCCCAGCTCAGGTGCGAGCCGATCAATCCCGGGTTGATCAGACAGTCACAACCGACCTATCATTGGCCGCCTGAATAAGCTCAGCCGGGTGTCTCAAAACCGGGCCGCAGTACATCGACCTGCAGAAACGCCGCCTTCGGCAACCGAAATTTCACCATGACCGGTGAATGGGCGCAGCGATCGCTCCGAAAATGCTGCTTCGACGCCGCAATAGGTCGCGCGGCGGGCGAGCCTTAGCGTTCGCTTAAGCGGGGCTGCCTTAAGGTTTCGGCTACGAAAAAGGGGCGCGTCTTTCAAGACGTGGGACAGGAACCGTGAGCTTCCTCACGCCAGTGTGGAACTACGTTGACGCTTTGGTGTACCCGGCGGCGCAGCACGATGCGTTGACTGCGGCGCGCCATCGCGCCTTCATTGCGCCGCGCCTGCTCGGCAGCTTTGTCGCGCTTGCGAGCTTCCCGGTCTATATCGTCTTCCGCGGCGTGCCGAGCGCGCTCGAAGTCGGTGTGTTCGGCTGGCTGGTTGCGCCAATCCTGATTGCATATTTCCTCTCCCGCACCGGCCGCTATGAAAGCGCCCACGTGCTCTCGTCGCTCGCGCTCACCGGTCTGGTGGCGGTGGTGGCTTGGTGCAGCGGCGGCATCGGCTCGTTTGCGGCGATATGGCTGGTTGTGGTGCCGCTGGAAGCGGCGCTCTCGGCCTCGCGCCGCGTGGTAGCGCTAGCCTCGACCTTCGCGCTTGCCGCCGCCGGCCTGCTGCTGGTGCTCAGCCCCGCCGGTTTGCTGCCATCGGCGACGATGGTGGCAAACGAACACGGGGCGCTCGCTGCGCTCGGCATTATCTCGGCGGCGCTGTATGCCACCGGCCTGGCGCTCGGCGCGGAGTCGCTGGCGCGCACCAGCTTCTGGCTGCTCTATGCCGAGGAGGACCGCTACCGGCTGCTCGCGCGCAATATGACCGATGTCATTAGCCGTCACGGGCGTAACGGCGCGGTGCTGTTCGTTTCGCCGGCGGCGGAGCCGCTGTTCGGCGTTCGGACCGGCGAGCTTGCCGGCCATGGCCTGTTCGATCGCGTCCATGTCGCGGATCGGCCGGCCTATCTCACCGCGCTGGCCGATGCGGCTGCGCTCGGCGAAGGCCGTTCGGTCGAATTTCGCATCCGCCGTGGCGGCGGCCTAGAGCCTGATGCCGGCCACTTCGTGTGGGTGGAAATGCGCTGCCGTCCGCTCGATCGCGCCACGGATACTCCGAATACCGACGCGTGCGAAGTGGTCGCGGTGCTGCGTGACGTCAGCGAACGCAAGGCGCAAGAGCGCACGATCGAGATTGCGCAAGCCGAGTCGGAGCGCGCCAATGCCGCCAAAAGCCGCTTCCTCGCCACCATGAGCCATGAGTTGCGCACGCCGCTTAACGCGATCATCGGCTTCTCCGAAATGCTGACCAATGATTCGCTGGTGTTCGATACCGCGCGCAAACATGAATATGCCAAGCTAATCAACGATTCCGGCCGTCATCTGCTGTCGGTGGTCAACGGTATCCTCGACATGTCGAAGATGGAGACCGGCAACTTCGAGATTACGCCGGAGCCGTTCATGCCGGCGCAGGTGATTGCAAGCTGCTGCGATCTGCTGGCGCTTAAGGCGCGCGATTCGGGTGTGGAGATCAAAACGCGCATCGCCTTCGATCTGCCGGAGGTGGTGGCGGACCGTCGCGCCTTCAACCAGATCCTGATCAATCTTATTTCCAATGCCATCAAGTTCACGCCGCGCGGCGGGCGCGTTACCGTCAGCGCAATATGTGATGGCTCGAAATTCGCCGTCGCGGTGGAGGATACCGGAGTCGGTATTGGCGAGGACGACCTGCCGCGGCTGGGCGAAGCATTTTTCCAGGCGCGGGCCTCTTACGACCGGCGGCACGACGGCTCAGGCCTCGGCCTTTCCATCGTCAAGGGGCTGGTGCAGTTGCACGGTGGCGACATCGACATCCGCAGCCGGCTCGGCGAAGGGACGCGGGTAACTGTGCGGCTGCCGATCGATTGCGAAGGCGGCCGGCCCGCGGTCGAGCCAATCAAACTTGTCATCGAGCGCGCTGGCGAATTCGCGGCCGCCGTTAACGTCCGGGTGAAGAAAAGTGCGTAGACGAAGCTATAGTGAAGCGCCGGTGGAATACCGCGGCGCCGGCAGGTTGGCCGCCGCGATCACCCGGCATCCACGCGAATTCGTCGGCATCGTGATGGCGACCGTCGCCATATTTGCGATCTTCATCAATGCGCTGTTCCTGCAAAAGGGCCCGCATCCGGCGCCGATCTTTGCGACGCGGCCGTTGCTGAAGCAGGAGACGCCGGTTGCCCCGCCGCATGCTGCCGCCGCGCAGCCCAATATTGTGCCCGACTCCGCCGCGCAAGTCCGCCCGCAGCTTGTTTCCGACATCCAGCGTGAGCTTAGCCGCAGGGGCTTCTACGATGGTGCGGCCGACGGCATTTGGGGCGCCAAGACCGATGCAGCCGCGCGCGAGTTTGTGCAGGCCACAGGCCTGAAGATAATTCCGGAGGCGAGTGACGGCCTGCTGCGTGCCATCGTCGCGTCGAAGGCCAAGGCGCAGACTGATCGTGCGGCATCGCCGGAGGCTGCGCGCAACGACCCGATCGCCGAACTGATCGCGCCGTCCAAGCGCATGGTTGCGATCCAGCGCGCGCTGGCCGATTTCGGTTACGGCCAGATCAAGCCCACCGGCGTTTCCGATCCGGATACGCGGACGGCGATTGAAAAATTCGAGCGCGATCGCCGGCTGCCGGTGACCGGCCAGATATCAGATCGATTCATTCGCGAACTTGCCGCCATGACCGGCCGTCCGCTGGAGTGAATAGCGGCCCGGCAACGCCTCGTGCCAGGTCGTGTACGCATAAACCGAGATTGACGAGCAACGGCTAGCGAACGCCCGATTTGGAGTGCATTACGGACTCAAGCCAAACATCGCGCCAAGTCCCAAAAGTGGCAGAAGCGGCCTTTCCGCCGTGCCCTACCTATTCTGGCATCCCGGCAATCCGTAAACCATTTGACAAGTTCTTCCAAACGCGTTCGTGCATAAACATCAACCTCGACCGAAGCGCAGACAAAGTTAGGTGCGGCTCAACCTTGAATATTTCTCTCATTGCTTCTCTCGCGGGTTCCAATTGCCCCAGTTGTGCGAGATGCGCAGCAAGAAGACGCATGGCAACCGTGTAGCGCGGGTTCTTTGCAAGCGCCTTCTTGGCCCAGGATGCCCCTTCCTCAAATTGCCCTTCCCCCAAATAGGCGATGGACATACCGGCGGCGGTGAACCAGGCACGCGGATCGAGCGGACTGAGCCGCTGGGCGCGACTAAGAAATTCCATGCCTTTGGTGGAATTTCCTGAATAAGCCTCGATCCAGCCTACAATGGTCGAAGCAATCGCCGAGTTTGGGTTCGCCTCCAAGGATCGATAAGCGAATTCTTTCGCGTGCTGAGTGTCCGACCCAAGCTGCCATGTTGTCAGCGCGACCATCCACAAGACGTTGGCATCGTCGCTGGCAAGTTGAAGCGCTTGTTTCGCAAGCCGCAGGCCCTCCGCCGTTTCTTTTTCAATTTCTCGCGTCCAGCCTTGAAAGCGTCGCTCTCCATAGCAATAGGCGGCCATGGCCATTGCAGGCGCGTAGAACGGATCGATTACAAGGGCCTCTTGAGCGCAACGCAGAGCAGATAAAACGCTCTCCTCGGTAAATTCGTATTCAAGTTGCTGTGCGCGCAGCAGCAAATCGTAAGCATCCAGGTTAGCCGCTGGTTTCTGTTTCAAACGCTCAATTTCTGCCAACTGTATTTTAGGCTCGATGGCACCGACGACATTTTCGGTAATTCGATCCTGAAGCTCGAATACGTCACTCATCTCGCCGTCGAACCGATCCGCCCACAAGTGTGCACCGGAGCTCGCATCGATGAGCTGGCCAGCGATGCGCAGCCGATTGCCCCCGCGCCGGACGCTTCCCTCGAGCACACCGCGACCACCTTGGCCGGCCGACGACCCAGCAGTTCGGTTACCCAGGGATACTTGTCCGGCCGCGTGCGTGCGGTCCCGACAATGGATATTGCACCGAGTACCAATAGTCGTCGCAGATAGCGATCGCCCTGCTTGGAAATAGAGCCGAGGCGCTCCTTTCCACCTGTGGAGTTCTGCCGCGGCACCAATCCGATCCAGGCGGCAAACTCGCGTCCCGTCTTGAATGCCTTTGGGTCGGTCATCGTCGCCACGACAGCCGTAGATAGAATCACGCCGAACCCTGGAATGGCATCGAGTCGTTTGCTGTCCGCATTGGCGCGATGGGCTTGAGTGATGCG
>DATBZY010000161.1:0-20424 GCA_036512915.1 Pseudolabrys sp. | reverse complement strand
CTGCGCGCGCTGCACGCGCTCGACGGCGACGCGTCGAAGGTCGACATCGCTGCGCTGATGGCGCCGCCCTGGTTTGTGCCCGATACGCGGTCGGTGTCGGAGCAGCTCAAGGCGTTCCGCCGCCGCAAGACGCCGTTCGCGTTGGTCGTGGACGAATACGGCGAGGTCGAAGGCCTGGTGACGCTGGAGGACATTCTAGAGGAGATCGTCGGCGACATCACCGACGAGCACGACGTCGCCATGCCGGGCGTGCGGCGCCAGCCGGACGGTTCGGTCAACGTGGACGGTGCGGCGCCGATCCGCGACCTCAATCGGGTCATGGACTGGAATCTGCCGGACGAGGAGGCAACCACCATCGCCGGCCTCGTCATCCATGAGGCGCGCTCGATTCCGGAAGTCGGGCAGAGCTTCACCTTCCACGGCTTCCGCTTCCGCGTGCTCCGCCGCAGCCGTAACCGCATCACCGCGCTACGCATCCAGCCTCTTGCGCGCAAGCCGCCGGCAAAGGCAGGATGATCGCGAAAAACGCGTCTGCACGAAACAAGACGCGATAACGGCTGGGGGGCTTCCGGTGACATCGTTGACGGCTTTGCTGCGCCGCGCGCGCTTACTGACGCTGGGCGTGTTGTTTTCCGTTTGCTTCGGCGTTGGGAGCCAAGCGCAAGACTATCCTGACCGTCCGGTTCGTCTGATCGCGCCATTTCCCGCCGGCGGCCTTGCCGACGTGCTCGCCCGCGCGGTCGGCGATGAAATCTCGCGGACGCTTGGCCAGCCGGTGATCGTCGAAAACCGCGCCGGGGCGGGCGGCAATATCGGCGCCGATGCGGTCGCCAAGTCAGCGCCCGATGGTTACACTCTGCTGATGACGTCGGCCGGTATTCTGACCGCCAATCAGTTCCTCTATTCCAAGATGCCGTTCGATCCGGAGAAGGACTTCGTGCCGGTCTCGAATGTCGCCGACATACCGATGATGGTCGTCGTCAATCCGAAGGTGGAGGCGAAGACCCTGCAGGAGCTGGTCGCGCTGGCGCGGGCCAATCCCGGCAAGCTCAACTTTGGCTTGCCCGGCATCGGCACCACGGGACATCTGGGCCTTGCGCTGTTCATGCATGCCGCGAAGATCAAGCTCACGCACGTACCCTATTGCGGCGCGGCGCCCGCGATTACCGATCTGATCGCGGGACAGATCGACGGCGTGGTGGACAATCCGCCGACGGTATTGCCGCATATCGAGGGCGGCAAGCTGCGTCCGCTGGCGGTGGCTGCGAAGCAGCGGATGGAATTGTTGCCGGACTTGCCGACCGCCGCCGAGGCCGGCGTCGCCAACTACGAGGCGTCGTCCTGGTTCGGCGTAGTCGCGCCCGCCGGGACGCCGCCCGCAGTCGTGGCGCGGCTGCATAAGGAGATCGCCGCGGCGCTGCGTCAGCCCGCGCTACGCGAGCGCTTCGCCAAAACCGGTGCGCGGCTACTCGGCAATAGCCCCAATGAATTCGAGCAACAGGCCCGGCAAGATCGCAAAATGTGGGGCGAGATCATCCGCGCGGCGGACATAAAGGCGCAATAATCGTTAGATGCGCATGATCTTATCCGAAAACCGTTTCCCACTTTTCGCGATCATGCGCTGCCGCCTTCGCCCGGTGCCGCGGCATGGATGGCGAGCGCGTGCACGCCGCCGGCCAGCTCGTCCGAAAGCGCCTGGTTGATCATGCGGTGACGTTCGAGCCGGGACTTACTTTTGAACGCTTGCGACACGATATAGACCCTATAATGAGTTTGCCCGCCCGGCCGGGACCCGGCATGGCCTTCGTGCTGGTGGGATATGTCCTCCACCGTAAGACTTTGCGGGGCGAAAGCCTCGGTCAGTTTCTTTGTGATGAGATCGGCGGTTCGCATGCCGCCCCGCTTAGCGCATGTTCCCGAAAAGTGGAACCCGGTTTTCGGAAAAGATCATGCGCAAGGGACGGGGGCGGCCTGCGGGTCAATGGCCGCTTTGCGGCAGAATCAGGACGTTGTCATGCTGTCAAGTCTTGAACGCGTCACCGGCAAAAGAGCATAATGATTGGTCATGACATCCGACTCGCCGTTTTTCGATAGTATCCGCGTTAAACCGAGCAAGGATCGCCGGCCGAAGACCGGCGGTCCGGCTTGCGAATGGCATGGCTGCAAGGAGAAGGGCACCAATCGCGCGCCCAAGGGCCGCAACACCGAGAACCAATATTGGCGTTTCTGCCTCAAACACGTGCGGGAATACAATCAGTCGTACAATTTTTTCAGCGGCATGAGCGACGCCGCGGTGATGGCCTACCAGAAGGACGCCATTACCGGCCATCGCCCGACCTGGAAGATGGGAACCGGGAAAGGGAAAGTGCGCCCGGACCTGAGCACGTTCGGTACCCGTGACGATCCGTTCGGGCTGTTCGGCGAGGGCATGCGTACCGAGCAGCAGCAGCAGCGCGCGGAAGCCCGTCCGATCCGCAATGCCGAGCGCAAGGCGCTCGATAAGCTCGGGCTCGATATCGGCGCCACCCCGCAACAGGTGAAGTTGCGCTTCAAGGAGCTGGTGAAGCAGTTTCATCCGGATGCCAATGGCGGGGATCGCTCCACCGAGGAACGTCTGGTGGAGGTCATTCAATCGTACAACTACCTGAAATCGGCCGGCTTCGGCTGACGCGTGATCCCGAAAAGTGGCAACCGGTTTTCGGGCAAGATCACGCGTTCGAAAAATGGCTAAAACGTTGCGCCAAGCAACCCAGCCCCGCCTTCCGCACAGGCCAGTCAACACCTATCTTATTGATATAATTGATGGTGTTATTCGCTATCAGCGGGTTTTTTGCGGGCTTTTGGTCTGCTAAGTTGCCGCCGCCATCAGCCGGACCGTATCAGTCGGACCGCATCAGGGGCTTCGGGGATTCCGAAGTCACGGAGGATCAATGACCGCCGCAGTGGAAGAAGTTACCGGCCTGCCCGACATGAAAGTGTCGATCCGGCAGGTGTTCGGGATCGATAGCGATTTGGAAGTGCCGGCCTATTCCAAGGCCGACGAGCACGTGCCCGACCTCGATCCCGATTACCGGTTCGACCGCCCGACCACGCTCGCCATCCTCGCCGGCTTTGCCAAGAACCGGCGCGTGATCGTCACTGGCTATCACGGCACCGGCAAGTCCACCCATATCGAGCAGGTGGCGGCGCGGCTCAATTGGCCCATGGTGCGCGTCAACCTCGACAGTCACATCAGCCGCATCGACCTGATCGGCAAGGATGCCATCGTCATCAAGGACGGTCACCAGGTGACAGAGTTCCGCGACGGCATTCTGCCCTGGGCCTATCAGCACAATGTCGCGCTCTGCTTCGACGAGTACGACGCCGGCCGGCCGGATGTGATGTTCGTGATTCAGCGCGTGCTGGAATCCTCGGGCCGGCTCACGCTGCTCGACCAGAGCCGCGTGATCAAGCCGCATCCAGCGTTCCGCCTGTTCGCCACGGCGAACACGGTCGGTTTGGGCGACACCTCCGGCCTCTATCACGGCACCCAGCAGATCAATCAGGCGCAGATGGATCGCTGGTCGATCGTCACCATGCTCAATTATCTGCCGCATGACAACGAGGTGGAGATCGTGCTGGCGAAGGCCAAGCACTATCGCAACGAGCAGGGCCGCGACATCGTCAACAAGATGGTGCGGGTCGCCGATCTGACGCGCAACGGCTTCATGAACGGCGACATCTCGACCGTGATGAGCCCGCGCACGGTGATCACCTGGGCGGAGAATTGCGAGATCTTCAACGATATCGGGTTCGCCTTCCGGCTCACCTTCCTCAACAAGTGCGATGAGCTGGAGCGGCCGATCGTGGCCGAATTCTATCAGCGCTGCTTCGGAATCGAACTGCCGGAATCGTCGGTCAACGTGGCGCTGTCGTAAAGTTTTACCTCGCCCCGCACGCGGGGCGAGGGAGAAAAGAAATGGCGTCCAACATCAAAATCAAGTCGTCGTCGAAGGAATCGCCGAACGAGCCGTTCAAGCGGGCGATCACCGGCTGCCTGCGCGCGCTCGCGCGCAAGCCCGACCTGGAAGTTTCCTTCGCCGCCGAACGCCCCGGTTTGATGGGCGGCAAAGTCCGGCTGCCAGAGCCGCCGCGCAAGCTCAGCAAGGCCGAGGCCGCGATTGTGCGCGGCAATGCCGACTCGATCGCGTTGCGAATTGCCTGCCACGATCCGGCGATGCACCGCCGCCTGCAGCCGGCCGGCCAGCAGGCACGCGCGGTGTTCGAGACGGTTGAGCAGGCGCGCGTCGAGGCGATCGGCGCGCGGCGCATGGACGGCGTCGCGCAAAATCTCACCGCCATGCTGAACGAGCGCTTTCAGCGCGGAAAGTTCGACGAGATCACCGATCGCGCCGACGCGCCGATCGAGGACGCGCTGGCGTTGATGGTGCGCGAGCGCCTGACCGGCCTGGCGCCGCCGGCGGCGGCCAAGAAGCTGGTCGATCTCTGGCGCCCGCTGATCGAGGACCGCGCCGGCCGAAAGCTCGACCAGCTCGAAAACCTGCTCGAGGACCAGCGCCAATTCGGCGACGCGGTGCATGACCTGCTCGACGCGCTTGAAATGGGCGAGGACCGCAGCCGCGATTCCGAGGAGGAAGACGAGGAGGGCGAGGAGGATCGCCGCAAGCAGGAATCCGGTGAGGACGGCGAAGCTGCCGACTCAGACGAAATGCAGCGCATGAGCACGGAGGACACGCAGGTGTCGGCCGAGGACATGGCGGATTCTGCCACCGAAGCCGTCGATGCCCCGACCGCCGACATGGCCGACGACACCGACATGGGCGACGCCGAGACCGCGGGCGAGCCGCAGCGGCCGCGCCAGTTCGGCGCCAACGCGCCGCGCGGGCCGGACTATCGCGCCTTCACGTCCAAGTTCGACGAGATGGTGGCGGCCGAGGATCTGTGCGAGCCGGAGGAACTGGATCGTCTGCGCAGCTATCTCGACAAGCAGCTCTCGCATCTGCAGGGCGTGGTGGCGCGGCTTGCCAACCGTCTGCAGCGCCGGCTGATGGCGCAGCAGAGCCGCTCCTGGGAATTCGACCTGGAGGAAGGTCAGCTCGATCCGGGGCGGCTGGCGCGCATCGTCATCGATCCCATGCACCCGCTCTCGTTCAAGGCCGAGAAGGACACCGAATTCCGCGACACGGTGGTGACGCTGCTGCTGGACAATTCCGGCTCCATGCGCGGGCGCCCGATCACGGTTGCCGCCACCTGCGCCGATATCCTCGCGCGCACGCTCGAGCGCTGCGGCGTCAAGGTCGAGATTCTCGGCTTTACCACCCGGGCCTGGAAGGGCGGTCAGGCGCGCGAGAACTGGCTGACCGCCGGCAAGCCGGCCAATCCCGGCCGCCTCAACGACCTGCGCCATATCGTCTACAAGTCGGCCGACGCGCCGTGGCGGCGCGCGCGCAAGAATCTCGGGCTGATGATGCGCGAGGGGCTGCTGAAGGAAAACATCGACGGCGAGGCGCTTGACTGGGCGCACAAGCGCCTGCTTGGGCGCTCCGAGCAACGCAAAATCCTGATGATGATCTCCGACGGCGCGCCGGTCGACGATTCCACCCTTTCGGTCAATCCCGGAAATTATCTCGAACGCCATCTGCGCTGGGTGATCGAGGAGATCGAGACCCGTTCGCCGGTCGAACTGATCGCTATCGGCATCGGTCACGACGTGACGCGCTACTACCGCCGCGCCGTCACCATCGTCGATGCCGAGGAGCTCGGCGGCGCTATGACCGAGAAGCTCGCCGAGCTGTTCGAAGAGCACGCCGCCACTGAGCGCTCGACACCTCGCCCGCGCAGGCGTGTCGCTTGACGTTCAATCGCCGTCGTTTGCTCGTCGGCGGCACGCTGTTTGCCGCGCTGCTCGTTGTTGTCGGCTCGTTCGCAGTGGCCGAGGCGCTGCGCTTCAGCGCGGCGCCGACGCGCATCGCGATCCGATCAACGCCGATCACCGCGTTCGACAACCGGGACCCGTCGCAGACGCGTTTCGGGATTCTGGAATTCCGCGGCGGGCTTGCGCTCACCGCCGCCTACGAACCGTTCGGCGGCGTTTCCGCCATCCACGTCGAGCCCGACGGCAGCCGTTTCATCGCGGTCACCGATCGCGGGTCCTGGCTGCGCGGCCGCATCGTGTACCAAGACGGCAAACCCGCCGGCATCGCCGACGCCGAGATGGCGCCGATCCTCGGTCCGGACGGCAAGCCGCTGGCTGCGCGCGGCTGGTACGACGTCGAGTCGCTCACTGAAATCGACGGCATGCTCTATATCGGCATCGAGCGGGTCGAGCAGATCGTGCGCTTCAATTATCGTCGCGAGGGCCTGCTGGCGCGCGGCGAAAAGATTGCGGTGCCGCCCGATTTTAAGACCTTCGCCTATAACAAGAGCCTGGAATGCCTGGCGGCTCCGCCGAAAGGCGCGCCGCTTGCCGGCAGCCTCATCGTGGTGACCGAACACAGCCTCGACAGCGCGGGCAACCATCGCTCGTTCCTGATCAAGGGTGACCATGTCGAGCGCTTCAGTGTCGCGCGCAGCGACGACTACGACATCAGCGACTGCACGATCCTGCCGCCCGGCGATTTGCTGTTGCTCGAGCGCCGCTATTCGCCGACGCGCGGCGTCGCCATGCGCATCCGCCGCGTGCCGCTCGCTAGCATCAAGCCGGACGCGCTGGTCGACGGCAAACCGCTGATCGAAGCCGATCTCGCCTACCAGATCGACAACATGGAAGGCATCGCGGTGCACCGTAACGCGGGCGGCGAAACCATCATCACGCTGGTGTCCGACGACAATTTTTCCGTGATCCAGCGCAATCTGCTGCTGCAATTCACGCTGGTGGGGGAGTGAGAAAAGCAAATGCCCCACTTTCGCGGGGCATGAAACTTTGATCGTCTGAATTTTCTAGAAACGAAGCTAGCCAGCCACCGGCTCCGCCGCGGCCGGTGCGGCCTCAGCCTTGGCCTGCTTCTTCGCGATCTGGCGCTTGAGGTCGAGCATCTGCGGCGCCAGCTCGGCGTCCTTGGCCTTGAGCAGGAAGGCGTCGAGCCCGCCGCGATGGTCCACGGTCCGGAGCGCATTGGCCGACACCCGCACCCGGAAGCTGCGGCCGAGCAAGTCGGAGATCAGCGTGACGTTGCGCAGGTTCGGCAGGAACCGCCGCTTGGTCTTATGGTTGGAGTGGCTCACTTTGTGGCCGACCAGGGGTTTCTTACCGGTCAGATCGCAACGCCATGACATGGCACATCCCTCGAAAAGCGCCGGCGCAAAAGCCGCGCCGGTCCGGTCATTCATCTTGGAAGACGGTCGGACGTATAGAGAGAGGGGTGCAGGGCGTCAAGCCGAGGATTTGAACCGGTTTTTACCCAGTTTCAGCGCCGTCCATAGCCGCCGCGATCACAGATTCGACCTATTTGACGCCGACCAGACTGGCGCGCCGCCGGCGGGCCTTCATACCTGTGTGTCGTTCGTCCCGCCTGTCGGGGAGCCCTTGCGTGCCGGCTTGCGCGGCTGATGATATAACTATCGCCCGGAGGCGGGCTATCCGCCAGTGCCGGCGCGCGGGAGGATGGAGCTTCGTGCTGGCGTTGCGGCAAGCCCTACGATGTATGCTGCTAGCGTCGGGTGCGCTGGCCCAGGCCCTGATATTGGCCGCGGCGGCGTCCGTCCCCGCATCGGCGCAGGGCAAGCTGGAGGCGCGTTACACTGCGTCGCTGGCCGGCATTCCGATCGGCAAGGGCAGCTGGGCGATCGATATAAACGACACCCATTACACGGCTGCCGCGAGCGGCATCACCATTGGCCTGATGCGGATCTTCACCGGCGGCCAGGGCACCAGCGCCACGCGCGGCACGCTCAGCGCCGGCCGGCCGACGTCATCGATCTACGCGGGCATCATCACCACCAGCAAGAAGACCGACGAGGTCCGGATCACGATCGCCAACGGCAACATCAAGGACTTCAAGGTCGATCCGCCGCAAGATACCGATCCGGAGCGCGTGCCGATCACCGAGGCGCATCAGCTCGGCATTCTCGATCCGATGACCGCATCGCTGCTGCGCGTGCCCGGCAATGGCGATCTGCTGTCGCCGGAGGCTTGCAAGCAGACGCTTTCGATCTTCGACGGGCGGCTGCGCTACGACCTGCAACTCGCCTACAAGCGCATGGACAAGGTGAAGGCGGACAAGGGCTATGCCGGCCCGGTGGTGGTCTGCGCGGTGTATTTTTCGCCGGTGGCGGGCTACATCCCATCGCGCAGCGCGATTAAATACATCGCCAAGCTGCGCGACATTGAGGTCTGGATGGCGCCGATCGCGGGCACGCGCGTGTTGGTGCCGTTCCGCGCGGAGGGGCCGACGCCGATCGGCACCGCCGTGCTCGAGGCCAGCGAATTCGTCTCGGTCGCCAGCCCGACCCGGGCATCCGCCAATGGGCCGAAGACGCAATGACCGTGAAATGGCCTTGACTCTATCCGCGGCACCGATCTTGACCGTCATTAATGTTTTCGCGCGGCGCAAGGGCGGCAAAATCTGCCTAGACTACCCGATCTTGTGGGAGAAGGCAGAAGCGTAGCCAGATGTCGCCGTGAACGAACGCATACCGGGCCCGAGTCAGTGATTCGGGCGCGTTTCGTTCCAGACTCGTTCTAAAGCTTAACCGCGGACATGTTCGCCGTCGCATTGTGATACAGGAAGCCCCCGCCAAGGCTCGATAGCGCATGATCCCGAAAAGTGGGAACCGGTTTTCGGACAAGATCATGCGCAATCAAGCCTTCCTTGCCGCCAGTCTGGACGCGTAATGGCCATTTCATTTTCCCCGCAGCCGAACCGAGCATCGCGTGCCCGCGGCGCCGGCGTCACGGCGGTGCTCGGGCCCACCAATACCGGCAAGACCCATCTCGCCATCGAACGCATGCTGGCGCATTCCAGCGGCATGATCGGGCTGCCGCTGCGGCTGCTGGCGCGCGAGGTCTACAACAAGTGCGTCGATCGGGTCGGCGTCGGCGCGGTGGCGCTGATCACCGGCGAGGAGAAGATCAAGCCGCCGAATGCACGCTTCTGGGTGTCCACCGTCGAAGCCATGCCGCGCGACCTCGACGTGGCGTTCCTGGCGATCGACGAGATCCAGCTCGGCGCCGATTTCGAGCGCGGCCATGTGTTCACCGACCGCATGCTCAATTTCCGCGCGCGCGAGGAGACCATGGTGCTGGGCGCCGCCACGGTGCGGCTAATGGTGGAGAAGCTGCTGCCCGGCGCGCACATCATCAGCCGGCCGCGGCTGTCGATGCTCACTTACGCCGGCGAGAAGAAGCTCACCCGGCTGCCGTCGCGCTCGGCCATCGTGGCGTTCTCGACCGACGAAGTTTACGCCATCGCCGAGCTGATCCGCCGCCAGCGCGGCGGCGCCGCCGTGGTGATGGGCGCGCTGTCGCCCCGCACCCGCAACGCGCAGGTCGCGCTCTATCAGTCAGGCGACGTCGACTATTTAGTGGCGACCGACGCGATCGGGATGGGGCTCAATCTCGACGTCGATCACGTCGCCTTTGCCTCCGACCGCAAATTCGACGGCTACCAGTTCCGCAAACTCGCGCCGGCCGAACTGGCGCAGATCGCCGGCCGCGCCGGCCGTGCCACCCGCGATGGCACCTTTGGCACCACCGGCCGCTGCGATCCGTTCGAGCCGGAATTGGTGCAGGCCTTGGAGAGCCACAGCTTCGAGCCGATCCGCATGCTGCAATGGCGCAATACCGATCTCGATTTCGCCTCGATCGGGGCATTGCAGGCATCGCTGGCAGCGCCGCCGCGCGAGGAGGGCCTCACCCGCGCGCCGACGGCGCAAGATATTCTCGTTTTGGAACATGCCGCGCGCGACGAGGATGTGCGCTCACTGGCGCGCAACCGGGCGAACATCGAGCGGTTGTGGGATGCCTGCCAGGTTCCCGACTATCGCAAGATCGCGCCCGCCACCCATGCCGAATTGGTGGTCACCCTCTATGGTTTCTTGATGCGAGAGGGTAATATACCTACCGATTGGTTCGCTCAACAAGTGGCGCAAGCCGACCGAACCGACGGCGACATCGACACCCTCTCCAACCGGATCGCGCATGTCAGGACCTGGACTTTCATTGCCAACCGCCCGGACTGGCTCGCCGATCCGGAGCATTGGCAGGGGGTAGCGCGCGCGGTCGAGGACAAGCTGTCCGATGCATTGCACGAACGTTTGGCCGAACGCTTCGTGGACCGCCGCACTAGCGTGTTGATGCGGCGGCTGCGAGAGAACACAATGTTGGAAACTGAAATCGGAAAGTCTGGTGAAGTGACAGTCGAAGGCCATGTGATCGGCCGGCTCGACGGATTCATGTTCGCGCCCGATGCCTCCGCCGCGGGCTCCGAAGCCAAGGCGCTCAACGCCGCCGCGCAAAAGGTGCTGGCCGGCGAGATCGAGACGCGCGCCACCAAGCTCTCGCAGGCGTCGAACGACCAGATCGTGCTGGTGAGCGACGGCGCGCTGCGCTGGACCGGCGATGTGGTCGGCAAGCTGATCGCCGGTGACGACGTGCTGCGCCCGCGCGTGCGCATTGTTGCCGACGAACACTTGACCGGACCGGCGCGCGAACTGGTGGCGACGCGGCTCGATCTGTGGCTCAAGACGCATATCGAGAAGCTGCTGGCGCCGTTGTTCTCGCTCACCGCCGCCGATGACGTCACCGGCATGGCGCGCGGCGTCGCGTTCCAGCTCGTAGAAGCGCTCGGCGTGCTCGAGCGGCAGAAGGTGGCGGAGGAGGTCAAAGGCCTCGACCAGCCGTCGCGCGCCACTTTACGCAAATACGGCGTGCGCTTCGGCGCCTATCACGTCTATCTGCCCGCCCTGCTCAAGCCGGCGCCGCGCGCGCTGGCGACGCAACTGTGGGCACTCAAGCACGAGGCCCCGGACGCCAAGGGCGTCGGCGAATTGCTGCATCTGGCGGCGAGCGGGCGCACCTCGATCCCGATCGACAAAGAGACGCCGAAGCCGCTCTACCGCACCGCCGGCTATCGCGCGTGCGGCGAGCGCGCGGTGCGCGTCGATATCCTGGAGCGGCTCGCCGATCTCATCCGCCCGGCGCTATCCTGGCGCGAAGGCGTGCAAACTCCGAAGCCGGATGGCGCATTTGACGGCCGCGGTTTCCTGGTCACCGGCGCGATGACCTCGCTCACCGGCGCGTCGGGTGAGGATTTTGCCTCGATTCTGCGCTCGCTCGGCTATCGCATGGACCGGCGGCCAAAGCCGGCCGAACCGGCTGCGGCCCCTGCCGCCGCGGCTGCCCCGGCTGCCAGCGAAGCAGCGGCGCCGGCCGAGTCGTCCGAACTGACCATGGCGGTGGCCGAGGTGACGTCGTCGCTGTCGTTGCTGCCCGAGGCGGATCTCATCCCGCAGCCGGCCGAGCCGCCGGCGCCGGTCGAAGCAGCCGCTGCCGAGCCGGCAGCCGCCATCCTGCCGGAGCAACCTGCCGATACGGCCACGGTGGCGCCTGAGGCCACCGAGGATCAGGCCGCACCGGCCCCAGCAACGGCATCCTCGGCGGAGAAAAAGTCCGAGGAACCGGGCTTCTACGAGGTATGGCGGCCGGGCGGGCGGTCCGAGCGGCGTCCGCACCGGCCTTGCCGTCCGCAGCGTCCGCAGCAGGCGCCAGCGCTTGCCGTCGCGCCTTCGATCGCGGGCGAGGCCGCGGCGGGCGATGCGGCGCCGGCTGCGCCAGCCGCCATGGTCACAACAGCTCCCGCTCCGCGGGCAGATCACGAGGGTAAGGACCGCCAGCAGCGCCAGGAGCGCCACGAGCGCCAGCAGCGCATGGAGCGGCAAAGCAAGGGTTTTGGCCAGCGCGGCGAGCGTCCAGGCGGGCCGCCGCGCCGCGACCGGCCGCGCCGTGAGCGTGATGAGGGCCCCGGCCGCGCCGAGCGCGAGCAGTATTACGCCAAGCCATTTGGCGGCGGCGGCTCCGAGCGCCGCGACAAGGCGCCGGATCCCAATTCGCCGTTTGCCAAGCTCGCCGCGCTCAAACAGCAGCTCGAGCAGAACAGCAAAGATCGGCCTTGAGCGGGGTCAATTCCGCCGCCGACCGCCAACGCATCGACAAATGGCTCTGGCACGCGCGCCTGGTGCGCACCCGAACCGCCGCCGCCACATTGGTCGCGGCGGGTGTACGGCTCAACGGCAGGCGCATTGCCGCCGCCAGCCAGCCGGTGCGGCTCGGCGACGTGCTGACGCTCGCGCTCGACCGCTCGGTGCGCGTGGTCCGGGTGGAGGGTTTTAGCGAACGGCGCGGCGACGCGGCCGCCGCCCGCACGCTTTACCGCGATATGACCACAAGTTCCGGAACCAAGGCCTGCACCTTGGCCGGCGTTGCCCGTAAGGTCTCAGCTCCGATAAGGCCGATCGACTAGGCGCTGCCATGGCATCGCTACGGCTTGCGGCCCATTTGTCGTTACGCTAGGCAGCGCTGCTGAGCTGTCGCCGGAGCCGTGGATGACCTACGTCGTCAACGAAAGCTGCATTAAGTGCAAATACATGGACTGCGTGGAGGTGTGTCCGGTGGACTGCTTTTACGAAGGCGAGAATATGCTGGTGATCCATCCGGACGAATGCATCGATTGCGGCGTCTGCGAGCCGGAATGCCCGGCCGAAGCGATCAAGCCGGATACCGAGCCTGGCCTTGAGAAGTGGCTGGAATTGAACGCCGAATACGCCAAGAGCTGGCCGAATATCACGGTCAAGCGGGAACCGCCGCCCGATGCCAAAGAATGGGACGGCGTGGCGGACAAGTTCAAAAAATTCTTCTCGCCCAAGCCCGGAACCGGGGATTAGCGCAGGATCCCGAAAAAGCCTGCCCCGGACTTGGATCCCGAGGGTGGGAACCAGTTTTCGGAAAAGATCACGCGCGAGGCTTAAAACCGCCCGTCCACCGGATTCGGCTACCGCCAGGGGGCGGCCGGAGTACTCGCTGCGGTGCCGGCGTTAACCGATTCGTCAAAATTGCCGAATTATCGCACCTGGATTGCTGTTTTGCGGCGCCATAAGGCTTTGATTTTGGCCAAAAATGTGCTATATAGACAAAATCCGATGAAGCTGAAAAACGCCGCTACGGGTGCGCTCCCTCTCTCGGGGGCCTTATTTTTCGCGGCTAGTCCCAAGGGTCTTGTGAGAAGGGCGTGAATTCCACGCGTGAGCAGCAGTGGCCGAAAAACCGCGTCAAAAAGCTAAGAAAGGTTCCCCCGGCATGAGCCGGAAACCGAAAAAGTCTGCCGAAGCGCGGCGGACCTCTCACGCCCCGCGCGGCAGCGTCCGCAGTGGGGCTCCCGCAGCCAAAATAGCCGGCAGCCGTAAAGGCGCCGGTGAAGGAGTTTTGCCCGGAATGCCCAGCAATAAGAAGACGACCCAACGACAAGGCTTCAAGACCAGCGAATTCATCGTCTATCCGGCCCACGGGGTCGGCCAGATCATGGCCATCGAGGAGCAAGAGATCGCCGGCGCCAAGCTCGAGCTGTTCGTCATCAATTTCATCAAGGACAAGATGACGCTGCGGGTTCCCACCGCCAAGATCGTGTCGGTCGGCATGCGCAAGCTGGCGGAGGCGCCGCTGGTCAAGCGCGCGCTCGAGACGCTCAAGGGCCGCGCGCGCATCAAGCGCACCATGTGGTCGCGCCGGGCGCAGGAATACGAAGCCAAGATCAATTCCGGCGACATCGTCGCCATCGCCGAGGTGGTGCGCGACCTTTTCCGGTCGGACACCCAGCCGGAGCAGTCCTATTCCGAGCGGCAGCTTTACGAAGCCGCGCTCGACCGGCTGTCGCGCGAGATCGCGGCGGTGCAGAAAATTACCGAGACCGAGGCGATCAAGGAGATCGAGGGCGCGCTCGCCAAGGGCCCTCGCCGCGGTCCGAAGCCCGCCGATGAAGCGGTGCCGGACGAGGCGGTCGAGGAAGAGGCGGCCTGACGGCCACGCGATCGCGGCACCAACGAATAGCGGAAAGCCCGGCAGCAATGCCGGGCTTTTTGAATCGCCGCTCTATTTTTGCGGGCTGGCGGACCCGTTCGGCTAGACCGCCACCTTGGTGAGGAAGCTTTCGACTTCGCTGCGCAGATTGGCGGCGGCCTCTTCCACCGATTCCGATGCGGTGAGCACGGTCAGCGCCGACTGTTGGGTTTCGGTGGTGGCGCCGGCCACTTCGCTCAACACCGTGACGATCATCCGGGCGCCGTCGGCGGCGCTTGCCACGTTTTGCGAAATCTCGCCGGTCGCGGCGTTCTGCTGCTGCACCGACGCGGCGACGGCGGACGTATAGTCATTGATCTCGCCCATGCGGTGTGCGATCCGTCCGATCGCGTCCACGGCTTTGCCGGTCAAGTTCTGCACTTCCAGGATCTGGCTGGAAATATCCTCGGTCGCCTTCGCGGTCTGCACGGCGAGCGACTTCACCTCGGAAGCGACCACCGCGAAGCCGCGGCCTGCTTCGCCGGCGCGCGCCGCCTCAATGGTGGCGTTGAGCGCCAGCAGGTTAGTTTGCCCGGCGATGTTGCGGATCAGTTTGACGACATCGCCGATCTTCTGCGCGGCCTGCGCCAGTGCGTCGATATCCTGATTGGTCGCATGCGCTTCGCCGACCGCGAGCCGCACGACTTCAGCCGTCTGGTTAAGCCGTTGTCCGATCTCCGCGATTGAAGTTGACAATTCGTCGGCGGCGAACGCCGCGGTCGCAACGTTGGTCGAGGCTTCATTCGACGTCTGCACCGCGCTTTCGGCACGTTGTGAGGTATGACCGGAGGCATTGAACAGGCCCGCCGCCGTCGCGCGCATTTTACCCGCACTGTCGGCCACGATTTGCAGCAGATTTTCGGCGCGCTTGCGGAATGCCGAGATCGCGTTCTCGATTATGGCGCGGCGCTCTTCCTGCTGCTGCATGGTGGTGCGCTGCTGCTCGGCCTGCCGCCGCTCGGTGATGTCCTCGTGCGTGCCGATCCAGCCGCCGCCCTTCATCGGATGATTCTTGACCAGCAGGAGACGCCCGCCCGTGGACTTGACCTCGTGCTCAATGGTGCGCCCCTGCCCAACCGCGGTCAGAAAGTCCTTCCGATATTGATGGGGATCGCGATTGAAGGTGCCCTTGGCGACCCGTCGCGCCAGCACCTCGGACAGCGTGGATCCCCGGTTTGCGTCGGCCGACGTCAGCTCATACATTTTATAATATTGCGAGTTGCAGACGACCAGCCGCTCCGAGGCGTCGAACATGCACAGCCCTTGCGCCATGCTGTCGATGGCGGTGTGCATCTGCTCGTTTTCCCGGCGCAGCTGTCGATTGAGCAGGGCGTGGGTCAGGCTCATCGCAAACTGGGCAATGAGCGCAGCGACGACGGCGTTGAGTGCCGGTTCGGAAATGGTGGGGATGACTGCGGCCCAGCCGGTGGCGAAGACAATCAGCGCGCCGAAACTCGCTGCAAAAGAGGTGATACCGGCGAGCGTAACCAGCCACCAGCCGCGCTTGAGGGCGGGGGAGAAAACGGATCTGAACATAATTCCATCATCCGTAGCGGCCGGCACAGTATTCCCAACCGGTTTTTTTTAAAGTTAATTGCCGGTAAGCAAATTATTAACGAAGTGTGAAAGGGAGTCTCCGGAAAAGACTGCGCCCCCCCTCAATTCGAGCAATCGTCATGACCATCGTTATGGATTTACGCCGAGTTCCTTCAGCATGTCGGCGGCCGGTTGGAGGTTTGGATTGAGCTTGAGGGCTTCGCGATAGTCGGCAAGGGAGCCGCTCTTGTCGCTGGCCTCAAGCCGCGCATTGCCGCGATTGTAGAATGCGCCCGCGTAATTGGGACTGAGTTTAATCGCGGCATCATAGTCGGCAATCGCTTTATCGTAGTCTTTCTTGTCTCGCCAAGTGTTGCCGCGGTTGTTGTACGCACTGGCATTGTTCGGTTCGAGACGGATGGCCTCGCTATGGTCGGCAAGTGCCTGATCAAGCTGATGCAGGCCGCGGTAGGCATTGCCACGGCCGGTATAGGCGTCGGCAGACTTGGGATCGTATCGAATTGACTGGCTGAAATCCGCTAGTGCGAGCTCGTACTTGCCCAAGCGCCGGTACATGCTGCCGCGTTGCTGATGAACGATGGAACGGTCATCGTCGCTGCCGCCTTGCGCTTCGATTAGAACGGTGCAGGCTGCAATAATGCGATTGATGTCTTTCCGCTCGAGATCGATGCCGGAAACGGGTAAAGCGCATTCGCGGAAATTACGGCGTCCTACTTCCGGCGAAAGTGTTCGCAGCGGCTTCTGGGCTTTGCCGTTCGCGGCGCCGATCTTCTTCAGCGCTTCGAGCGCGGGCGGGAAGCCGGGCGCGAGCTGCAAGGCCTTGTTGATCGAGGCAATAGCCGCGGCCCGCTCGCCCCTATCATTCAAGGTCGCTCCGCGATTGACGTAGGCCAGCGGATGTTTCGGTTCAAGCCGGATCGCCATATCGAAATCCGCCAGCGCCCGATCATTTTCCTTGAGCAGGCTCAAGGCGGCGCCGCGATTGAGGTAGACGCCGCTTTCATTGGGATCGCGGCGGATCGCCTCGTCGAAATCGGCAACCGCTCCTTTGAAGTCTTGCGTCGTAAGGCGGATGAATCCGCGCCCCTTCCAGCCGCCAGGATTATCCGGTGCGAGCCGGATCGCCTCACTGTAGTCGGCGCTGGCGCGCGTCAATTCCTTCTTGTTGCGCAGCGCGTCGCCACGACTGAGCAAAATTCCGACGTCGTTCGGTTTGAGCTTGAGTCGTTCGCTATAGTCCGCGACGGCGTGGTCGTAGTCGCCCTTGCGGTAATAGGCGTGCCCGCGGAACTTGTAGACGTCCGCACCGCCGTTCGGCCGCAGCCGCAACGCCTCGCTGTAGTCGGCGATCGCACGATCGTATTGGCCGAGATTCAGCGCGGCGCTGCCGTGAGTGAAATGGGCGAGCGGAAAAGTCGGGTCGATGCGGAGCGCTTGCTCGCTGTCGGCCAAGGCGCGATCGGGTTTTCTGCTGACGTTCCAAAAATTGGCGTGGTTGACGAATCCCGGCGCGTAGCTCGGATCGATCTTGACCGCCTGATCGAGATCCGTCTCAGCCTGGCCGAGATTGCGCTTGAGCGTGAAGGCAAAGCCGCGTTGCGCATAGGCGGCGGCAAGCTCTCGACCACTGGCGGTGCCGGCAGCGATGATGGACGAACAACCGGCGATCCAATCGTCGGCGCTGGTGTTGGGTCCGCCGCACTGCGGTTTCACGTCGCCGGTCTGGGCCAGAACAATTGACGGCAATGCCGGCACAAAAAGACCGCGCAGATGCACGCCAAAATGACAGTCAATCGCTTTGCGCCCATGACCAAGCCTCCGGACGATCGTGCCCAGTTGAGCGATTTGATAAAATCCGAGGCGATTACGCAACTGCCTCATTCCAGCGCATGGCGATAGCTGCTAAAATGCTCACTCACCAGCTAGGTGTCACCAGGGGTCATTTGAGTTCAAACGCGCCGATGATATTTGAGGAGAGTATTATGAGGTGCCGTTCGCTCGCGGGTTTGGTGGCGTTTGCGGTGCTCGCGGCCGTGATCGCCGTCGGCGATAGCGCGCGGACCGCGGACGGCGACAGCGGCGATGCCTATGCGAAAAGGCTGTTCGCCGGAAATATCGGAAGCCAGGATAAACTCTATGCTTGTTTCGTGCGCCGCTATGATGCGGCGCATCTTGCAAGACATTCCTTGCAAAAAGTGAGCGCTATGACGCTTCTGATCACGGCCGAGACGGTGCCGGAGGACAAGGCTTTGAATTATTCCTTCCGGCTCGGCGTCAAATTCCGCCAGCGGCCTGGTAGTTTCGATTCCAGCGGCGACTGCGGTCATCCGATGACGTCGCAAGTCTCTGCCGACAAACTACAACTTGGTTGCGGGGTCGATTGCGATGGCGGCGGCATCTCGGTCGAATTGTCCAATGCCGACAAATCGACCCTGGTGCGGCTCGACTCCATCCGCATCTGGCGCAACAACAAGCCGGAGGACGAGGGTCTCGATCTCAGCGGCGGAGCGGACGACCGCGTTTTCCGGCTCGATCGCGCGAACCTGGAAGTATGCCGGTCGCTGGTCGCCGACCGCAAGGAACTGGCCGCGATGCGGCACAAGTGACGGCCTGATGCTGGCACCGAGTCACGAATGGAGAGTGCAATGCACCGACGCAATGTCCTCACGGGCGCGCTCTCCGGCATCGGCGGGTTGATCGCAGGCGCAGTCCGCGTGAGTGCCGCGACCACCGGCGCCGCGCCAGCAAGCCCCGACAAGTCGAAGGTCGTCTATCATCTGTCCGATCTCGACAAGGTCAGTTTCGTATTGGGAAATATCCGGAACCATTTCGACGGCATGGGCGGCCCGGACAAAGTGACTATCGCGTTGGTGGTGCACGGCCCGGCTCTTAAGGCCTTTCATGCGTCGTCGGTGCGCCCCGATCTGGCGCGCCGCGTCGGCGAATTCGCCAAGACCGGTCTCGAGCTCAATGCTTGCGGCAACACGATGACGGCGCAGAAAGTCACGCTCAAGGACCTATTGCCCGGCTTCATCGCAGCCGACCGCGGCGGTGTTGTCCGCATCGCTGAACTTCAGTCGATGGGCTACGTGTATTTGAGGCCATGAGCTCAGGGAGTAAGCGATGACCGCCATTCGCGGCTATGTCGCGCCGACCACGGAGACCGATGCGCTCGGCGTGCATTCGCTCGACCAGTTCGTGCTGGCGGTACCGGACGCCAGTGTGGCGGAGGAGTTCTACGGCAATTTCGGCCTCGACGTCGGGCGCGACGGCAATACGCTGGCGATCAAGACCTTCGGCCACGAGCACCACTGGGCTCGGTGGTGGAAGGCAAAACCAAGGCGCTGCATCATCTGTCGTTCGGCTGCTATGCCGGCGACCTGCCGCGGCTGAAGGCGCGCATCGAAGCCGCTGGCGTCAAGCTCATCGACCCGCCGCCCGGTTTTGAGAGCAACGGATTCTGGTTTCGCAATCTTGAAGGCGTCCCGATCGAAGTGAAGGTCGCCCGCAAGGTGTCGCCCGACAAAAAGTCCGCCAGCCAATGGATTTCCGTTGCAGCCGGCGCCCCTGGCGCCACCGTTCGCGCCAAGGCGCCGCCGGTGCGGCCGCGCCGGTTGTCGCATGTGCTGATCTTCACCCGCGATGTCGATGCCTCGATCAAATTCTATGAGCGCACGCTCGGCTTAAGGCTGTCCGACCGCGCCTCCGACCTTGCGGCGTTTATGCACGGCATCCACGGCAGCGATCATCATATGCTGGCGCTGGTGAAGTCGAGCGCGCCCGGCTTCCATCATTGCAGCTGGGACGTCTCCAGCATCAACGACATCGGCCTCGGCGCCATGCGCATGCACGACAAGGGCTACACCAAGGGCTGGGGCCTCGGCCGCCACGTGCTCGGCTCGAACTACTTCCACTATGTGCGCGATCCGTGGGGCAGCTTCTCGGAATATTCCTGCGATATCGACTACATCCCGAAGCAAGAGCGCTGGCCAGCGGCCGACCACAAGCCGGAGGACTCGTTCTATCTCTGGGGCCCGGATGTGCCGCCCGAATTCACGATCAATTACGAAGCCGGCGAGAGCTGAGCGGCCTCACTGCAGCACGATCTTCAGCTTCTCGCCCGGTGTGCGCCGGTCGCGGCATCTTCGCATATCTGGCCGCGTGTTCCGCGCAGGTAATTCCGTCTAGAAAAGACTGCGCCACTGCGACATAGTATGTTTGGGTTAAAGACGCAGCCCCGTCGGAGCTCAAAAAACGCGTCGCACCGGGAGGCAACCATGCGTTTCATTTCTCTGGCTGCATGTTTTTGCGCGGCTTTCGTGTTGCAGTCGCCGGCCTCGGCGCAAGCGCCGACCGTTATTCGGATCGGCGTCCTCAACGATCAGGCCGGTCCTTATGCTGATTTCGGCGGCAAGACATCCGTCACCGCCGCGCAGATGGCAATCGAGGACTTTGGCGGGAAAGTGCTCGGAATGCCGGTGGAGATCGTCGCCGCCGATCACCAGAACAAGCCAGATGTCGCGGCCGGCATCGCGCGCCGCTGGTTTGATATCGAAAATGTCAGCGCCATCACCGATCTGACGAACTCCGCGGTCGCGCTCGCGGTTCAGAAAATCGCCAACGACCATGGCAAAATCACTCTGGCTGTCGGTCCGGCGACAACGCGGCTGACCAACGAAGATTGCTCGCCCACCGGATTTCACTGGGCGTTTGATACTTACTCCCAGGCGGTCGGAACCGCGCGCGCGATCGTCGGGCAAGGCGGCAAGAGCTGGTTCATCCTGGCGGCCGATTATGCCTTCGGCCATCAGATGGCCGCC
>DATBZY010000160.1:0-2989 GCA_036512915.1 Pseudolabrys sp. | reverse complement strand
GCCGGGCTCGGCCCTCGCGGCCGAGGCCGCGGGTGCGGTCCCCGTAGCTCGCCACCAGGAACAGCAGGCCGATATAGGCAAGCGCCACCGCGATGACGACCCAGCCTTGCAGCATGCGCGCTCCAGATCGGGGCTAAGCCCCGGCAAGGGAAAGGCTTTTACCATGCTAAGTCACCACAGAATGCGCTTGAGGTCCATCGTAGGGGCAACGCCCAGACGCACTGTTCGCCATTTGACGTTGGCGTCCGCGCGCGGCATTGATCGCGTTCAACGAGCCGCGGCGCCGGTGCGCTTTCCAGGGCTCCGCGAAGGCCTTAGCGCAAGCAAAATGTTAGGGTTCGATTCTGATTCAATCTGAACCGACCGGACTCTAAAGCCTTGTCCGCGCCATCACCCATCAACCGCACTGCAATATTCCGCCACGTCGCGGAAACGTTGGCGATTGCGGCCACCGGCGGCGTCACATTGGGGCTGATCGGAGTTCCCGCCGGCTGGCTGTCGGGCTCGATTCTCGCGGTCGCCGGCGCATCGCTGGCCGGCCGGCCGATGCTGATCCCGACGCTGCTGATGCGTACGATCTTCGTGCTGATCGGCATCTCGCTGGGCGCGGTGGTGACGCCGGAGACGCTGCACGGCATGGCGACCTATCCACTGAGCATCGCCGTGCTGCTTGTGGCCATGGCCTGCATCAGCTTTGCCGGCGCCGCATATCTGCAGCTGGTGCACGGCTGGGATAAGGCTGCCGCATACCTCGCCGCGGCGCCCGGCGGCCTGGGGCAGGTGATGGCGCTCGCTGCCGAGATCGGCGCCGACCTGCGCGCCATCGCCATCGTGCAGACTATCCGGGTGGTGATCGTGGCGGTCGGGCTGCCGGCGGGACTGTCGCTGCTCGGGCTGGTCGGCCATGCTACCCGCAGCGCCGGCGGACCGTTTAACCCGGCGCTGCTCGATGAGCTCGCGATCCTGGTCGCCGCTTCCACGGTGGTTGCGATCATCGCCCATCGCTTCCGGTTTCCGGGCGGGCTGTTGTTCGGCGCCATGCTCACCTCGGCGGTGCTGCACGGCAGCGGACTGATCCATGCCGTGATGCCGTGGTGGGTGGCGAATACCGCGATGATCGCGCTCGGCGCGGTCACCGGCTCGCGTTTCGCCAATACGCCGCTGCGCCTGCTACTGCACTACATCGCCGCCGCGTTCGGCTCGTTCGCGGTGGCGGTGGCGATCGCCGCGGTGTTCGCCGCCGGCCTGATCAGCGTGCTGTCGCTGCGCATCGCCGAGGTGATGATCGCGTTCGCGCCCGGCTCGGTCGACGCCATGATGCTGCTCGCGCTCGCGCTGCATCTCGATCCGGTCTATGTCGGCGCGCACCACCTCACGCGCATCTTCTTCGTGTCGCTGACCTTACCGTTTTTGGCGCGCCACGCCGCGCGCCCGCTCAAATCGCCAGACGACGCGATCAAGCCACCGCTCAAACGGCCGCCATTCCAGGATTAAGAAAGCATTTGGTGAGCCGGCGCCGCTTATCCCTCCCCTTTCAGGGGAGGGATGCAGGTTGCGGCAGCGCCGATGCGTAATGACGAACTACGTTACTCCGCCGCCATCGCCTGCTTGCGGGTCGGCAGTTCGAGCCGGTCCCACACGTCCACCAGCGCTTCCGCCAGCCGGTCGATCAGCAGGTCGTCGTGATAGGGCGACGGCGTGATGCGCAGGCGTTCCTCGCCGCGCGGCACTGTCGGATAGTTGATCGGCTGGATGTAGATGCCGTGCTCGGACAGCAGCAGGTCGCCCGCCGCCTTGCACTTCTCCGCATCGCCGATCAGCACCGGCACGATATGCGTTGAACTCGGCATCACCGGCAGCCCGGCGGCATTGAGCACCGCTTTGACACGCGCGGCGCGATCCTGATGGCGCTCGCGCTCCCATTGCGACGTCTTCAGGTGGCGGATGGCGGCGGTCGCGGCGGCGCAGATCGCCGGCGGCAGCGCGGTGGTGAAGATGAAGCCGGGCGCGTAGGAGCGCACGGCGTCGACCAATTCTTTGCTGCCCGCGATATAGCCGCCGAGGCAGCCGAACGCCTTGGCCAGCGTGCCTTCGAGCACGTCGACGCGGCTCATGGCGTTTTCGCGTTCGCAGATGCCGCCGCCGCGCGGGCCATACATGCCGACCGCGTGCACCTCGTCGGCATAGGTCATGGCGCCATAGCGCTCGGCGAGATCGCAGATCGCGTGCACCGGCGCCACGTCGCCGTCCATGGAATAGAGGCTCTCGAACATGATCAGCTTCGGCCGCTTGGGATCGGCGGCCTTGAGCAGCTCTTCCAGGTGGCCGACATCGTTATGCCGCCAGACCTGCTTTTCGCAGCCGGACTGGCGCACGCCCTCGATCATGGAATTGTGGTTAAGCGCGTCGGACAACAGCAGGCAATTCGGCAGCAGCTTGGCGATGGTCGGGATGCCGGTCTGGTTGGAGACATAGCCGGAGGTGAACACCAGCGCGGCCGGCTTGCCATGCAGGTCGGCGAGCTCGCGCTCCAGCTCGATCAGCGGATGGTTGTTGCCGGCGATGTTGCGGGTGCCGCCGGCGCCGGTGCCCATGCGGGCGGCGACATCGACCATGGCGCCGATCACCTTGGGGTGCTGGGCCATGCCGAGATAATCGTTGGAACACCAGATCACGACATCGCGCGGCCCTTGCGGCGAATGCCAGATGGCGTGTGGAAAACGGCCGGCGATGCGTTCGAGATCGGCAAAAACCCGGTAACGGCGTTCGTCCCGAAGCGTGTCCAGGGCTGCCGCAAAGAAACTGTTGTAATTCATGCTACTTTTCTACTTTCCCGCCCCGCACCGGGTCCTTTTTTAGAAGGGTCCCAGGGGGTTTGTCGAGGTGAAGTTTCGTCGCATTGCGAAGTGCCGGCATTGACCGAGGTCAAATTGACTAAAGGCAAAACGCCCTCCGCCGTCATTCCGGGGCCGGCCCACCCAGTCGGCTA
>DATBZY010000159.1:0-3143 GCA_036512915.1 Pseudolabrys sp. | reverse complement strand
TGTGGACGGCGTCGTCCTCGGCTGAGTCCAGCTCGATGATGGCGCCGCGGCCGAGCCGAAGCGCTTGATGAATCGGCATGGAGGTGGTGCCGAGCACCACGGTGATATCAACCGAAACCTTGTCGAGTGTGGCCACGTTTTCAATTCCTATTGCCCCCGCGCGACTGCGGGCAGACTTCAAGTCACCATGGTATGGTTACCGATCAGTTAACGTCGTTCGGCCCGGCGCCTAAACAGGCTATGATAATGGCCATTCAAAGGGTGGAAAACATGAGGAAATTACTGATCGCAACGCTCGTTGGTTCGTTTGGCGCACTGGCGACGCAAGGGCCGGCTTTGGCGCAATGGCCGGCCAGTTCGTCGAGCTGGAAATCCTATTCCGGATTCACCGACAATTGCGTTTCGCGCGCGCGCAATGCGTTGCTGCAGGCCGGCTTGAGCCAGCAAGTCCACAATGCCGGCGATGGCGACGATATTTCGATTTACGGCCACCTCAACAGCTATGCCGCCGAGGTGCGCTGCATTGTCAAAAAAGACATCGTTTTCTTCATGACCACCGGCCCGAAGCTTGACCAGGCGACCAAGTACCGCGAAGCGGTTGTTGCAAAGCTCTAGTGAACGGCCGCGGATTGCGCGCGGTGCCGATCTGATGGCGATGTGGCAACATTGATGAGTCAATCACGCACACAGATCGGGCTGCTGCCCCGTCAGGCCGGCGGTGCTGCGATCCAATGGCGCGTGAGCGACGCGCCGGTGCCCTACGAGCAGGCAGTTGCCTTCATGCGGACGCGCGCGGCGGCCATTGCCGCCGGTAGAGAGCCCGAGCTGGTCTGGCTGATCGAGCACCCGCCGCTTTACACGTCCGGCACCAGCGCCAAGCCGGAAGAGCTGATCGAAGCGCGCTTTCCCGTATTCGAGAGCGGCCGCGGCGGCCAGATGACCTATCACGGTCCCGGCCAGCGCGTGGCCTATGTGATGCTCGACCTCAAGCGGCGCGGGCCGGACGTGCGCCGCTTCGTCGCCACGCTGGAGGAATGGATCATCCGCACGCTGGCCGCGTTCAACGTGCGCGGCGAGCGGCGCGAGGACCGCATCGGCGTCTGGGTGCGCCGGCCGGATAAAGGCGAAGGTTACGAGGACAAGATCGCGGCCATCGGAATCCGCGTGAAGCAATGGGTGACGCTGCACGGCACGGCACTCAATGTGGACCCCGACCTGTCGCATTTTTCCGGCATCGTGCCGTGCGGAGTGAGCGAGCAGCGTTACGGCGTCACCAGTCTCGCCGATCTCGGGCATCTGGTATCGATGCCCGAGGTGGACTTGGTGTTGCGGCAAGATTTCGAGGTCTTATTTGGCGCCACCGCGAATCAGCCGGTCGCCAGCACGGAAAACAATTCACCCGGACGGCGCGGCTTGCAATCGTCGGCACTGCCCTCGCGCTGAGCGAGCGCATCGATGCGCGCAACGAACGGCCCGCGCCGGCAGACTTCGATCATCGCCTGCACGATTTCAGCATCACCGAAAAACACCGCCTCGACCGAACCGTCGTGACGGTTACGCACCCAGCCTTGCACTCCGCGCATGAGCGCCTCGCGCTCCACGAACGCGCGATAGCCAACGCCCTGCACGCGACCGCGCACCGAGATGTGGCGAACGATATCCGCCGCTTCGCTCATGCCAGCTCTCCGACGTCGATGACGCGCGCGCCGGTCCAGCGAGGACTACGCAAACTCCAAAATCACCGCGTCCACCGCCAGGCTGTCGCCAGGCTTGGCGTTGATCTTCTTCACCGTGCCGTCGATCTCGGCGCGCAGCACGTTTTCCATCTTCATCGCCTCGACCACCGCCACGGTCTCGCCGGCCTTGACCTCCTGCCCTTCCTTGACCGCGATCGACATCACCAGCCCCGGCATCGGGCAGAGCACTAGCTTTCCCGTATCCGCCGCCATTTTCACCAGCATCAGCCGCGCGTAACCCGCCTCGCGCTCGGTATAGACGAAGGCCTTGGTCTCGACACCGCGGTAGGCCAGCGCGAAGCCGTTGCGAAGGCTGCGCACCTGCACCGTGGCCGGATGGCTATTCATGGTACCGGTCCATATCGGATCGCCCGGCTTCCAGTCCGACAGCAGGTGCCGCAGCCCGGCCTTGCCTTTCACCGGAAAGCGCACCTCGATGACGCCGTTCTCGCGCTTCACCTCCAGCCGGTACTCGTGACCACCAAGCCACACCGCACGCTGGCTTTCGCGCATGACGTTGCGCCCGTTCATCTGGCCCGAGATGCGGCGCTTGCGCTCGCCCAGCACGTGATCGATGCTGGCCGCGACCGACGCGAGCACTGCGGCCTGCTCGCCCTCCGGCGCGATCGGGTGGAAGCCGTCGGGAAATTCCTCGGCGATGAAGCCGGTTGAGAGTTTGCCCGCGCGCCAGCGCGGATGCGCCATCACCGCCGCCAGGAAAGGAATGTTGTGGCGGATGCCGTCGATGACGAAAGCATCGAGCGCGTCGGCCTGTGCCTCGATCGCCTGCGCGCGCTTCGGCGCATGGGTGACGAGCTTGGCGATCATCGGGTCGTAGTAGAGCGAAATCTCGCCGCCCTCATAGACGCCGGTATCATTGCGCACAGTGACGCCGTTGGCGCTGCGCTCTGACGGCGGACGATAGCGTGTGATCCGTCCGGTGGACGGCAGGAAATTGCGGTATGGGTCTTCAGCATAGACGCGGGTTTCCACCGCCCAGCCGGAAAGCTTCACGTCGTTTTGCGTGAGCGACAGCTTCTCGCCGGCAGCACTTCGGATCATCTGCTCGACCAGATCGATGCCGGTGACGAGCTCGGTCACCGGATGCTCGACCTGCAGCCGCGTGTTCATCTCCAGGAAATAGAAGCTCTTGTCTTGTCCGGCGACGAATTCCACGGTGCCGGCGCTGTCGTAACCGACGGCTTTTGAAAGTGCGACCGCCTGCTCGCCCATCTTCTTGCGCGTGGCCGCGTCGAGCAGCGGGCTCGGTGCCTCTTCGACCACTTTCTGATTGCGGCGCTGGATCGAGCATTCGCGCTCGCCGAGATAAATGACATCGCCGTGCTTGTCGCCCAGCACCTGGATCTCGATATGACGCGGATCGGTGATGAATTTCTCGATGAACAC
>DATBZY010000158.1:0-9835 GCA_036512915.1 Pseudolabrys sp. | reverse complement strand
CGTGAACGGGGTATAGAATCGTAGACTGGGGATAACCCTAATGCGGTTCCGCTCCTGAGAAGATAACTCTTTCGATTCAACGGTGTTGCCGACCGCCTTTGACGCAAGATTTACAATGACTGACACCTAGGCATGGCGCGGCCGCCTCGCTATGGTGCGCCTGCAATCGCGTCGCGCGTTAGCTTTAAGAGGACCTCCCATGGCGGAACATGTCGTCCCCCATTTCCACAACGATCCAGGCGTGCCGGTGATCGAGATCGGCGCCAAGGAATTCATGTGTGTGGGCGCCACCCCCCCATTAGATCATCCGCACGTGTTTCTCGACATGGGCGACGCCAACGAGATCATCTGTCCCTATTGCTCGACGCTATACCGGCTCGACCCCTCGCTCGATCCGCACGCGGCACGGCCGCCGTCCTGCGCGTTGCCGCTAACCGCCGCCGCCTGATCAATTTGGAGCTTTGAGCCTTGGCGTCCGCGCGTCATGTCATCGTCGCCGGCGCCGGCATTGCGGGGCTGACATCGGCACTGGCGCTAGCGCGCGCCGGCTTGCGGGTAACCGTTCTCGAGCAGGCCGCCAAACTCGAAGAGGTCGGCGCCGGCATCCAGCTTTCGCCCAATGCCACCCGCGTGCTGATCGGACTCGGCCTGCGCGAGCGGCTGGCGCCGTCGGTGATGACGCCGCAAGCAATCCGCGTGATGGCGGGCGGCTCGGGCCGCGAGATCGTGCGCATTCCGTTTGGCAGCGAGGCCGAACGCCGCTATGGCGCGCCCTACTGGACGATCCATCGCGGCGACCTGCAAGCGGCTCTCGCCGCCGCCGCGCAGACCGCGCAGGACGTCGTGCTCAAGTTCGGCATCCGGGTCGACGATTTCGCAGCGCACGTCAACGGCGTCACCGTGCAGGGCCGCCGCGGCCAGCAAGTCATGGACGAGCGCGGCGTCGCGCTGATCGGCGCCGACGGCATCTGGTCGAACGTGAGCGCGCAATTGCGGCTACAGCGCAAGCCACGCTTTGCCCATCGCACCGCCTGGCGCGCACTGGTGCCGGCCGAGGCCGTGCCGCCGGAATTTCGCGAGCCGCTGGTGCATCTGTGGCTCGGGCTCGACGCCCATCTCGTGCACTATCCGGTGAAGGCGGGACGGCTGATCAACATCGTCGGCATCGTGCATGACGAATGGAACGAGACCGGCTGGTCGGCCGCCGCCGAGCGCGCCGAGATCCTGCGTCATTTCGCGCGCTGGTCTTGGGCCGAAAAAGCACGCGCGCTGATCGCTATCCCCGATCAGTGGCTCAAGTGGGCGCTGTACGATCGCAGCAGCGCGTTTCGCGGCGGCGTGGGCGTGGTGACGCTGATCGGGGATGCCGCCCACCCGATGCTGCCGTTTCTCGCGCAAGGTGCCGGCATGGCGATCGAGGATGCCGCGGTGCTCGCCGATATGCTCGGCAAGTATCTCGACGATCCGGCAGACGCGCTGCGCGGCTATGAGGGCGCCCGCCGCCTGCGTACCGAGCGCGCCCAACAGGCCTCGCGCCGCCAGGCCCGCATCTATGGGATGAGCGGCCCGGAAGCGCTCATCCGCAATCTCGCCATGCGGGTGATGGGCGGAGAAAAGCTACGCGCGCGCTACGACTGGCTCTATGATTGGCGACCACCCGAATTCGTCCCGAGCCCGAGCCAGCCGTTATGATGTTTCCTTCGACCGTCGCCGGCAGCCTCCCGAAGCCGTCCTGGCTTGCCGAGCCGAATAAGCTGTGGCCGCAATGGCGCCTGCAAGGCGACGATCTCGCGGCCGCAAAGCTCGACGCCACGCTGCTCGCGATCAAGCTGCAGGAAGACGCCGGCATCGACATCGTCTGCGACGGCGAGCAGTCGCGCCAGCATTTCGTGCACGGCTTCCTGGAATTCGTCGACGGCATCGATTTCGCGCACAAGGTCGAGATGGGCATCCGCGCCGACCGCTACAAAGCCATGGTGCCGGTGGTGCGCGGCGAACTGCGGCTCAAGGGCCGCGTGCACAGGGAAGAAGCGCGCCACGCCCGCGCCCATACCAAACGCAAATTGAAGATCACGCTGCCAGGGCCGATGACGATTTCCGACACCATCGCCGACGCCCATTACGGCGACAAGGTAAAGATGGCGATGGCTTTCGCCGGGCTGTTGAACCGGGAAGCGCGCGCGCTGGAAGCCGACGGCGTCGACGTCATCCAGTTCGGCGAGCCGGCCTTCAACGTATTCATGGACGAGGTCGCCGGCTGGGGCATCGAGGCGCTCCATCGCGCCATCGACGGCCTCAAATGCACCACCGCCGTGCACATCTGTTACGGCTACGGCATCAAGGCCAATATCGACTGGAAGAACAGCCTCGGCGGCGAGTGGAAGCAATACGAAATCATTTTTCCCGCACTGACGACGAGCCGCAGCGGCCAGGTGTCGGTGGAATGCATCAATTTGCGCGTGCCGCTGCGGCTGTTGTCGCTGCTCGACGGCAAGGACGTGCTGGTCGGCGTCATCGATGTGGCGAGCGACGAAATCGAGACGCCCGAGCAGGTCGCCGGCGTGATCGGCGAGGTCATGAAGTTTGTCCCTAAGGAGCGCATCGTCGCCTGCACCAATTGCGGTATGGCGCCAATGCGGCGCGACATCGCCACCGCCAAGCTGGCGGCGCTCGGCGCCGGGGCGACGCTGGCGCGCAAACGATACGGATAACATCGCGCCATTGCGCAGCTGTCGTCCCCGCGAAGGCCGGGACGACAGCAACGTTGCCCCGCACGCGGGAGTTGATCTCGATCAAATTGTCATTTTTACGCAGAACTAGGCTGCTCTACTACCAGTGGTTGAAATGGAGCTCGCCATGTCCGCCAATGTCGGAACGTTCGATCGCCTTGCGCGCATCGTTGTCGGCCTTGCGCTGATCGCGTTCGCCTCGGGCTATCTCGCCCCGGGTACCAGTTGGAATTGGGTTGGTTGGATCGGCGCGCTGCCGATCCTGACCGCCGTGTTCGGCACCTGCCCGGCTTACACCTTGTTCGGTTGTTCGACGCGCTAGCGCATGGCACAAAATCGCCCCTAGCGCGCAGCGCGGCCCATGACGTCCATCAATTCGGCGACCTTGCGCCGCTGATCGGCCTTGTCGCCGCTGGTAATGGCGTGCTCGACGCAATGCGCGACGTGGTCGCGCAGGATTTCCACCTCGACCCGCCGTAGCGCCGCGCGCACCGCGGCGATCTGCGTCACGATGTCGATGCAATAACGCTCGTCCTTGACCATGCGGGCGAGCCCGCGCACCTGGCCTTCGATGCGGACGAGCCGCTTGAGCGTCGAAGCCTTGCTGTCCTTGGGCATGAGCGCTATATACCCCCCAGGGGTATCGAAGACAAGAGGCCACATGAGCATGACCGCCGACCATCATCACCCTCACGCCGTCCCGGCCGAAGGCGGCGTCATCGATCCGGTCTGCGGCATGACCGTCGATCCGCACACCGCCAAGCACCGCGCCGAACATCGCGGACATACGTACTATTTCTGCTCCGCCGGCTGCCGCACCAAGTTCGCCGCCGATCCGCATAAATATCTCGGCACCCGCGAACCCGCGCCCGTCATGAAAGGCGCGACCTACACCTGCCCAATGCATCCGGAGATTCGGCAAGCCGGGCCAGGCTCCTGCCCGATCTGCGGCATGGCGCTGGAACCGGAGATGCCCGCCGCCGACACCGGCCCCAATCCCGAACTCACTGACATGACGCGGCGGTTCTGGATCGGCCTCGTGCTGGCACTGCCGGTGATGGTGCTGGAGATGGGCGTCCATTTCGTGGGGGCGCATAACTGGGTCGATCCGACCCTTTCGAATTACGTTCAATTCGCTTTCGCGACGCCGGTGGTACTGTGGGCCGGTTGGCCTTTCTTCGTGCGCGGCTACCAATCTCTGCTCACGCGCAATCTCAACATGTTCACGCTGATCGGCATGGGCACCGGCGTCGCCTATGTCTACAGCGTCATCGGCACGCTGGCGCCGGGAGTATTCCCGAACAATTTCCGCAGCCATGGCGGCGCAGTCGCGGTCTATTTCGAGGCCGCTGCCGTCATCACCGTGCTGGTCCTGCTCGGGCAGGTGCTGGAACTGCGCGCGCGCGAGGCGACCTCCGGCGCGATCCGCGCGCTGCTCGACCTCGCGCCGAAGACCGCGCGCCGCGTCAAGGACGATCGGACCGACGAAGAGGTTTCGCTCGACGTCATCAATGTCGGCGACCGCCTGCGCGTGCGCCCCGGCGACAAGGTGCCGGTGGACGGCATCGTGCTGGAAGGCCATTCCTCGCTCGATGAATCGATGGTGACCGGCGAATCCATGCCGGTGACCAAGGACAAGGACAAGGATGCCCGCGTGATCGGCGGCACGCTCAACATGAGCGGCAGCTTCGTGATGCGCGCCGACAAGGTCGGCCGCGACACCCTTCTGTCTCAAATCGTGCAGATGGTGGCGACCGCGCAAAGAAGCCGCGCGCCGATCCAACGGCTGGCCGACCAGGTCGCCGGTTGGTTCGTGCCGGCGGTGATCGCGGTGGCGCTCATCGCGTTCGCCGCCTGGGCGACATTCGGGCCGGAGCCGCGTTTCGCCTATGGCCTGGTCGCGGCAGTGAGCGTGCTGATCATCGCCTGCCCGTGCGCGCTCGGGCTGGCCACGCCTATGTCGATCATGGTCGGCGTCGGCCGCGGCGCACAGGCCGGTGTGCTGATCAAGAATGCAGAGGCGTTGGAGCGGATGGAAAAGATCGACACACTGGTGGTGGACAAGACCGGCACGCTCACCGAAGGCAAGCCGAAGGTGGTCGCGGTCGTGGCCTTGCCCGGCTTCGACGAGGCGCAGGTGCTGCGGCTTGCGGCCAGCGTCGAGCGCGGCAGCGAGCATCCCTTGGCGGCGGCGATCGTCGCCGCGGCTGCCGGCCGCGGAATCGAACTTGGCGTTGTGCGCGGCTTCGATGCGCCGGCGGGCAAAGGCGTGATCGGCATGGTCGAGGGCAAGCGGCTGGCGCTCGGCAATGCCAAATTCCTCGCCGAGCTCAACATCGATCCAGCGGCGCTTGCCGACGAGGCCGAGCGTTTGCGGACCGACGGCGCCACCGCGATCTTTCTGGCCGTTAACGGCAAGCTCGCCGGCGTTATCGCCATCGCCGACCCGGTCAAGGCCACCACGCCGGAAGCGTTGCGGGCATTGTCCGCCGAAGGCATCCGCGTGGTGATGCTCACTGGCGACAACCGCACCACCGCGCTCGCCGTCGCCAAGCGCCTCGGCATCACCGAGGTCGAGGCCGAGGTGCTGCCCGATCAGAAAAGCGCGGTGATCGAGAAGCTGCGGCGCGAAGGCCGCGTCGTCGCCATGGCCGGCGACGGCGTCAACGACGCGCCGGCACTGGCCGCCGCCGAGGTCGGCATTGCCATGGGCACCGGCTCGGATGTGGCGATCGAGAGCGCCGGCATCACCTTGCTCAAGGGCGACCTCACCGGCATCGTGAAGGCGCGCGCGCTGTCGGCCGCGGTGATGCGCAATATCCGGCAAAACCTGTTCTTCGCCTTCATCTATAACTCCGCCGGGGTGCCGATCGCCGCCGGCGTGCTATATCCCGCCTTCGGCTTGCTGCTGTCGCCGATCATCGCCGCCGCGGCAATGGCGCTGTCTTCCGTCAGCGTCGTTGGCAATGCGCTGCGGCTGCGCGGCGTGAGACTGTAGCGCATGACCCCGAAAAGTGGGGACCGGTTTTCGGAAAAGATCATGCGCCCTCAAAGGACCCCTCGTATGCGCCGCCCCTTGCTCGTTTGTCTCGCCGTATCCGCGTGGGCTACCGCCAGCGCCAGCCAGCCCGCCGAATGGCGCGTACAACGCGTCGATACGCCGGCCCGCGTCACGGCGATCGAGACGATCGACGGCAAGACCCAAGTCAATGCCGGCGGGCTCTGGTATCGCATCGTGCTGGCGGACGCGCATGCCAAGCTCGACTTCATCGGCGCGCCGGCAAAAGTTCAACGGCCCGAGGGCGCGCTGCCGGACGCTAGCGTCGCCACCGGTACCCGCGACATCGCGCGCGCCTGGCTCGCCGAGCCGACCACCCGCTACGATCACGGCATTCTCGGCGATGCCATCGAGGCCGGCAGCCTGGTGATCGAGACCCGCGACGGCAAGCGGCAAACCGTCCGGCTCAAGGACGATGCCGTGTTCGAAGACCTCGAGCCGCGCCTCGCCGATCTCGACGGCGACGGGCACGACGAGATCGTGGTGGTGAAATCCTATCTCAAGCGCGGCTCCAGCCTGGCGGTGATCGCCGAGCGCAACGGCAAATACGAAATCGTCGGCGAGACGCCACCGATAGGCCAGCCGCACGCTTGGCTCAATCCCGCGGGCATTGCCGATTTCAACGGCGACGGCAAGATCGACATCGCGCTGGTGCGCATGCCGCATGTGCTGGGCAGTCTCGAATTGTGGACTTGGGCTGATAAGCGCTTGCGCAAGACCGCCGAGCTTTCCGACGCCGCCAATCACATCGCCGGCACGCGCGCGCTGAACATGAGCGCCAGCGCCGATTTCGACGGCGACGGCATCATGGATCTGGCCCTACCCTCGCTCGACCGCAGCCGCCTGCGCATCATCTCGTTTGCACCGACGGCGCGTGAGATTGCCAGCATTACGCTGCCGGCCAAGGCGGTGACGAATCTCGCGCTGGTCGCGGCCCAATCAGGGCCGCCGGCGATCGCCGCGGGTCTTAGCGATGGCTCCCTGGTCGTGATCCGGCGCGATTAGTAAATCGCCAGATATTTCAGCAGCGACAATACGCCGATGATGATGACGATGATGCGCACGATCTGCTTGGCGCGGCCGTCGATCGGCAGCATATTGATCAGATAGAGCACCAGGATGATGACAAGAAACGTAATGAGAATGCTGATTATGACGCTAATGCCCATGACCGCCCCCGTTTGTTGCCACATGCGTGGCGCTGTCTCACTGCTGTAAGTGCTGCAATAATCGCGCCGCTCGGGAAAAGTTCCACTAGCCTATTTGGCGGCGATGCCGACGGCCAGCGCCGTCAACGCACGGCGCCGCTGCTCGCCCGGCCCCCGGTATTTTCCGCGCCCGGCACGAATTTGCAATTCTTGGCGATGGCGGCATTGCGCAATTCATACATATCGCCGCGCCGCTCGAGATATTCCGGCCGATAAGCGACCGCGCTGACCAGGCGCCCGTCCGCCCCCGGACCGGCTTTCTCCATCAGCCGTTCCAACTCCTTTGTGCGCGCGGTCGTCGACTTGGCCGCCGCGGCGAGTTGCTCACAGTTGTAGAACACGAACTTGTCGGGTGCGACCAGGAAGCGGCCGACCATATCGTCTGACGTGCCACCGGACGTGGTGCAGCCGGCAAGCGATGCCGCCAACAGTGCCGCCGCGACGATACGCTGGAATTTTCTGCTATCGGTCATCACTATGACAATCCGGAACATGCCGTTTTGGTTGCATTGGTGCGGACGCCGGGACTCAGCACCAACCGATACTTAACACATTGAATATCAATAACCTACTGTATTTACATATCTATCTTCCATTTCTCTGCTACAAAGTGATGCACAAAATAGAGGTTGGTGATTTAAAATGGCAGCCAAAGTCCGACGCCTTCTTTTGCGAGCGGGACGCTATTACGCGCGTCGCGGCGTGCCAGAGAAGTTACGCTCCATTGTCGGCAAAAATGAGCTTTTGGAAGCGCTAGGCGCGGGACGTAGCGAAGCTCTCAGGCGACTCCCTGGCGCCGTTCACCGGATGCAGGAAACGCTGGAAGCATCACAAAGCGAAGCGAAAACAACGCAAACCCCTCGGCCACGGAAAGGCAGAACTCTTTCCGCACGCGAAATGGCGCTTGCACACTATGCGGATCAAATGTCGTTCGATGACGAATTACGAAATTTTGACAATCGTTACGCGCAAGGCTTTTTCGAAGAGGACTATGTTGCTCAACTCAGGCGCGCCGTCAGCGGTGCGGCTTCTAACCACGAATTGCAAAAGACCGTCGGCTACATTCTGCTAAAATTTGAAACCAATCGAAATACTACCGCCATGCCGGGCTCCCCCGAATGGCGCGAAATTGCACGGGCAGTTGCCACCGCAGAATTAGAATCGCTTTCGCGAGCGGTAGAACGAGATGAAGGTGACTACACGGGCAAGCCCACCACCCCACTTTTAATCAAGACAGCAGACCCGACCTCTGCAACAGCGCGGAACGCGGAGCAAGCCTTAGCACGAACCACGAATTTTTTGTCACCGTTCGGATGTTCGAAGAATTTTTAGAGGAGGATCGGCAAGTCTGCCGAATCACCAAGCAAGACATACATGCTTTCAAGCGCGCCCTGTCAGAAACTCCCGCAAATTACGTCAAGCGTTTTCCAGGCACGACACTGCCGGATGCTGTTAAAGCCAATAAAGCGCGTGCAAAATCTTACCCCACCCTAAGCACTCGAACGATCAACGACAAATATCTCGCCCGACTTCACTCAATTTTGAACTGGTGCGTTCGCAGCGAAATCATTCCGGATAATCCAGCAACCGGGATTAAGGTGGACGCAATCAAAAAAAGCGAGCGGCCGCGTGTAAATTTCTCGCCTGACGACCTAATTCGACTTTTTAATCCCAAACATTTCAACACATCAACGCCATTCAATGAAATGCAGTGGGCTATGATAATTTCTCTGTTCAGCGGTATGCGTGCGAGCGAACTTGCTCAAATGCAATTAAACAGCATTCGCACCGAACGCGGCGTTCTCGTTTTCGCAGTTGAGGAGGAAACCAAAAACGCAGGATCCCAAAGATTGATCCCGGCGCATAGTACTATCCTTGCGCACGGCCTAGAAAAAAGGGTCGCCTCTCTGCGTAACAGCGGCAAAAGCCATTTATTTCAGGAATGGTATGAACAGGGCGTCCAGTCCAAAAAACTCGCTGCTTCAACCGGCAGGGTGACCCTCAATCACTATTTTCCTCGATTTATTCCCAGGCGTTTCATAAATACGTATTTGCCCAAGGTCGGAATAGTCGATAGCCGTAAACGCTGGCACTCATTCCGGCACACTTTCAAAACCGGGCTGGCACGGGCCGGTGTGCCGCGTTCAATGCAGGATGATCTTTGTGGACACGCCGACAACTCAGCCGGAGCCGGATATGTTCACGGGTCATCAGTCGAGGCAATGAAAGACGCCATCGAGAAGCTGCGGTTTGATGGGTTTGCGCTGTAGCGCTGTAGTTACGTAGGCAGGTGCCAACCTAAGAGGTTGGCCCATGTCGGGCGATTATAATCCTGATGAAAATCCGCCCCGACAGTCGCGGGCGCACATTCTATTTTTTGAGAGTTGCCTCAAGTTGGTCGATGATCTGGCTGACGGTCGCTACAATTTATTCCAAGGTGATAGTAAAGCGGACACGGCGCGGGCATCGCGAAAATGTCGCGAATGCCGAGTAGGCCCGAGGAATTTCGCCCCGAGCCTCTCACAGATTCCGGACGTGATACTCTCGCATCATCCGGCTCGTGCCATCGCACGAAGGCTGCCGCCTTCCGCTGAAACGTCAGGCTCCTCCCGGTTTGACCCAGTTGGCCCAACTCAACGGCGATAACCCACCCCCTTCGCTCCACGGGAATTACCCCGCTTCATCACTACTACGAAGCAGTCTGTACTGCGGCCCGGTTTTGAGACACCCGGCTGAGCTTATTCAGGCGGCCAATGATAGGTCGGTTGTGACTGTCTGATCAACCCGGGATTGATCGGCTCGCACCTGAGCTGGGGTACGATAGCCGTGCCGGGCGACGA
>DATBZY010000157.1:0-17646 GCA_036512915.1 Pseudolabrys sp. | reverse complement strand
GCACCGCGACGCTGGGTCAGGACATCGGCCGCTTCGCGTTCCGGCCGTGGAGCTTCGAGCTCTCCGCCAAGAAGGGCAAGAACTCGGTGATGGTCAACGCCACCAATAAGCTCGGCCAGAGTCAGACCAGCGAGTTGATCTTCAACCCGGCCGGCTATCACAACAACGTCATGCAAAACATCACGCTGACGGCGTGAGAGGGGGCACCATGCAGAAATTCGTCATTGCACTTGTCGCCGCTCTCATCGCGTCGCCGGCACTCGCCGACGAGCAGGTGATCAAGCTGAAGCCGGGCCCCGGGCTCGACAAGGTGGAAGCCAACTGTGCGGCCTGCCACACCCTCGCCTACATCCCGATGAACTCGCCGTTCCTGAATGCGGCCGGTTGGGATGCCGCCGTCAACAAGATGATCAACGCGCTAAAGGCGCCGATCGACGCGGCCGATGCCAAAGCGATCAAGGAGTACCTCGCCAAGAACTACGGCGGTTGAGCCGCGCCCAAATTCGCTCATAACGCGGAAAATAGGCCCCGCCGCGCTGGCGGGGCCTTTTTTAATGAATTTCCCTAAGAATTGCCTGTGATCAGGCCCTGTCGCGGCGAACCGAAACCTTCTAGACTGCGTTGCAACATAGAGCCACCGGCGAGGAATTCATGCGCTTTAGAGTCGTTGCCACCGCGTTTGCCGCTGCCGCCGCCATCGGCCTGTTGGCCCTGCCGGCCGACGCCGCGCCGAAGAAGAAACGCGTGGTGATCGTCAATGGCCGCGGGCACACGGTGTTCACCAGCCGGAACGAGGACGGGCGCACGCGCACCCGCGTCATCATTCAGAAGCGGTCCTATCTCGATCCGGGCACCGAAGTGATGCCGGGCGACCGCAACGATCGTGATTACGCGATCCTGCCGAACCATAAGGCGTCGGGCGTGCTCGACAACACCACCTTCGGCGGCAACCAATCGGCGCTGCCGGGCGCGTTCGACCTGCCGAGCAAGAACAATCCGTTTCTGAGGTTCTAGCGCGCCGAGCGAACGCGACGATCCTGAATAAGAAAACGCGGCCGATTGGCCGCGTTTTTATTTTGAGCGCTGTGATTTGCGCGAGGCACTTAGCCCGCAAGCTGCTCCAGTTCGGCCAGGATCGCCGAGCCCATCTCAACCGTGCTGACGACCTTCGAGCCCCCCGACTTAATGTCGGCGGTGCGCAGGCCCTTGGCGAGCGTGGCGGCAATCGCTTGGTCGATCATGTCGGCCTGCTTGCCGAGGTCGAACGAATAGCGCAGCGCCATGCCGAACGAGGCGATCATGGCGATCGGGTTGGCGATGCCCTTGCCGGCGATGTCGGGCGCCGAGCCATGCACCGGCTCATAGAGCGCCTTGCGCTTTTTTGTCTTGGGATCGATCTCGCCGAGCGAGGCCGAGGCCAGCATCCCGAGCGAACCGGTGAGCATCGAGGCGACATCGGACAGCATGTCGCCGAACAGATTGTCGGTGACGATCACGTCGAACTGCTTCGGGTTGCGCACCAGCTGCATGCCGCCGGCGTCCGCCAGCATGTGCTCGAGCTGCACGTCCTTGTATTCGCGCGCGTGCAGCGCCGTCATCACCTCGTTCCAGAGCACGCCCGACTTCATGACGTTGCGCTTGTCCATCGAGGTGACCTTGTTGCGCCGCTTGCGGGCCAGCTCGAAAGCCACGCGCCCGATGCGCTCGATCTCGTAGGTGTCGTAGACTTGGGTATCGATGGCGCGCTTCTGGCCGTTGCCGAGATCGGTGATGGTCTTGGGCTCGCCGAAATACACGCCGCCGGTCAGCTCGCGCAGGATCATGATGTCGAGGCCTTCGACCAGCTCGCGCTTGAGCGAGGAGGCGTCGGCGAGCGCGGGATAGGTCACCGCGGGACGCAGGTTGGCGTAGAGCGCGAGATCCTTGCGCAGGCGCAGCAGGCCGGCCTCGGGGCGCACGTCATAGGCCACCTTGTCCCATTTCGGCCCGCCGACCGCGCCGAAGATGACGGCGTCGGCGGCCGTGGCCTTCGCCATGGTGGCGTCGGTGATGGCGACCCCGTGGGCGTCGTAGCAGCAGCCGCCGGCCAGGGCTTCCTCGGTGGTGAACTTGTCCGGGCCCTTTTTGTTGAAGAAGTCGATGACGCGCTTCACCTCAGCCATCACTTCGGGGCCGATACCGTCGCCGGGGAGAAGAAGCAGATTGTGGGTCGCCATTTTTTACGCCTCGCCGTTACTGGACTGCGCGGAGTGCTAAAGCTCCGCGTCGCGCTTGGCAAGGCGAGAAGGCGCTATAACCCGCTGAACCAGTTGTAGCCCTGGTTTTCCCAATAACCGCCCTTGTCGCTGTTGGTGACTTCCATCGCCACCACGTATTTCGGCTGCTTGAAGCCGAGCTTGGTGGGCATGCGGATTTTCATCGGGAAGCCGTAGGCGCGCGGCAAAATCTTGTTGTCGTATTTGAACGTCATCTGCGTCTGCGGATGCAGCGCGGTCGGCATGTCGATGGTGTTGGTGTAGCCCTCGGCGCATTTGAACCAGACATATTTGGCGCGGGTGTCGGCGCCGATGCGCGTGAGGAATTCCAACAGCGGCGTGCCCTGCCAGGAGCCGATGGCGCTCCAGCCTTCGACGCAGACATGCCGCGTGATCTGCGAGACTTGCGGCAGCGCGTGCAGTTCATCGAGCGTCCACGGCTTCTTGTTGTCGACCAAGCCGGCGACTTCGAGCTTGTAAGTCTTGCCGTCCACTTCCGGCGCCTCGTCCTCGTCGTAATAGGCGTTGAACGGGAACGGCCGGGTGATGGCGCTTTCGGGATAAGTCGGCGCCAGTTTGCTCGGGCTGAACAGCGCCGCCTGCGCGCGATCGTTGAAGGCGGAAACCTTGCGCAGCACACCCTCCGCGGTGTCGCCATCGATGATGTCGCAGCCGGTGAGCAATGTGAGCGCGCCCAAGCTGGCCGCGCCGCGCAAAAAACCGCGCCGGCTGGCGTCCGGCATCAGCTTGGCGGCGTCCTTGAGCAGCAGCCTGGGATCGACGCCGGGAATGATTTTGCGTTGGCGCATGTTTGTCCTCCTAATGACCGATGACCATGGCGCGCAGGTTTTTCGGCACGATCAGCGCCAGCGCCACATGCACGACCAGGAAGCCGACGATCGCTGCCATGGCGAAGAAATGCACGTAGCGGGCGAAATCGTAGCCGCCGAACAGCGCGGTCAATTCCTGCAACTGCACCGGTTTCCAGATCGAAATGCCCGACAGCACGATAACGATGCCGCACAGGATCACGCCGGCATAAAGCAGCTTCTGCACCGCGTTGTAGTGCGAGATATCCTCGTGCGAGAGCTTGAAGCTGAGCGCCGCCTTGGCGTCGGCCAACACTTGGCTGGGATAGATCGGCAACAGCTTGCGGCGGAACCGGCCGGTGACGAGCCCGAGCGTCACATAGACGACGCCGTTGATTACAAACACCCACATGGCGGCGAAATGCCAGAGCAGTGCGCCGCCCAGCCAGTTGCCGAGCGCGATGGCCTTGGGGAAGGTGAAGCCGAACAGCGGCGAGGCGTCGTAAATCTGCCAGCCCGAGCCGATCATCACCAGAACCGCAATCGCATTGATCCAATGGGTGACCCGCACCCAGGCCGGGTGAATGGTTGCGACGGTGAACGGCGTGGTCATGGTTTCAGCGGTCATGGCAACCCTATTCCGTCATCCTAGCCGGCCTATGCCCGAATCAGTATACGGCGCGGTCGGGCCCGCGGATGCGCGCGCCCGACCGTGTCCTAGCTCACTTCTTCATGTTGTCCTTGGCCATAGTGTCCTTGGCCATGCCGTCATCCTTTTTCATCGAATCCTTGGACATGGTGTCCTTCGACATCGTGTCCTTGTTCATCGAATCCTTCGCCATGCTGTCCTTGGCCATGGCGTCCTTCTTCATGTCGTCGGCGTAAGCCGCCGGCGCCATCGCGAGGCCGGCCACGATCGCGGTCGACAGAACGGCGGAAAGCAGAATGCTCTTTTTCATCACGTATGCTCCCTCTGGATTGGATTTGCGCGTTATCCGCTAACACAGGGCCCAAACACGTCCTCATCAGTTTCCTGTTGTCCGAACCTAGCGTTCGTCTCACGGTTTTGTGACAATGGCGGGGCCGGGCAGATTTGGATGAAGGAGCCAGTTAAGTGAGCGAACGGTCCGCGCCCAAAACCAGTCCGGGCAATTTCTTCGAGGATTTCCGCCTCGGCCTTGAGATTCGCCACGCCACGCCGCGCACGCTCACCACCGGCGACGTGGCGCTTTACAACGGGCTGTTCGGGGCGCGCTTTGCCGTCCAATCGTCCGACGCCTTCGCGCGCGCCATCGGCTATCCACGCGCGCCGCTCGACGATCTGCTGGTGTTTCACATGGTGTTCGGCAAAACGGTGCCGGATATCTCGCTCAATGCCGTGGCCAATCTCGGCTATGCCGATTGCCGATTCCTCAAAGCCGTCTATCCGGGCGACACGCTGCATTCGGTGTCGGAAGTGATCGGGCTGAAGGAGAACTCCAACCGCAAGACCGGCATCGTCTATGTGCGCTCGCGCGGCTTCGACCAGGACGGCGCCGCGGTGCTCGACTATGTGCGCTGGGTGATGGTGCGCAAGCGCGCCGAGGGGTCGCCCGCGCCGGACGAAAAAGTGCCCGAGCTGCCCAAGAGCGTGGATGTTGCAAAGCTCGGCGCCGCCTGCCCGCCGATTCGTCCGGCGGCCTACGACACGGTGCTGTCCGGCAGTTCGCACCGCTTCGGTGACTACAAGACCGGCGAAAGGATCGACCACCTCGACGGCATCACCGTGGAAGAAGCCGAGCACCAGATCGCCACCCGGCTTTACCAGAATACCGCGCGCATCCATTTCAACCAGTTCGCCGAGAGCAAGGGCCGCTTCGGCCGCCGCCTGATCTATGGCGGCCATGCCATTTCGCTGGCGCGCGCGCTCACCTTCAACGGGCTCGGCAACGCGTTCCATGTGGCGGCGATCAATGGCGGCCGGCACGTGGCGCCGCTATTTGCCGGCTGCACGGTGTTCGCCTGGTCCGAGGTATTGGCCAGCGCGGAATTGCCCGGCCGCAAGGATGTCGGCGCGCTGCGCCTGCGCACCGTCGCGACCAAAGATCGCGGTTGCGCGGATTTCCCGTTCAAGACCGGCGATGAATACGATCCGGCCGTGATCCTCGATCTCGACTACTGGGTGTTGCTGCCGCGCTGACCGCTTGCCCGTTCAGACGCTCGAGCGCAGATGATCGACCAGTTGCCGCGCATAGGGCGGCAGCGCGTCGACGTCGCGCACGCAGATGGTCAATTCACGCAGCGCCCAGGAATCGGTGAGGTGAACGGCGCTGATCGCCATATTGCGCGCCGTCCGCTGCACGGTGGTCTCCGGCACGATGCCGACGCCGACATTGCATTCGACCAGGCGGCAGATCGCGTCGAAGCTGCGCAGCTGCACGCGCAGCCGCAGCGGACGGCCGATGCGGTTGGCCTTGTCGGCGAGAAACCGTTGAATCGCGCTGGCGCGATCGAGCCCCACCATGTCGTAGTCGAGCACCTCGGCAAATCCGATGCGCGAGCGGCTGGCGAGCGGATGATTGCGCGCGACGACGAGCACGAAGCGGTCGCTGCGGAACGGAAAGGTTTGCAAGCCGGCATGATCGACGGTGCCGGCAACGATACCGATATCGGCGCTGCCTTCCGCCATCAGGTCGACGATCTCGTCGCTCAGGCGCTCCTCGAGGTCCACGCTGATATCTGGATAGGCCGTGAGGAACGAACTCAGCGTCTCCGGCAGGAATTCGGTGAGCGCATTGGTGTTGGAGAGTACCCGCACCTGGCCGGCGAGCCCGCGCGCGTAAGGGCTAAGATCCTCCTGCAAGCGTTCGGTCTGCGCCAGGATCGAGCGCGCATGTTGCAGCAGCGTGCGGCCGGCCTGCGTCGGGGCGACACCCTGGCGCCCGCGCACCAGCAGTTCGGTGCCGAACGCCAGCTCCATCTTGCGGATGCGCGTGCTGGCGGCGGCGAGCGCCAGATTCAAGCGCGCCGCGCCATGGGTGATGCTGCCCGCCTCGACGATGTGGCGGAACAGGTTGAGATCGGTGAAATCGAAGCGCATGGGGCCGGCTACCTTCTTATTTCGCGAAGGCAGACTACGCAAAACACATATTGCAACACGCAATTTACAGGTTCAAGCTTCGTAATTGATGAAGTACCCGGTTATGGCCGCCGGTCAAGGTAAAGTTGTCTACCCGGACCCTCGCCGGCGAGCATGCCATGCAAGGCCGCGGCGCGTTCGGCGGCGGACGCTTGGATTTTCGCTGATAGGTGCGTTGCGGCTGTGGCGGACATTGATTAGGAACCGGCCATGATCGTCGATACGATCAAGCGGCGGGTTTTGAGCATTCTGGAGAATGACGATGGCCGAGCTTGAGGCGGGAACGACGACTGGACCGCAACGCCCGCGTCCGCTCTCTCCGCACTTGCAAGTCTATAAGATGATGCTGACATTCGTAATGTCCGGCTTTCATCGCATTTCCGGCGCCGCATTATATTTCGGCATCCTGCTGCTCGCCTGGTGGCTGATCGCGGCAGCTTCCGGCCCCAACGCCTACGCCAATGTCGAATGGTTCATGGGCAGCCTGATCGGACGCTTGGTGCTGTTCGGTTACACTTGGGCGCTGCTGCATCACATGCTCGGCGGCATCCGCCATCTGATCTGGGACACCATTCATGGATTCGAACCGGCCGAGCGCGAGTTGCTAGCGCTGGCGACGCTGGTCGGCTCGATCTCGCTCACGCTCATCGTCTGGGTGGTCGGCTATCTCGCCATGGGAGGCCCGCGATGAAGGGGGCTCAGATGAGCACGCCGGCGCGCCGCGTTCGTGGGCTCGGCGCCGCCCGTTCCGGCACCAAACATTTCTGGCATCAGCGTGTGACCTCGGTCGCCGCCGTCCCGCTGACCATCGCGCTGGTGATCATCGTTATCGCGCTGCTCGGACGCAGTCACGCGGCGGCCGTGCAAATTCTCGGGTCGCCGATCGTTGCGATCATCATGCTGCTGTTCATCATCAACACGGCGTATCACATGTGGATCGGCATGCAGGAGATCATCATCGACTATGTGCACGAGGATAAGCTCAAGCTCGCGAGCCTGATGGCGAATACGTTTTTCTGCTTTGCCGTCGGGTTTGCCTCCGCCTTCGCCATTCTCAAGCTTTCGTTCGGGGTCTAAGCCATGGCGAAGAACGAAAAATCGAACGGCGCGCCCGCGATCAGCGGCGACGCCTATCCGATCGAGGATCACAGCTACGACGTGGTGGTGATCGGCGCCGGCGGCTCGGGCCTGCGCGCCGTGGTCGGTTGCAGCGAGGCCGGCCTGCGCACCGCCTGCATCAGCAAGGTATTCCCGACCCGTTCGCACACCGTGTCAGCCCAGGGCGGCATCGCCGCCGCGCTCGGCAATATGGGCGAGGACGACTGGCGCTGGCACATGTACGACACCGTCAAGGGCGCCGACTGGCTCGGCGACCAGGACGCCATCGAATATCTCTGCCGCAACGCGCCAAACGCGGTCTACGAGTTGGAGCACTGGGGCCTGCCGTTTTCGCGCGCGCAGGACGGCAAGATCTACCAGCGCCCGTTCGGCGGCATGACCACGCATTTCGGCAAAGGCACCGCGCAGCGCACCTGCGCCGCCGCCGACCGCACCGGCCATGCCATGCTTCATACGATGTACGGCCAGGCGCTGCGGCATTCGGCCGAGTTCTACATCGAATATTTTGCCATCGATCTGATCATGGACGACGAAGGCCGCTGCCGCGGCGTGGTCGCGCTCAATCTCGACGACGGCACCATCCACCGCTTCAGCGCCAACATGGTCATTATCGCCACTGGCGGCTATGGCCGTATCTACTTCACCTGCACTGGCGCTCACGCCCAAACCGGCGACGGCAATGCGATGCTGCTGCGCGCCGGCCTGCCGCTACAGGACATGGAATTCGTGCAATTCCATCCGACCGGTATCTATGGCGCCGGCTGTCTGATCACCGAAGGCGCGCGCGGCGAAGGCGGCTATCTGGTGAACTCCGAAGGCGAGCGTTTCATGGAGCGCTACGCGCCGTCCGCCAAGGATCTGGCCTCGCGCGACGTGGTCTCGCGTTCCATGACCATTGAGATCCGCGAGGGGCGCGGGGTCGGCAAGGACAAGGACCATATCTACCTGCACCTCGATCATCTCGACCCCAAGGTGCTGCATGAGCGGCTGCCGGGCATTGCGGACTTGGCCCGAATCTTTTCGGGGGTCGATATCGCCAGGGAGCCGATTCCGGTGTTGCCGACCGCCCACTACAACATGGGCGGAATCCCAACGAACTATCACGGCGAGGCGTTGACCAAGAAGAACGGCAATGCCGATACCGTGGTGCCCGGCCTGATGGCGCTGGGCGAAGCGGCCTGCGTGTCGGTGCACGGCGCCAACCGGCTCGGTTCCAATTCGCTGATTGATTTGGTGGTGTTCGGCCGCGCCGCCGCTCTGCGCTGCGCCGAACTGCTCACGCCCGGCGACCGGCAGCCCGACCTGCCGAAGGATTCCGCCGACAAGACGCTCGCGCGGCTCGACAAGTTCCGCCACGCCTCCGGCGGCACGCGGACCGCGCAGCTGCGGCTCAATATGCAGAAGGTGATGCAGACCAACTGCACGGTGTTCCGCACCGGGGAAGTGCTGGAGGAAGGCCACAAGCTGATCCACGACGTCCATGCCAACATGGCCGATATCCACGTCACTGACCGCTCGCTGATCTGGAATTCCGACCTGATCGAGACGCTCGAACTCGACAACCTCATGGCGCAAGCGGTCGTCACCATGGATTCGGCGCGGAACCGCACCGAAAGCCGCGGCGCCCACGCGCGCGAGGACTTCCCCAAGCGCGACGACAAGGACTGGATGAAGCACACGCTGGCGTGGATGGACGAGAAGGGCAAAGTGAAGATCGACTATCGCCCGGTGCACGCTTTCACGCTCACCAACGACATCGCCTATATCGAGCCGAAAGCCCGCGTCTACTGACGCAAAGGTCTACTTACTCAAAACGCGGATTGCTGACATGGTCGAATTCACGCTGCCGAAAAATTCCAAGATCACCCAAGGCAAGACCTGGCCCCGCGCGCCGAAATCGACGAACTTGACCGAATTCCGTGTCTATCGCTGGAGCCCGGACGATGGCGCCAATCCGAGCATCGACACCTACTATGTCGATCGCGACGACTGCGGGCCGATGGTCCTCGACGCGCTGATCTGGATCAAGAACAACGTCGATCCGACCCTCACCTTCCGCCGCTCCTGCCGCGAAGGCGTCTGCGGCTCCTGCGCCATGAACATCGACGGTACTAATACGCTTGCCTGCACCAAGGCGATGGACGACGCCAAGGCACCGCTGAAGATCTATCCGCTGCCGCACCAGCCGGTGGTGAAGGACCTGGTGGCGGATCTGAAAAATTTCTACGCGCAATATGCGTCGATCGAGCCCTGGCTCAAGACAGTGTCGCCGCCGCCCGAGAAGGAATGGAAGCAGAGCTACGAAGACCGCGCCAAGCTCGACGGCATGTACGAATGCATCCTGTGCGCGTGCTGCTCGACCTCGTGCCCGAGCTACTGGTGGAATTCCGATCGCTACCTCGGCCCAGCGGCGCTGCTGCAAGCCAACCGCTGGGTCCAGGACAGCCGCGACGAAGCGACCGGCGACCGGCTCGACAATCTCGAGGACCCGTTCCGGCTCTTCCGCTGCCACACGATTATGAATTGCTCGAAAGCCTGCCCGAAGGGCCTCAATCCGGCGAAAGAAATCGCCGTGTTGAAGAAGGCGATGGTCGACCGGCAGGTCTGAGGCTGCTCAGCCGAAATCACGAACTGGGTTGCATGCAGGGCTACCGATAGCCCTGAGCGGCCGGCCTTGCGGCAAAGGTGTGCAGGGGCGGCCTACAACTTAAGCTTGATCCGGTTGTATGGCTGGCGCAGTCTTGACGCCCCGGGCGTAATCCGGTGCGTGGGCGTCGCTGGTCGGTTTTGATTGCGAGCGTGTGGCTGTGCGCGGCCTGTGCCGGGCCCAGCACGAATGTTCCCGCGCTCGCGCCCGACGACGTCGACGCCGAGCGGCGCAAGCAGGAAACAGCGCAGCTGCGGGACTACTACGCGCAGCTGCACCGGCTCGACACGGTCGCCTTTCGCCTCCGCACCGCCAATCGCGACGACTGCAAGGAATGGGTCTCGGCGCAGATCGGCCTGTATGCGGCCACGCCGCAAAACCTGCCCCGCAAGTACCGATCGTTTGCCGCCGAGGCGCTGAACCTGACCTCGGTCAGGCCGACCGTCATCTCGGTTGTGGACGGCTCGCCGGCCGCTGCGGCCGGGATCGTGACGGGCGATGAGATCACCGCGTTCAACGGCGAGCCGGTTCCGGTCACCGAAACGTCTGGATGGATCGGCGGCTTCCTGCGGCGCAACGGCGAGCAGCCGGTACAGGTCGCCTTGCGGCGCGGTGATGTCGAGCAGACGCTCGAGCTGAAACCTGTGATGGGTTGCGCGATCCCCATCACCCTCGAGACCAACCCGGTGCCGAACGCCGCCACCGACACCAAGAAGATCGTGATTCAATCAGGTCTGTTGCGAATGTTGCGCACCGATGCCGATCTCGCCACGATCGTCGGTCATGAGCTCGCCCATGTGAACATGGGTCATTACGGCAAGAAACTGCAGAACGCCCTGCTCGGAGGGCTCGGCGGCGCTTTGGTCGATGGCGCCTTTGGGCTCGCCACCATGAATACCGGCGGCACCTTTACCAGGCATTTCTTTCAGGCCGGTGCGAAGGCGTTTAGCGTCGCTTTCGAACGCGAGGCCGATTATGTCGGCGCCTATTATGCGACGCGCGCCGGCTATGACATTTCCGGAGCCGAGGATGTCTGGCGCGCGATGGCGCTGGAAGACCCGGCAAGTATCCATACCGCCAAGACGCATCCGACCACGCCCGAGCGCTTTCTGTTCTTGCAAAAGGTCACCGCGGAGATCGCCGACAAGAAGCGCCGCAACGTGGCGCTAGTGCCGGAGCTGAAGATGATCCAGGCCGACGCTGCGCCTGCGGCCACACGTGACGGCAATTACTAGCGTTGCGCGATTCCCAGCGGGCAGCGCGGCATTATTCGCATTTGTTGCCGAGGCAAAGCTTTTCCAGTTCGGGGAACGGCTTGTAGGGAGCATTGCCACATTGCTCCTTGGTCGCATCGATTAGCTGGTTGAGGTGACCGCCAAAGAAATAGCCGATACGGTCCTTGGCTCCGCTGTATTCGCGCATCACGTTACGCGAATTGAAGCGGACACAGACCGTATAGCGCTCCTCCTTACCGGCCGGGCGCAAGACCGGTTCGCTGATATAGCCCTCGCGCACATTGGTCGGATCATCGAGCACACGCGTCAGCGTATCGATGATTTCCTGTTTGTAATCGGGGGGAAAAACATTTGGAGGCGGCTCCGGCTCTTTGCTGCCCGACGCGCAGGCCGCGAGCGCCAAGCCAACGACCAAGCCAAGGGCCGAAAGCAACCACACGCTTGCCGCGCTTCTGCCCATCGGATGTTTCCACGCCATCGAGACTGTGGTCAGTCGAGCTTGAGCTTGCGCCGCCGCTGCCCGAGCGTACGCAGCCGCAGCGCATTGAGCTTGATGAAGCCCTCGGCATCCTTCTGATCGTAGGCGCCCTTGTCGTCTTCGAAGGTCACCAGCGTCGAGGAATAGAGCGAGGCCGGGCTTTCGCGCCCGGTGACGATCACGTTGCCCTTGTAGAGCTTGAGCCGCACCTCGCCGTCGACCATTTCCTGCGACTTGTCGATCAGCGCCTGTAGCATCTCGCGCTCGGGCGAAAACCAGAAGCCGTTGTAAATCATCTCGGCGTAGCGCGGCATCAGCTCGTCCTTGAGATGGCCGGCACCGCGGTCGAGCGTGATCGATTCGATGGCGCGATGGGCGGCGAGCAGAATGGTTCCGCCGGGGGTCTCGTAGACACCGCGCGATTTCATGCCGACGAAGCGGTTCTCGACCAGATCGATGCGGCCGATGCCGTTGTCGTGGCCGAGCTGGTTGAGCTTGGCGAGCAGCGTCGCCGGCGACAGCCTCTCACCGTCGATGCTGACCGCGTCGCCCTTGGCGAAGCCGATGCGGATTTCGGTCGGCTTATCGGGCGCCTCCATCGGCGAGATGGTGCGCTGATAGACGATTGCCGGCGCCTCCTTGGCAGGATCCTCCAGCACCTTGCCCTCCGAGGACGAGTGCAACAGGTTGGCGTCGACCGAGAATGGCGCCTCGCCCTCCTTGTCCTTGGCAATGGTGATCTGGTGCTGGCGCGCGAATTCGAGCAGCTCCTCGCGGCCCTTGAAGCTCCACTCGCGCCACGGCGCGATGATCTTGATCGACGGCTCGAGCGCGTAATAGCCGAGCTCGAAGCGCACCTGATCGTTGCCCTTGCCGGTGGCACCGTGACAGACCGCGTCGGCGCCGACCTTGCGCGCGATCTCGATCTGCCGCTTGGCGATCAGCGGACGTGCGATCGAGGTGCCGAGCAGATATTGCCCCTCGTAGACGGTGTTGGCGCGGAACATCGGGAAGACGAAATCGCGGACGAATTCCTCGCGCAGATCCTCGATGAAGATGTTGTCCGGCTTGATTCCGGCGCGCAGCGCCTTCTCGCGCGCCGGCCCCAGTTCCTCGCCCTGGCCGAGATCGGCGGTGAAGGTCACCACCTCGCAGCCATAGGTGGTCTTCAGCCACTTCAGGATGATCGAGGTGTCGAGCCCGCCGGAATAAGCGAGTACGACTTTCTTGATGGATTTTTTGCTATCGACCGGAACCATCATCGTTCTTTCTGCCATCGCCGGACCGGGTCAGCCGTACCCGAAATTCGTGTTCGCTGTGTTGAACTCAAGATGGATGCCCGGGTCAAGCCTGGTGACGCCAGACTAAGGACCCCTACCTCGTCACGTCCTGATACACATCCACATCCGCGTTGCCGGCCAGGATGGCGCGCCAGCCTTGCAGGAAGGTGCGCACCATCGGGTCGCTCGCCACTTTGTGTCGGTTAAGCTCGAGCGCGGCGTTGGCCTTATATTCAATCTCGACAAGAAGCTGCGCCGGATCGTCGACGTTTTGCAGCACACGAAAGCCCGCGCCACCGAGCGTCTTGTAAAATGGCGAGGCACTGTGGATGAGGGCGAGGACATGACCCGGCTCGCCCAGCGCCCGCATCTTGATTTGCAACACCCGTTTGATGCCGTTTTCAGCTTCAGCCACAGGCTCCTCCTCGCGCGAATCACCCCGATTTTAGCAGCCCGCGAACCGGCGCTGTCATCGCAGCGTAACCACGCCGATTAAGCTTACCACGCGATCATACTGGCGGTCACAACGCGCTCCGATAAACCTACGCCCCAACCGGGCCATCATCAGTGGGGCAGATCGATGTCAAAAGTTAACGCCGCTTTCGCCGCCGCCTTCGCGGGCGCCGTGCTCATCACCGCCGCGCCGGCGCTGGCCGCGCAGTGCAATCACAAGGGCGGCTTCAAGAGCTTCATTGCCGACTTCAAGAAGGAAGCCGCCTCCAAGGGCATCTCGAACAAGGGCCTCGCCGCGCTCGATGGGCTCGCCCTCGACGACAAGGTGCTCGCCGCCGACAAGCGGCAGGGCGTGTTCAAGCAGAGCTTCGAAGAGTTCTCCGGCCGCATGATCTCGCGCGATCGTTTGGTGAAGGGCGCCAAGCTGATGCAGCAGCATGGCGAAACGATCAAACGCATCGAGAAGCAATACGGCGTGCCGGGCGCGGTCGTGGTCGCAATCTGGGGACTAGAGACCGACTACGGCGTCAACCAGGGCAAAATGTCGGTGGTGCGCTCGGTGGCGACGCTCGCCTATGATTGTTGCCGCACCGATAAGTTTCAGGCCGAGCTGGCCGACGCGCTGCGCATCGTCGACCGCGGCGACATGGCCTCGGCCGATATGAAAGGCGCTGGGCCGGCGAAATTGGCCAAACCCAGTTCCTGCCGTCGTCCTACGTGAAATATGCCGTCAATTTCGACGGCAGGGGACGTGCCGATCTGGTTCGCAGCGCGCCCGACGTGCTCGCCTCCACCGCCAACTATCTCAGGAGTCACGGCTGGCAGCGCGGCCAGGGCTGGGGCCAGGGGCAGCCAAACTTCGCCGTGATCCAGGAGTGGAACAAGGCGGAGGTTTACGCCAAGACCATCGCGCTGTTCGCCGACAAGCTCGACGGCGGCCGCTCGGTCAAGGGCGCGGAAAAATCCGAACCGGAGAAGAAGACAAGCGCGAAGCCCTCGCACGACCAGCGCGCGCACCGCTGACGCTTCATCGTTATCGTTTGAGTATCGTCGCCGGGCCTTAAAGCCCGGCGATTTCGTTTGAGAACCGACACGTTCAAGACTTGGATTTCAAGACTTGGATTTCAAGATTTGGATGTTCGCTTGCCGCCGAGCAACCCGGCGATGAACTCGTAACCCGGCATGGCGATGCGCTCGATTCCCCGCTCGACCGCCTCATCGGAAAGCCGCGTGCGCGGCCAGCGGTAGATCAGGCCGTGTACAATCCAGATGATTAAAAACGTGAACACGCCGGCGAAGATGGTGTCGCTGACGAAATGCCCGCCCGCCATCATGCGCACCGCGGCCATGCCGGCTCCCAGCGCCAATGCCGCGCCATAGGCGAGCGCACGCCATTGCGGCGGCGCCAGCGCCGCCGGCGCGATCGTCCAGAACGCGCCGGCCACGTCGCCGGACACGAACGAGCAGTTGTTCGGGCAGTCGCCGCGCGGATCCCACCAGGCGGCAAAATGCTGGTCGCCGCCGAATTGCGTCACGTCGATCGGCCGCGGCCTTCCCCAATGATCCTTGAGCAGGACATTGACCAACAGGCCGGGCGCCAAAGCGAGCGTCACAATCAGGAACACAATCGCGCGGCCCGACACCAAAAGCTTCCGTCTTGGCAAAATCAGTTTGATGATAAGCGCGACCACCGCCGGCGCGACCAGCACGGTCCCGATCCAAAGACCGACATCGCGTGCCAGCATCAGCGGCGGATAGATGCGCATGCCGAAATTGTTTCCGCCGCGCGAGATGGCGTGGAACGGCGCGGCAATCATCAGATCAAGCTGCGGATAGAGCCCGAACGCCAAGCCGACGACGGCGGCGATCGCGAGCGCGATGATCAGTCCGGTACGATTCATGCGGCGTCGGTCTAGCCGAGCGAGGTGACGAAGGGAAGTCTAGACGAATGCCGGCCTTACGGACTGGCCGCGACGTCGCCCTGGCGCAGGATTGGGGCGAGGATTATTGCCGTGCGGTCTATCGCGCCGAATTCGGCGCGGGACGCAATATCGGCGATCAAACCGTGATTGCCGAAATTCTCATCGGTCTTGGTCAAGACGCGAACGCGGCGCTTCAACTCTCGCAGTCGGACGAGATCAAATCCCGACTGCGCGCGGAAACCGAGGAAGCCCGCAAGCTCGGCATTTTTGGAGCGCCAAGCTTTGTCGCCTCCGATGGCGAATTGTTTTGGGGCAACGACCGGCTCGAAGCCGCGCTGGCCTGGGCCAAACGCTAGACGCCTCGCGGCTCGCGCCAAGCACCCGCCTTGCGGCCGGCGATCTCCCAATAGACGAGGCCGAACAGCACGCCAGCGGCCGCGGCGATTTCGCTCTCGCGCGAGATCGCCGGCGGCGGATGGTCGATCGATTCCTCGTAGCGGTTCGACAATCCGCTGCCGTAATAGCCGAGCACCAGCATCGCGGCGCCGGCCAGCGCGTGCACCAGCAGCGAGCGGATTTTGAAGCTCTCGGCGATGGCGATCAGGATCACCAGCGGCAGCAGGCCGACCGCGCCGGTGAAGCTGGCGGCGAAGAACACCAGCACCACGAAGCTGGCGCGCTCGACCACGTCGCCGCTGAAGCCGTGCCATTCCGGTCCGAGCAGGCCCATGGCGATGGCGACGCCGGCGGCGAGGCTCGCCAGCATGACCGCGAAGATGATGACGATGATGCGGCCGAGGAGCGCCAAGCATTAATCCACCATCGCCATGGCGCGCAGCGCCATGCGCTCGCGCGCGGATAGCTTCTCGGTCGCGCTTTTGAGCTGGCCGCAGGCGGCCAGAATGTCGCGGCCGCGCGGCGTGCGCACCGGCGAGGCGTAGCCGGCATCGAACACCACTTGCGAGAACTTCTCGATCTGCTCCCAGTCCGAGCATTCATACTTGCTGCCGGGCCAGGGATTGAACGGAATCAGATTGATCTTGGCCGGAATGCCCTTGAGCAGCCGCACCAGCGCCTTGGCGTCGTCGATGGAATCGTTGACGTCCTTGAGCATCACGTATTCGAAGGTAATGCGCTTGGCGTTGGAAACGCCGGGATAATTACGGCAGGCTTCCAGCAGTTCGGCAATCGGATATTTGCGGTTGAGCGGCACCAGCTCGTTGCGCAGCTCGTCGCGCACCGCGTGCAGCGACACTGCCAGCATGCAGCCGATCTCGGCGCCGGCGCGTTCGATGTTCGGCACCACGCCGGACGTGGACAGCGTGATGCGGCGCTTGGAAATGGTGAGGCCCTCGCCGTCGGCGACGATCAGCAGCGCGTCGCGCACTGCGTCGAGATTGTAGAGCGGCTCGCCCATGCCCATCATCACGATGTTGGTCACGCAGCGGTCGCCCGTCGGAATCACGCCGTCGGTCGGGCGCGTGCCGCCCGGCCAGTCGCCCAGTCGATCCCGTGCCGCCATCACTTGGCCGACGATCTCGCCGGCAGTGAGATTGCGCACCAGTCGCTGCGTGCCGGTGTGGCAGAACGAGCAGGTGAGCGTGCAGCCGACCTGGCTGGAGACGCACAGGGTGCCGCGTTCGGTGTCGGGGATATAGACGCATTCCACCTCGTGCGGCCGCTCGCCTTGCACCTCGCCCGGCAGCCGCAGCAACCATTTGCGGGTGCCGTCGACCGAGACCTGCTCGGCCACCACTTCGGGACGCGCCAAAGTGAAATTGTCCGCCAGCGTCGCGCGCAGGTCCTTCGACAGGCTGGTCATCTGATCGAATTCGGTGAAGCCGCGGAAATAGATCCAGTGCCAGAGCTGCTGCACGCGCATCTTGCGTTGCACTTGCCCCACGCCGACCTCGCCCAGCGCGTCGGCAAGCTGCGCGCGAGAGAGCCCGATCAGCGACGGCTTCTCGGGCGCGACATAGCACTCACGCGGCGTCTTCTCGACGAAGGGTGCCGCCGAGGCAGGAGCGATTTCGACTGTGGTTGTCATCAGATCAGGTCGCCATATCCGCGCGTCGCGGCGTTGGCGACAATATAGGGTGCGGGCGCCCTACTTGCACTCCTCCGCCACCTTCTCGAGCGCCTGCGCCATGCCTTTAAGCGAATAGGTGTCGGTGGTCTTGGTGCCGCGACCGGATTCGCTCTTGACCACGAGGTCGGAACCCTTGCGCATGGCGTCTACCATCTGCGCCTCTTCGGCGGCGTTCTTCACCCAGGCGCCGTCGTTCTGGGTGTACATCACGTAGTTCGCCGAACCGATGGTCGCCACGGCA
>DATBZY010000156.1:0-2342 GCA_036512915.1 Pseudolabrys sp. | reverse complement strand
GGCAGGAAACCTTTCAACGGCTCCCCCTAAAACGCCCCATCTAGCGCTCTATTGGCCAAGGACGGGCATGATTGTACCCAATCCGGACCCGGACTCGCGGGTTCAATCCGTAACCAAAAGGTTAGCAAAAACGGGGCAAACATTTCCCGTTCTGCGCCCCTAGCTTAGGCAAATTTTAAGTCGCGGCTTGTAGCTTTCGACCAGTAAATGTCAGTCCAGTAGAATCTTGTGAGTATACCAATGACCGAACCCCACCGCCCGAGGGTTAAATACGTCATCGGGCCCGATGGCAGTCCCCTTACGATCGCGGATTTGCCGCCGCCGTCAACTAAACGCTGGGTCATCCGCCGCAAGGCTGAGGTGGTCGCCGCGGTGCGTGGCGGCCTATTGTCGCTGGAAGAAGCCTGCGCGCGCTATACGCTGACGGTCGAGGAATTCCTGTCCTGGCAGTATTCCATAGACCAGCATGGCCTTGCCGGCCTGCGCACCACGCGCATTCAGCAGTACCGTCAGTAGCTCCCTCGTCGCCTCCTCAACGCCCAGCGCCGGCCCCTCGTGGCCGGCGATTTCGTCAGAGCGCCGGCGCGAGGTAATTCCTCTTGCCGCGCCGTGTATTGCGACGATTTTCTGTTGGCGCGTATTAACCGGACGCTAACCATAAACTGGGCAAATCTTGCCGGGGACGGCGCTGTTCGCGCGCCGGCTGGGTGGGGACGACGATGCGCGACAACGACAACAAGCAAGTACCCCTGCCCGACCTGGAAGGTGGCGGCGATCTGGTTGGCCGCACTTTGGCCGAGGTCGAGCGCGACCTGATCCTGGAAACGCTCAAGCACTGCCTCGGCAACCGCACGCACGCGGCCAAAATCCTGGGCATTTCGATCCGCACGCTGCGCAACAAGCTCATCGAATACGCCGCCGACGGCGCGCCGATCCCGCCGGCAGGCGGCGGCGAGATACGGGGCGCGGCGTGATCCTTTGTCATCGCCGGGCTTGCCCGGCGATCCCGCTTAGGAAGGCACCGCCCACCTTATCGGGATGGCCGGGACAAGCCCGGCCATGACAGTATCCGAGCCATGCCCACCCTCTACAAAATCTGCCCCGCATCGCTCTGGCGCAAAGCCGAACGCGCCGGCGTATTCCGCGGCTCGGAGATCGACATCCGCGACGGCTTCATTCATTTCTCCAGCGCCGAACAGGCGGTCGACACCGCGGCGAAACATTTCGCCGGTGAGCGCGATCTCGTGCTGCTGCGCGTGGATGCAGCCTCGCTCGGCGACCGGCTCAAATGGGAGCCCTCACGCGGCGTCGCTCTGTTTCCGCATCTCTACGGCGATCTCGACCCCGCGGCGGTGACCAAAGTCGATTCCCTGCCGCTCGGTCCCGACGGCCGGCACAGGTTCCCGCCGCTCGATCCTTGAGCACCGAGCATGGCCGCCTAGATCAATGGCTGAGGAACCGGAGTGCCCGCCGCAAACGGAAGCGGCGCCTTCGGCGCGTCCCGGAATGACAGAGAATATTGATTATTCCGCCGCGGCGACTGTTTCCGCCGGCTCGTGCGTCGTATGCGCGCGGATGGCCTCGTCGCGGTATTTGCGCTTGAGCGCGGCCTCACCGCCGGCGGTCGCGTGATAGAGATCGAGCGCATCGAATTCGTCGGCCTGCGGTGGCGCAATGGCCAAGTCAGAATAGCTCCAGCGGTCGGGCGCTTCGAGCGCCTTCTTGAGCAGCGCCTTGCAGCGCAGGTAGACCCGCGCATAGTTGATGGCCTTCACCACCATGCCGCCCCAGTAGCGCGCGTAGAATACGAGCGGATTTTCCAGCGGCATGGTGCTGCGCCGGTCGCGGCGGAATTTGAGGCGCAGCGCGCCGCCTTCGAGCGGATGCACGCCCTCGAACAGGATCATCAAATAGAACCACAGGATGGTCGACAGCGTGGTGCCCGGCCGGCCGATTTTGCTGGCGCAGGTGCGGCGCAGGATCGTGTTGATGTGTTCCGGCGTGTAGAACGCGTGCCAGGCTGCGCGATAGGCCTCCTCCCAATCTTTATCCGGCATCGTGCCGTGATGCGAGACCCGGTGATTGAGGTCGTACTTGTTCATGTCCGGGTCCATCCAGATTCCCTTGGCGTTGAGAATCTTGTGGTCTTCCGATCCCGGCAGCGGCGTCAGGAAGAAAAACTCAAGGATATCGACCGGCAATTCGCGCTTGATGATCTCGATATCGCGCGCGATCGATTCTTTCGTGTCGGCGGGGAAGCCGAGGATGTAGCCGGCATAGGTGATGGCGCCGTGGTTGCGCCACATCTGCAGCATCTCGCGGTATTCGGTGATCTTGTTCTG
>DATBZY010000155.1:0-3837 GCA_036512915.1 Pseudolabrys sp. | reverse complement strand
AGCGCGCGTGCTCGGCTGGCCGCCCAATGCGGTGTTCGCGATGATGTGCGGCGCCGCCGTGCTGTGCTGCATCCCGATGGCGATGCCGCAGGGCCATCTGGTCGCCTTCTGCAGCGATCTCGGCATCAGCCGGTCAATGGGTGCCCTGATGCTGTCGGTGCTGCTTGGTACCGCGTTCTTAAGCCGGCAAGTCTGGGGCGTGATCTCGGACCGCATCGGCGGCCTTGCCACCGTGCTGATCGGATCCGCCTGGCAGGCGGCATCGATGACGGCCTTTCTGTTTACGCAGAACGAGGCCGGCCTGTTCACCGTGGCCGCCGCGTTCGGGCTCGGCTTTTCCGGCATCATCCCGGCCTATGTGCTGGCGCTGCGCGAATTGTTTCCGGCCTCGCAAGCCTCCTGGCGAATTCCGACGCTGTTGCTGTTCAGCGGGCTCGGCATGGCCGCCGGCGGCTGGCTCGCCGGCCTGCTCTACGACCATTTCGGATATTACGCGCCCGCGTTTGCCGCCGGCATCGGCGCCAACATTCTCAATCTGCTCGTGGTCGGATTGCTGGTCGGACGGCAGCGCTATCGCGCGGCGTTTGCTTGATCGGTCAAAGCGCGCGCTATTTTTTGTGCATGATCATTTCCGAAAACCGCTTCCCACTTTTCGGGATCATGCGCTTACGCCTTCGGCACCAGCTTGAACATCTCCTCGCCGTACATCTTGCGGGCGTCGGCCAGCAGCGGCTGCACCGCCGCGACGAAGGCGGCGTGCTCCTCGGGGCTAAGCTCGACGATCTCGCAGCCGGCGTCTTCGATCGCCTGGCGCGACTGCGCGTGCTCTTCGACCGCGAGCTTGCGCTGAAACTCCACCGCTTCCTTCACCGCCTTTTGCATCGCGCGTTTGAGATCTTCCGGCCAAGCGTCGAACGCGGTGCGATGCAGGAAGATCGGCCGCGAAATATAAAAGTGAGATGTGAGCGTGTGAAATTTGTGAAACTTGTGCACGCCATAGGTGACGGTGTTGGCGAGCGGATTTTCCTGCGCGTCGAGCGTGCCGGCCTTGATCATGGCGATCGCTTCGGTCAGGTCCATGCGCATTGCCACCGCGCCGAGCAAATCGAACGTGCGCCTCTGAATCTCGCTCGGCAGCACGCGGATTTTCATGCCCTTCAAGTCGGCCGGCAGATGCACCGGCCGCAGTCGGTTGGAAATGTGGCGAAAGCCGTTCTCGAACCAGCCGAGGATGCGGTAATTGATACGCTCTTCGGTTTTGCGCACAAGGAACGCGCCGAGCTCACCGTCCATGGCGGCGCGCGCCTGCGCGTTGTTGGCGAACAGGAACGGCAGATCGACGAAACCCAATTCCGGCACACGGTCGGTGAGATAGCTCGACGACTGATAGCCGAGCGTGAGCAGGCCGTGCTCGACCAGCCACAAAATGTCCTCGGCCTTGAAGCCGAGATCCATGATGTTCCAGACATATTTGATGTCGACGCGGTCGCCGAACTCGGCTTGCAATTTATCGCCGATAAATTTCAGCGATTTGCTAAAACCGGTGGTCGGCGGGCCATAGCCGCCCATGCGGATCTGGATTGGTTTGCTCATGACGGCGCCGGGCGCTAACCCCAGCTCCAGAAATCGCGGCCCTCTTCGCGCATGAAACGCGCCAGCACCATCTTGTGCACTTCCGAGGCGCCGTCGACCAGCCGCGCCGAGCGGGCGTAGCGGTAGAGCCATTCCAGGATGGTGTCCTTGGAATAGCCGCGCGCGCCATTGAGCTGGATCGCCACATCGGCGGCCTGGTGGAACGCGTCGGCGACCTGAACTTTCGCCATCGACACTTCCTTGCGCGCGCGCGAGCCCTGGTCGAGCTTCCAGGCCGCATGCATGGTGAGCAGCCGGCCGATCTGGATCTGGTGCGCCACTTCGCCGAGCTTGACCTGCACGTTCTCGCGATCGGCGAGCTTGATGCCGAAAGCCTGGCGCCGCCCGACATATTCCTGCGCGATCTCCATGCAACGCTTGGAAAAACCGAGCCAGCGCATGCAATGGGTCAACCGCGCCGGGCCGAGCCGGATTTGCGTCACGCGCAAGCCGTCGCCGACATTGAGCAGGATGTTTTCTTCGGGGATTTCCAGCCCGTCATATTCGATCTCGCAATGGCCGCCGTGCTCATGCGGCCCCATGATCGGGATGCGGCGCAGGATGCGCCAGCCGAGCTGATCCTTGTGATGGAGGAAGGCGGTGAGCCCGCGGCGCGGTTCATCCGAGGTGCGCGCGATCAGGATGTGATGCGCCGCGCCCTCGGCGCCGGTGATGAACCATTTGCGTCCCGTGACGATATAGCGGTCGCCTTTCTTCACGGCGCGGGTCTTCATCATGCCGGGATCGGAGCCGCTGCCGGGATCCGGCTCGGTCATGGCGAAGGCCGAGCGCGCTTTGCCCTCGACCAGCGGGCGCAGCCATTTTTCCTTCTGCGCCGGCGTGCCGGCGCGCGCCAGCAGGTTCATGTTGCCGTCGTCCGGCGCCATGCAATGGATCGCCAGCGGCCCGAAGATCGAGCGCGCCGCCTCCTCGTAGATCGCCGCCCAGGCGACGATCGGCAGGCCCATGCCGCCAAATTCCTTCGGTGCTTGCGGCGCCCACAGGCCGGCCCTCTTCGCCTTGTCGCGGACGGGCGCGAGCCGCGCCTCGGGGATGTTCTCGTGCTCGGCAAAATTCGCCGGATCGGCTTCGAGCGGCAGCACATGCTCCTCGACAAAGGCGCGCACGCGCAGGCGGATGTCCTCGATCTCGGGTGAAAGCGTGAAGTCCATGAGCTGCCCCCTTATCCCCTAATCGCCACCACCTGCCCGCCATCGACCACGATGGTCGCGCCGGTGATGTAGCTGCCGGCATCGGAGGCGAGCAGCAACAGCGCGCCGTCGAGATCGCCGTCGTTACCAAAGCGGCCGGCCGGAATCTCGCGCTTGATCGCGGCGCCCGCCTCGCTCGCCAGATATTTATCGTTCATTTCGGTCACGAACCAGCCGGGCGCGATCGCATTGACGCGCACGCCCTTGAACGCAAGCTCCACGGCCAGCGCCTTGGTGAGCTGCACCACGCCGGCCTTGGCGGTGGCGTAGGCGACGGCGCCCTTGGACACTGCAAGTCCCAGCACCGATGCGATGTTGATAATCGCGCCCGGCTTCTTGGCCGCCAGCATGCGGCGGGCCGCCTCCTGCGCCCAGAAGAACACGGCGTCGAGATCGGTGCCAAGCACCTTGCGCCATTCCTCCGCCGACATGTCGACGGCGCGGCCGGAATGCGCGATGCCGGCATTGTTGACCAGGATGGTGACCGTTCCGAAGGCCTTCTCGGCGGCGTCGAAGGCGCGCGCCATGGCGGCGCGGTCGGTCACATCGGCTTCGATCGCGACGGCACGGCCGCCGGCGGCTTCGATCGATTTCTGCAACTCGCTCAGCCGGTCGACCCGCCGCGCCACCAGCGCAACGGCCGCACCGTTGTCCGCCAGCGCCCGGGCGAATTGCTTGCCCAAGCCGCTCGACGCGCCGGTCACCAGCGCGACGCGGCCTTTCAGGTTGAACATCTCGGCGGCTTTCATGGCTTGGCCTCCCTCACCGTCCATAAAGCGCATGCGGCAGCATGGTCGCAAGCCCCGGCAGGAACCACAGCACAACCAACGCGAACAGCTGGATCAGCACGAACGGAATGATGCCCACATAGATATGCCGGGTGGTGATCTCGGGCGGCGCCACGCCGCGCAGATAGAACAGGGTCGGACCGAGCGGCGGATGCATGTAGGAGGTCTGCAGGTTCACCGCCATCATGATGCCGAGCCAGACCGGA
>DATBZY010000154.1:0-4485 GCA_036512915.1 Pseudolabrys sp. | reverse complement strand
AGCGGACGCGTGATGCTGCGCCCGATCAGCCAGCTGAAGCCGAGGCCGAGCGCGACCATGGCGATGCCGACTGCGATGATCCCGGTGCGCGTGCGCGCCTGCGATACGGCAAGTCCTGATGATGCCTCTTCCGCGGTCTGGCGCGCCTGGTTGATGATTTCATCCGCCCGCGGCAGCATGCGCTGGCTGTCGATATCGATCACGACGCGCAGTGGGTGGGCGCGGTCGAAGCCCTCGATCCATCGCGCGAAGGTCTCGGCATAGGTTTTCACCTGATGCTCGAGCGTCGCCTTCATTTCGGGCGTGCCGTCAATCTGGGCAAAGGTATCGGTGAATTGCTTGTAGCCGGCGAGGAATCGTTGCCGGGTCAACTCCTTTCGATCGAGCCGATACTCGGCTTCTTGGTGCCGCATAATCAGCAGCGTCATCATCAATTTATGGGCTTCCGCCTCGGCCAGCCACGTCATGTTTTCGTTGATGATACGCTCGACCGAATTGCCGGCGTTGCGAAGATTGCGCCGCAGGCCCGATGAATCGTCGAAGCCGAGCGCCTCCTGTTGCCGCACCAATTCGGTGAAGTTCCCGCGCAGCTCCATCACGTCTTTGCGCAGGCCCACGATATTTTCGGCGTGGCGGCGATCGATCGAGGCCGCGATGCTGTCAAGGCTTCGCAGTGCGAGCGCATGCGCCTGCGCGAAGCTCATCACCAGATCGCTGCTGGGCGTAGCGCTGAAATCCTTGACGATGATTCGCATCTCCGTGACCGCGCTCTTGAAATCGCGGCTGGCATCGGCAAGTCCGCCGGAACGCTTGACGGTCTCGAAGGCGGTGCCCACCTCGCCCTCGCCGGAGACATAAGTGAGCCCATTGGCGAGAAAGCCCACCACCGGGACGAGCGCCAGCACGACGATGCGGGTGCGCACCGAGAACGAGGTGAGCAGTTGGTTCAGCCGGTTGAACGGAAGCGATAATTGGATGAAGCGCATGGAGCCGGTTCGAGTCCCGCCGATGGCATGGGGCACTGCGCAGAGGTACCGCTGTAAGAAAGCGCGAAATGGTTAATTTTAGCAATTTGCCAACGCCATGCCGGGAAAACGGTCGGGAAACCCGCGCATTTCGTGCCACTTTGCTTTTGTGCACTGCACGCGTAGTGTCGCTGGCGCAGCCGGCACAATACTATCGCCTGTCCCTGAGGATCCCATGCCGATCGCCGCCTCCCGCCCCGCCTCCGAACACGAACTGCTCGAGCTCAGCCGCGAGGCGACCGCCGCGCTCGATGCCTTGCTGGCCGACGCCGTCGCCAAGGTGCGCGAGCGGGTGGTGGTGGAAGGTCATGCGGTCAGCCGCCTGTTCGATCGCGAGCAACGCGCCACCCACGGGCTGGCCTGGCTCGCCACCTATGTGGAGGCGGTGCGCCAGCTCGCCGCCTATACGGAACGCATGGTCGGCGACGGCACCTTCGGCGAACTCGAGGAACACCTCGTGCGCATCGGGCTCGGCGAATTTCTCGCCCAGATCGTCGGCGGCATCCCGATGAGCCAGGGCGAGGTGGTGCGGCCGGGCGACCTGGGACTTTCGCATGCGCAGGTTGCCGCCCGCATCAATCCGATGGTCGAAGGTCTGATCGCCAGCGGCAACACCGCGGAGCGGCGCGCCCGCCTGATCGAGCTCATGCGGGCAAGCCACAGCGCCACCGTCGGCGTGTGCGGCCTCGACGAGACGCTGGAATCGATCCGCGAGGAAATGCGCAAATTCGCCGACAGCGAAGTGATCGGCCATGCGCAGACCTGGCACCGCACCAACAGCTACATTCCGCTCGAGATCATTGCGCAGATGTCCGAGCTCGGCGTGTTCGGGCTCACGATACCCGAAGAGTTCGGCGGCATGGGGCTCGGCAAGGAGTCCATGTGCGTGGTCTCCGAGGAACTCGCGCGCGGCTATATCGGCGTCGGCTCGCTCGGTACGCGCTCGGAGATCGCCGCCGAGTTGATCCTCGGCAGCGGCACCACCGAGCAAAAGGAAAAGTGGCTGCCGAAGCTCGCCTCCGGTGAAGTGCTGCCGACCGCGGTGTTCACCGAGCCGAACACCGGTTCTGATCTGGCCTCGATCAAGACCCGCGCCGTGCGCGAGGGCAACGTCTACAAGGTCTACGGCAACAAGACTTGGATCACTCATCCGGTGCGCGCCGACCTGATGACGCTGCTGGTGCGCACCAATCCGAAGGAAATCGGCCATCGCGGCCTGTCCATGCTGCTCGCCGAAAAGCCGCGCGGCAGCGACGACAACCCGTTCCCGGCCGCGGGCATGAGCGGTACCGAGATCGAGGTGCTCGGCTATCGCGGCATGAAGGAATACGAGATCGCCTTCGACGGTTTTGTGGTGAAGGCGGAAAACCTGCTCGGCGGTGTTGAAGGCCTCGGCTTCAAGCAGCTCATGCAGACCTTCGAATCGGCCCGCATCCAAACCGCGGCGCGCGCCATCGGCGTGGCGCAGGCGGCGATGGAGCAGGCGCTCGACTATGCGCAGAACCGCGTGCAGTTCGGCGGCCCGATCGTCGGCTTCCCGCGCGTCGCCGACAAGATCGCGATGATGGCGGTGGAAATCATGATCGCGCGCCAGCTCACATATTTCGCGGCGCGCGAGAAGGATTCTGGCCGCCGCTGCGACCTGGAGGCCGGCATGGCAAAATTGCTCGCCGCCCGGGTAGCCTGGGCCGCTGCCGACAACGCGGTGCAGGTGCACGGCGGCAACGGCTTCGCGCTGGAATTCCCGGTATCGCGCATTTTGTGCGACGCCCGCATCCTCAATATTTTCGAAGGTGCCGCCGAGATCCAGGCTCAGGTCATCGCCCGCCGGTTGCTCGACGGCACCAATTGACGCAGGCCTTTCGCAACGAAATCGCGGGCCCATGCGTTTGATCCAGAGCAAAACGCGATCGTCGCGGCTGTCCTAGGGTGGCGTGCAAGTTGAGGAGGTCGGTTCATGTCTGGCTTATTGATCCAACACGGCGAATGGGTGGTGGTATGCGACGGCGCCAAGGCGCTGGTGCTGGAGAATACCGGCGACGCCAAGTTTCCCAATCTCAAGACCCTCGAGGTGTTCGAGCAGAAGGACTTGGCCACCCACGAACTCGGCGACGACGTGCCCGGCCGCGCCATGAGTCCGGCCGGAACCCGGCGCAGCGCTATCGAGCAGACCGACTGGCACGACCAGGCCGAGCGGGCCTTCCTCGTGCAGTTGGTCAAGCACCTCGACGCCGCCATCACCGCCGGCAAGACCAAGTCGCTGATCGTGGTGGCGCCGCCGCGCGCGCTCGGCATGATCCGTCCGGCCTATTCGCATGCGTTGCGCGGCGCCGTGCGCGCCGAGATCGACAAGGATCTGGTCAAGCAGCCGGTGCATCAGATCGAGAAGCACCTGACCGGCGCCTGACAGCGTCAGCGCAACGCCTTAGCCCGTGCTTTGCGATTATGGCTGGCCCGCCGCAATGGCGATGCTATGTTCGCCGCGATTCCGGCGCATGATCCCGAAAAGTGGCAACCGGTTTTCGGAAAAGATCATGCGCTAGGACGCTATCGAGGACGACGAATGATCTTAACCAGCGGTCAGTGCGCGCGCGGCGGCGCTATGTTCCTGCTCGCCGTCATGCTGGCCGTGGTCACGATCGCGGCGGCCACCGCGCAGCCGGCCAAGCAACCCGCCAAGCAACCCGCCAATCCGCCGGCCGCGAACCCGGCAGCGCCCGCGCCGCCGGCGGCCAGTTCGACGACCGACCCGATGGCGGTGCCCGGTTTCTGGGATCCGCGGCGGCGGCCGGAACGGCCGGATCTCTCGCGCATCAGCATCATCCGCTTCCTCACCGAGATCGATTATCCGCCGTTCAACTATGCCGGGCCGGACGGGGCGCCCGCCGGCTTCAATGTCGATCTGGCGCGCCTGATCTGCGAGGAGATCAAAGTCGCCTGCACGATGCAGATGCGGCGGTTCGACACGCTGATCGGCGCCTTGAACAGCAACAACGGCGACGCGGTGATCGCCTCGATCGCCGAGACACCGGACATGCGCAAGCAGGTCGATTTCAGCGATCCCTACTATCGCACCCCGGCGCGCTTCGTGGCGCGGCGCGATGTCGAGATCGACGACGTGCGGCCGGAGGCGCTGGAAGGCAAGAAAATCGCGGTGGTCGCCGGCACCGCGCATGAGGCCTATCTCAAGACCTTGTTCACCGAAGCCGAGCTGCACCCCTATCCGAACGCGGACGCCGCTCGCTTCGCGCTGAAAAAAGGCGAGGTCAGTCTGTTGTTCGGCGACGGCATTTCGCTGGCGTTCTGGCTCAACGGCACTGACTCCGCCGGCTGCTGCGAATTCCGCGGCGGGCCATATATGGAAACCCGCTTCTTCGGCGAAGGCGTCGGCATCGCGGTCAAGCGCGGCAACGACCTGCTGCGGCAGGCATTCAACTGGGCGCTGTTCCGGCTGTGGGAG
>DATBZY010000153.1:0-5555 GCA_036512915.1 Pseudolabrys sp. | reverse complement strand
GTCGGCGCTCTCGTACAGCTGGCGAATGCCATTGCCGTCGAAGCGCTTCTCTTCGACCTCGAGATAGGCGCCGAGCAGCAATTCCGGCGGCAATTCCTCGATGGCGAAACGGATGGCCTCCGCCGCGGTCGGAAAACGCTTATAGCCGATGGGACGGCGCGACTTGCGGCTGCGGCTGGGAAATAGCTCGGACGGGGCCCGATAGTTGATCATCGACATAACTCGTAACTCCTCGGGGCCCAATATGGCCCCTGAAGCGCCGAAAATCCAGCGTCTGGGCCCTGCGCATATCTGCCCGGCCCGGGAAAGGTAAACGCTGTACACCGGAAAATTGAGCGGCGCCGGTCCGGCGCACGCGCACCGGGCCGCGTATTCCACCGGCAGCGGACGGCCTTAATCGGTTAACTCCGCCACCACTTCGCCGGTGGCCGGATCGACCAGCACCACGCGGTTGTTTACCAGCATGTATTTGTACGTCTTGATCGCCGGGACTTCGACCGCGACCGTCTCCGGCACCGCATAGAGCTGCGCGGTCTGCGGCACGCGCATGCCGACGCGGTACTCGAGCGTCGCCTGCGCCGGCTGAGCGCGTTCGCACACGATGGTGCGGTAGACCGTCTGCGTCTGCACCGGCGCGCGGGTAATGGCCGTGGTCACAACGTTGCATGCCGCGTTGCCCGCGCAACGTTCATGAAAACATCCACGTTCTGAATCGCTTAGCGCGTTTCGGACTCCTTTCGTTCCGCCAACGCAGTGCGCCGCATGGCGGCGCCGTGTGTGACTCAGACTCCACAGCATCGGCGCACCGCGCGCGCGCGATTGAAGTTTTGCGTGCAGCGCGACTCGGCCTGCGATACCAGCGTTGGAGACTCTGATTCGCGGGGCTCAAGGGATGATTCTCGAATCGCTGTTCGGATTGTCGCTTGTGTTGAATGTCTCGCTTGATACCCAAATTCCCAAGTCCACCGATCCGGCCACTTAGCTGCAGATGTCGGTGCGCCAGAAGGACGCCGCGCTGTTGCCGCTGGTGCGCCGGGCGACCGACTGCGTCGTGAGCAAGGTCGTCGCCGATCCGCGCTACAGCGCCGACATGCGGCCGGGCGACATCAATGACCTGATCGTCGACTCGATTGCCGCCTGCGCGCGGCCGGTGCGCGCGATGATCGACGCCCATGACCGCATGTACGGCAACGGCTCGGGCGAGGCGTTCCTGCTCGGGCCCTATCTCGACGTACTGCCGGGCGCCGTCGTGAAGCAGGTCAAAGTCAGGACGCGTTAATTGATCGCGCTAACGCCGGCCGCAATGCCAGCGTGATCGGCAGCGTGAGCAGGACAACAGCGGCGACCACAACAAGCGCCGACGGCACGCCGACCGCGTCACCGAGCAGGCCATAGATCGCCGGCGACACCGCCCCCGCGCCGATGGTCCCGGTATAGAAGATGCCGAAGGCGCGCGGCCGCCGCGCCGGCTCCACCAGATCGGGCACCGAGCCATAGAGCACCGACGAGGTGCCGTTGAGGGCGATCCCGACCACCGGCAACAGCACCAGCGCGGCTTCGAGCGGAAGCGGCAGCAGCGCGACGATGCCGAGCGCGGTCACCGCCTCGGTCAGCCAGACCGTCGCCACCGTGCCGATGCGCGCGCCGATGAACGCGCAGACCAGCTTGCCGGCGGCGCCGCCCGCAAACACCAAAGTGAGCGCGAGCCCGACGGTCGGCAGGCTGGCGCCCTTGGCGGTGAGCAGGAACGGCAAGAAGGTGAGAAAGGCCATGCGGGTGGCGCTGTCGATTACGCCGACCGACAACAGCAACGGAAACCCGTAATTCCGCAACGCCCCGCCGGCGCGCGCGGCGGCTTCGGTCTTGGGCGGCGGCGCAGGCACGTCGCGGAAACGCGGCACGCCTAAGAAGATGGCGATCGCCGCCAGCACGCCGATGCCGCCCAGCAGCGCCACCGCCTCGCGCCAAGGCAGCACGACGAACAGCAGCGAGGCCGCCGCCGGCAGCGTCATCTTGCCGATATCGCCGGCGAAATTGTAGGTGCCGAGCGCCGTGCGCGAGCGCGCGCCGGAGAAGGCGTGGGCAATGAGCGAGGACGCCAGCGGATGCTGCGTGCTGGCGCCGAGCCCGCCCACGAACAGCGCCGCCACCAGCAAGGGGACGCCGTTGCTGAGGCCGGCGAGGCAATAGCCGAGGCCCGCGAGCGCGGTGCCGAGCGCGAGCACAATCGGCGCACCGAACCGTTCGGCCAGAAGGCCTGCCGGAATCTGGAAGCCGGCTAGCGTGCCGGAGAACACGGTTTTCATCAGCCCGAGCGCGGCAAAGCCGAGGCCGAATTCGCTCTGCCAGATCGGCAGCATCACATAGACGAGGTCGGTATAGCCGTCGTGCAGCGCATGCGCGCCGCAGGCGACTCCCACCGCGCGCCGCTCCTCGCCTTTGCGGTGTGCGGCGGACACCGCGCCATCGGCTGAGGCGATCATGTCACCTCCGGACGGCGTTCGACGAAGGTGGTGCTCACGAGCGAGATCACCGGCTCGCCGTTCTGATTAACGCCGGTCGAGCGAATGGTCATCAGGCCGGAGCCCGGCCGGCTGTTGGAAACTCGCGTCTCCACCACCTCGCTCTGGTATTCGATGGTGTCGCCGACATAGACCGGCTTGAGCCATTTAAGCTCGCGAAAGCCGAGCGCCGGGCCGATGCCGACGGCCGGCTCGCCGCGCGCGCGCGCCGCTTCGATCAGACCGCGGCGATGATCGACCATCAGCCGCATCCACACCACGGCGGTGTGCCAGCCTGAGGCGCACAGCGCGCCGAAATGCGAGCGCTCCGCCGCCGTTTCGTCGATATGGAAGAGCTGCGGGTCGAAGCGCTGCGCGAACGCCTTGATCTCGTCGGCGGTGAAGGTGTGGCGGCCGACCGCGAAAGTATCGCCGACCTGGATTTCCTCGAAATATTTCATGGCCGCGGCTCCGGCTGGCGGCGGCCGAGCATCGAAGTCGTGATCATTGTGGTCAGGCAGCTTCCCGCCTCGTCGAGCACCTCGAACAGGAATTTCGTCAACCCCATCTCCGGCCGGCTGTTGGAGGGACGGCTTTCCAGCACCGTGGCGCGGATGCGGATATTCGTGCCCGGCCGCAGCGGCTTGAGCCAGCGCACCTCGTCGATGCCGGGTGAGCCCATCGAACTCGAATCTAGGACATAGCCGTCGGCGATCATCCGCATCAGCAGGCAGCAGGTATGCCAGCCGGAAGCGCCGAGACCGCCCAGCATGGTAGCGCTCGCCGCCGCCTCATCGAGATGCATCGGCTGCGGGTCAAACTCGGCGGCGAAGGCGACGATCTCCTCGCGCGTCACCAGCCGCGGGCCGTAAATAGCGACCGCGCCGGGCTGGAAGTCTTCCCAATGGAGCTTCGGCATGGCCGCAAGCCTAACAGAAGGAGCAATGCTCAGGTGGCAAAGCGGAAATGCATCACGTCGCCGTCGGCGACCACGTATTCCTTGCCTTCCAGCCGCATCTTACCGGCCTCTTTCGCGCCGACTTCACCGCCGGTCGCAATATAGTCGCCATAGCTGATGGTCTCGGCGCGGATGAAGCCGTGCTCGAAATCGGTGTGGATGACGCCGGCCGCCTGCGGCGCCTTGGTGCCCTGCGTGATGGTCCAGGCCCGCGTCTCCTTCGGCCCGACGGTGAAATAGGTCACCAGATGAAGCAGCGCGTAGCCGGCACGGATCAGGCGATCGAGTCCGGTCTCTTTGAGCCCGACTGCTTCCAGATAATCGGTGCGCTCCTCTGGCGGCAGCGTCACGATTTCCGACTCGATCTTGGCGGAAATCACCACCGCGACGGCGCCCTCCTGCTGGGCGCGTTCTTCCACCTGGCGGGAGAATTCGTTGCCGGTGGCGGCCGACGCTTCTTCGACGTTACAGGCATAGAGCACGGGCGCCGAGGTGAGCAGGCCGAGCGAGTGGAAAAGCTTTTCCTCCTCGGGCTTGCGCTCGACCATACGCGCCGGTTTGCCCTCGCGCAGCAGAACGAGCGAGCGCGTGACCAGATCGAGCATTTCCTTGGCCTGCTTGGCGTCCTCGCCGGTGCCCTTGGCCTTTTTCTCCAGGTTGTCGACGCGCTTTTCCAGGCTTTCGAGATCGGCGAGCATCAGCTCGGTCTCGACGGTCTCAATGTCGGCGACTGGATCGATCTTACCCTCGACATGGGTGATGTCGGTGTCCTCGAAACAGCGCACCACATGGACGATGGCGTCGACCTCGCGGATGGTGGCGAGGAATTTGTTGCCGAGGCCCTCGCCTTTGGATGCGCCGCGCACCAGGCCGGCGATGTCGACGAAGGTGATGCGGGTCGGGATAATCTGTTCCGACTTCGCCAATGCGCTAAGCTTTTCCAAGCGCGGATCCGGGACCGCGATCTCGCCGACATTCGGCTCGATGGTGCAGAATGGGTAATTTGCCGCCTGCGCGGCCGCCGTCTGCGTGAGCGCATTGAAGAGCGTCGACTTGCCGACATTCGGCAGGCCGACGATGCCGCATTTGAATCCCATGGAAATATCCGCGTCGTCTGGTTGGTCACATTGTCATTCGGAGCCGGACGGCTCCTCGGTGTCGTCAAAGCCTTTAGCCGCCATGGCGAGATGCACCTTGTTCTGAAAAGTCGAATCCTTGCCCTCGACCAGCAGCCCGGCAGTGTCGGCGATGACGTCGCACAGCGCTTCCACCCGGGGCCATTCGCTCTTGGCGAAATCGCCGAGCACATGCATCGGCACCAGTTCCTTCACGTCCGGCTTGCCGATGCCGATGCGCACGCGCCGGTAATCGTTGCCGACATGCGCGGTGATCGACCGCAATCCGTTGTGGCCGGCGACGCCGCCGCCCAGCTTCACCCGCACCTTGCCCGGCGGCAGATCGACCTCGTCGTGAAAAACGACGATCTGGCCGGTCTCGAGCTTGTAGAATTTCGCGGCTTCCGCCACCGCGCGGCCCGACTCGTTCATATAGGTGTCGGGCAGCAGCAGCAAAACGCGCTCGCTCGCGAGCGTGCCTTCCACCGCTACGCCCTGGAAGCGCCGGCGCCACGGCGCGATGTCATGGCGGCGGGCAACCGCCTGCACCGCCATGAAACCGATATTGTGCCGGTTGGCGACATGGCGCGGGCCGGGATTGCCGAGGCCGACGAAAAGCAGCATGGCTTCACCGGCGTTGCCGCCTCAGAACTTGATCGCTCCGGACGAAATCGGTGAGGAGGCGCGAACGCCGCCTCACTTCTTTTCGGACCTCGCCGGCGCGGCACCAGCGGCGGCAGGAGCGCCGCCGGGAGCAGCACCGGGCGCTGCGCCAGGCGCAGCACCGGGCGCACCTTCGGCACCGGGCGCGGTACCAGCGGCAGCAGCAGCGGCCGCGGCGGCAGCAGCAGCGGCAGCCGCTTCGGCGGCGGCCTTGAGTTCTTCCGCATAGCCGGACGGCGGCACGACGGTGACCAGCGTGATGTCGCCCTGCGCGATCACGCGCACATTCGGCGGCAGCGTCACGTCGCTGAGATGCTT
>DATBZY010000152.1:0-2496 GCA_036512915.1 Pseudolabrys sp. | reverse complement strand
CACCGCCTGCGCGAAGATGCTGCTCCAGCACGCGCAAGTCCCAAGCGAGGCGACCGCGTTGCCCTTGTCGTAATAGGTTGGCACGTCCCGAAAGACTTCCGGGATCAAGGTCCGCCACGTCTCGCCAAACATTTGCGAACGCAGATCTTCCTTTTTCAAGAAATCTTCTGAGATGCTCATCCGGCTGCCCCACAAGTAGTTGGTCACATTATACACGAAGCGCGAGGCCTACCAAGCAAGCGTTGCGCTTGCCTGGCCACCGGCACCACCTGAAAGCCCCGATGGATCGGGAACCATTTGTTTTATAGATCGATTCCGACCCCCAGGAACTGATCTCGATCAAAAACCTGTGAAACAACCCGGGCGGAAAAGCGCGGCGGGTCTGCGCGGCCAATTTGATAAATCGCAAAGCCGCGCATTCGATTGATTGCAATGATTGAATATGAACGTCGAAACGACGAGTGAAGCGGACCGCTTTCGCACGCTTTATGACGCGAATCACGATCGCGTGCATCGGCTGCTCGGGCGCATGGCAGGCCCGCTAGACGCTGAGGATCTGACCCAGATCGTGTTCGCGAAAGCGGCAGGAGCATTGCCGCGGTTCCGCGGCGATGCCCTGGCCTCGACATGGCTTTACCGGATCGCCACCAATGTCGCTTCCGATTGGCTGCGCGGCCGCGCGGCGCGCGAGGCCAAGCTGACGGTTCATTTGCCTGAAGTCCCGGACGGCGAGACCGCCCAGGCCAGCGCGACCCTCGCCGTACCCGACCATCAATCGTCGCCGGAGCAGCGGCTGGTCCGCAAAGAGATGCATGACCACATTCGTCGCGAGATCGGACAACTTCCCGAGGGCAGCCGCGAGGTACTCATTCTTGGCCAGCTTGGCGGCCTCCCCGACGAGGAAGTGGCTCAGACCCTCGGAATTAGCGTGGCCAATGTCAAAGTGAGATTGCACCGCGCGCGGGCGCAGCTGAAGCAGGCCATCGGAGCGCGCTGCGGATTTTACCGTACCGAGCTGTCCTGCGCTCCGAGCTCGCAGGCCTGTTGCGCGCCCGCCACGCTCCCGGACGGCGCCCCATCCGATCACTGATTGGCATCCGCAAGGCCTGTAACCTTTTTCAAGCGCGCTCCGTCTAAGGGGGGTGAGCGGCTGAAAATGGCCGCGCCGGATAGGAGCCAAACCCATGAACAAACGATTTTGCGCGCCCTGCGTCATGCTTGCGCTCGCGCTGGTAGGGACAAGCATCGCGTTCTATGACGCCTATGTGCTCTACAACGTCCAGCCGCTGTGGTGTCCGCCGCCGATCAATGGCTGCAACGAGGTCGCCAACAGCCCCTATGCCCGCATCTTCGATCTGCCGGTGGGCTATTACGGCGTCGTCTACTATCTGTATATGTTCGGCTTGGCTGCGCTGCTCGTATTCGAACCGTTCGCGCGTGCGCTGCGTTTGGCCGCGCTTGCTTACGCCGCCCTCGGCGTCGGCTTCTCGATCTATTTCATGATCCTGCAGGTCGCCTTCATCCACGCCTTCTGCATTTACTGTCTCGCCTCCGCGCTCACGACCGTGTTTCTGTTGATCGCGGCGCTCGCGCATTTTCGTGCGACGCCGCCCGGGGTTGCGCCGGCAACCAGCGTCTGATCGCGCCGTCACAGGTCGGGCCCGCTGGCCGGCTCGCCGGTCTCAACCGCGCGCCGTTTCCGCCAACAGGCCGAACACTGCGAACACCAACGGCTTGCGTTCAAGATTATAGGTCTCGACCTCGCGCGCGGCGCGATTGACCTTGTCCCATACCTCGGCGGTGCGCGCTAATTGGCGCGCCGGACGCGTGGCGCCGGAGAGCCGCGCCGACAGCCAGCCATTGACCATATCCATGAAGGCGGCCAGCGTTTGCGGCTCGCTGCCGCCAAGCGCGTCGCCGAGCGCATGCAGCGCGCGCGGATCGGGATCGGGCAGCTGCGCGAACAGTTCGAGCACGCGCTGGCGCAAGACCAGCGCCGGACCGTCTAGAAACCCAAGCGCGCGCGCGACGCTGCCGTCCGATGCGGCGGCCGCCTCCTGCACATCCGCATCGTCGGCGTTGCGGCCAGTCGCGGCCGCGACCGCGCGCGCCACGTCGGCGGCATCGAGCGGACGCAACAGCAGGCGCCGGCAACGCGAGCGGATGGTGGGAAGCTCGCGGCCGGGCGCGTGGCTCACCAGTAGCAGCAGCGTGCGCGCCGGCGGCTCTTCGAGAACTTTCAGCAGCGCATTGGCGCCTTCGCGCTGAAGATTATCGACGGCGTCCACGATGGCGATGCGCCAGCCGCCCTCGCCGGCGGTCGAACCGAAGAACGGCACCGCGCGCCGCACGTCATCGACGCGGATCACGGTGTAGAGCTTGCCGGTATCCTCGTTGATCACCCGCTCCAGCACCAAGAGATCGCCTTGCGCCTGGGCGGCGATGCGGCGTGCGACCGGATGGCCAGCATCGACCGCGAGCGAGGCCGCCTTCTGC
>DATBZY010000151.1:0-3706 GCA_036512915.1 Pseudolabrys sp. | reverse complement strand
GTTGCAGCGGGATTTGAAGGTCTCGTCCTCGTCGAGCACATAGGCGATGCCGCCCGACATGCCGGCGGCGAAGTTGCGGCCGGTGTAGCCGAGCACCACCACGACGCCGCCGGTCATGTATTCGCAGCAGTGGTCGCCGGCACCTTCGACGACGGCGATGGCGCCGGAATTGCGCACGGCGAAGCGCTCGCCTGCCACGCCGCGGAAATAGCCTTCGCCCTCGATCGCGCCGTACAGCACGGTGTTGCCGACGATGATCGATTCCTCCGGCACGATGCCTGATTCCGCCGGCGGCCGGATCACGATGCGCCCGCCGGATAGGCCCTTGCCGACATAGTCGTTGGCGTCGCCGTCGAGTTCGAAGGTGATGCCGCGCGCGAGCCAGGCGCCGAATGTCTGACCGGCGGTGCCGGCGAAACGCACGTGGATGGTGCCGTGCGGCAGCCCCTCATGGCCGTAGCGCTTGGCCACCTCGCCGGAAAGCATGCCGCCGACGGCGCGGTCGGTGTTGCAGATGACCGTTTGCAGCCGCACCGGTGCGCCGCGATCGAGCGCGGCCTGCGACTCGGCGATCAGCTTGCGGTCGAGGATGTCGTTGAGCTTGTGATCCTGCGGCTCGCACTTGTAGATGGCGGTGCCGGGCAGCGCCGTCGGCTTCATGAACAGCTTGGAGAAATCGAGACCCTTGGCCTTCCAGTGCTCTACCAGCTTGCGCTGGTCGAGCATGTCCATCTGGCCGACCATCTCGTTGAAGCTGCGGTAGCCGAGCGCGGCCATCAGCTCGCGCACTTCCTCGGCGACGAAGAAGAAATAATTGATCACGTGCTCGGGCTGGCCCTTGAAGCGCTTGCGCAGCACCGGGTCCTGTGTCGCGACGCCGACCGGGCAGGTGTTGAGATGACACTTGCGCATCATGATGCAGCCGGCCGCAATTAAGGGGGCGGTCGCGAAACCGAATTCGTCGGCGCCGAGCAGGGCGCCCACCACGACGTCGCGGCCGGTGCGAATGCCGCCGTCGACCTGCACGCAAATGCGTGAGCGCAGCCGATTGATGACCAGCGTCTGATGGGTTTCGGCCAGGCCGACCTCCCAAGGCGAACCGGCATGCTTGATCGACGTCAGCGGGCTTGCACCGGTGCCGCCCTCGAAGCCGGCGATGGTGACATGGTCGGCGCGCGCTTTCGAAACGCCGGCGGCAACCGTGCCGACGCCGATTTCAGAGACGAGCTTGACCGACACGTCGCCGGCCGGGTTGACGTTCTTCAGATCGAAGATGAGCTGTGCCAGATCCTCGATCGAATAGATGTCGTGGTGCGGCGGCGGCGAAATGAGGCCGACGCCGGGCGTCGAGTGGCGCACCTTGGCGATGGTTTTATCGACCTTGTGGCCCGGCAACTGGCCGCCTTCGCCGGGCTTGGCGCCCTGCGCCATCTTGATCTGCATGATGTCCGAATTGACGAGATATTCGGCGGTGACGCCGAAGCGTCCCGAGGCCACCTGCTTGATGGCCGAGCGCATGGAATCGCCGTTCGGCAGCGGCTTGAAGCGTTCGGCTTCCTCGCCGCCTTCGCCGGTGTTCGACTTGCCGCCGATGCGGTTCATGGCGATGGCGAGCGTGGTGTGCGCCTCGCGCGAAATCGAGCCGAACGACATGGCGCCGGTGGAGAAGCGCCGTACGATGGTCTTGGCGGGCTCGACCTCTTCGATCGGCACTGGCTTGCGGCCGGCTTCTTCCGCCGACTTGATGCGGAACAGGCCGCGAATGGTGAGCAGCCGCTCGGTCTGCTCGTTCACGATCTTGGCGAAGCCGCGGTAGTGGTCCTGCGAATTGCCGCGCACCGCGTGCTGCAGCTCCGCGACGGTCTCCGCCGTCCAGACATGGTCCTCGCCGCGCATACGCACGGCATAGTCGCCGCCGACGTCGAGCATCGAGCGGTAGATCGGTGAATCGCCGAAGGCGTCGCGATGGCGGCGCACCGCCTCTTCCGCGATCTCGGCTAAGCCCACGCCCTCGATCCGGGTGTGGGTGCGGGTGAAATACTTGTCGACGAACTCTTGACGCAGACCGATCGCGTCGAAGATCTGCGCGCCGCAATACGATTGATAGGTGGAGATGCCCATCTTGGACATTACCTTGAGCAGGCCTTTGTCGATCGACTTGATGTAGCGCTTGATGACTTCCTTCTCGTCGAGCTTCTGCGGCAGATCGTCCTTCATGGCGATCAGCGTCTCGAAGGCGAGATAGGGATTGATCGCTTCGGCGCCGTAGCCGGCCAGGCAGGCGAAATGATGGATTTCGCGCGGCTCGCCGGTCTCCAGCACCAGGCCGACCGAAGTGCGCAAGCCGTTGCGGATGAGATGATGATGCACGGCCGCGCAGGCCAGCAGCACCGGGATCGGAATGCGGTCGGCGCCGGCCTTGCGGTCGGACAGAATGATGATGTTGCAGCCCTTGCGCACCTCTTCCTCGGCGCGCTCGCACAATTCATCGATCGCCCAGCCCATGCCGTCGGCGCCATGCTCAGCCGGGAAGGTGATGTCGAAGCTGCGCGACTTGAAGTGATCGCCGCTCATCGCGGAGATCTCGCGGATCTTCTCCAAGTCGTCGTTGCTGAGGATCGGCTGGCGCACCTCCAGCCGCTTGGTCTTCGACATGCCTTCCAGGTCGAACAGGTTCGGCCGTGGCCCGATGATGGAAACCAGGCTCATCACCAGTTCTTCGCGGATCGGGTCGATCGGCGGGTTGGTCACCTGCGCGAAGTTCTGCTTGAAATAGGTGAACAGCGGCTTCGGTTTGCCCGACAGCGCCGAAATCGGCGTGTCGTTGCCCATGGAGCCGATCGCTTCCTCGCCGGTGGTGGCCATCGGCGTCATCAGGAACTTCAGGTCTTCTTGGCTATAGCCGAAGGCCTGCTGGCGATCGAGCAGCGACAGGTTCGAGATCGGCGTAACATTGGCGGTGCCGGGCAGTTCCTCCAGCACGATCTGGGTGCGCTCGAGCCACTCCTTGTACGGGTGGCTGCGCGCCAGCGTCGCCTTCAATTCCTCGTCGGGAATGAGTCGGCCCTCGTCGAGATCGACCAGCAGCATTTTGCCCGGCTGCAGCCGCCATTTCTTAATGATGTCTTTTTCCGGAATCGGCAGCACGCCCATCTCGGACGCCAAGATGATGCGGTCGTCGCGGGTGAGCAGATAGCGCGCCGGGCGCAGGCCGTTGCGGTCGAGCGTGGCGCCGATTTGCCGGCCATTGGTGAAGGCGATCGCCGCCGGGCCGTCCCATGGCTCCATCAGCGCGGCGTTGTATTCGTAGAAAGCCCGCCGCTCCTCGTCCATGAGCGGATTGCCCGCCCACGCCTCGGGGATCATCATCATCATGGCGTGGGCGAGCGAGTAGCCGCCCTGCACCAGGAATTCGAGCGCATTGTCGAAGCAGGCGGTGTCGGATTGGCCCTCGTAGGAGATCGGCCACAGCTTGTTGATGTCGGTGCCGAACAGCGGCGACGACACCGACGCCTGCCGCGCCGCCATCCAGTTGACGTTGCCGCGCAGCGTGTTGATCTCGCCGTTGTGCGCGATGTAGCGGTACGGGTGCGCCAGCGACCAGGTCGGGAAGGTATTGGTCGAGAAGCGCTGGTGCACCAGCGCAACCGCGCTCTCGAAATCCGCATCGTGCAGATCGGGATAATAGGTGCCGAGCTGATCGGCC
>DATBZY010000150.1:0-24611 GCA_036512915.1 Pseudolabrys sp. | reverse complement strand
GGCGTCGATTTCGGCGCGATCAGCGCCGCCGATTCTTCCGGATGCTTGACGATATATTCGCCGGCCTCCTTGTAGGTCGCGTAAAGCTTCGGGATCAAAACCTGGTTTGCCTCGATCCAGTCGGCATGCGCAGCGATGCCGAGATATGGGATGCGCTCGCCGCCGGCAAATGACTTCCAGGTTTTGCTCATGTTGGTGTCGAGCATGCGGATGTCGGGCTTCTTGGCCTTCAACAGCGTATAGGCCGGCTCCCAGAGCTGGATCGCGTCGGCGCGGTCGGCCAAGGCATAGCCGACCAAGCCGGGCGGCGCGGTGTTGACCACTTGCACCTTGGATACGTCCACGCCCTGCTTTTTGGCAAAGAATTCGAACATCACGAAATTGGTGGTCGAACTGGCGGCGGCGAGCTGCTTGCCCTCCAGGTCCTTGAGCAACTTGATCTCCGGCCGCGAGGTGACGACGGTGCCCCAGTAGTCGAACAGGTTGAACAGATACTTCACCTTCACGCCGCGGGCGTCGGCGAGCCCCACTGTCAGCACGGCCGCGCTGCCGCCGACCTTGAACTCGCCGGAATTGAATTGCGTCGTATAGGCATCCGGTGGCCGCTCGACGAAGTCGATATCGAGGCCGTGCGCGGCATCGAGCTTCTTGGCCTTGATCACCGGCGGCATGAAGGCGCCGAGCGAGGGAAAGCCGAACACGACGATGGTGACCTTGGCCGGTACCTGTGCGGCGGCAGGCGCGGGCGCCGTCAGCGCAGCGCAGGCGAGCGCCGCGGCGCAGCCGGCCGAGCGTAGGAGAGCGGAAAGTCTTGTCATCAAATCCTCCCTTTTAGTTCTCAATTTCTAGCGATCGTTTCTTGATTTGTTTATATCGGCGATGCGGCAGCGACTTCGCGGCGGAGCGCCTTGAAAAACTGGCCGATCAGATGCTTGGCAACGCCTTTCAGGATACGCTGCCCGACGCCGGCGACCAGGCCGCCGATTTCTCCGTCGCCACTATAGCGCATCGATGTTCCGCCGGTCTGGCTGCTGAGCGCAAAGGTCGCAGTGCCGCTGCCATGGCCGAGCGTTCCTGAGCCGGAAACCGCGACCTTGCACTGCGCCGGCGTGGTCTTGTCCGACAGGCTGATCTCGCCCTCGAAGCTGCCGCCGACCGAGGCGACTTTCAGATTGAGCACCAAGCGAAAGTGATCCTCGCCCGCGGGGATCATGTCTTTGCAGCCGGGAATGCATTTGTTCAGCACGGCCGGATCGTTGAGCGCGTTCCACAGCGTCTCAATCGGGACTTCGAAGAGTTCCTCGCCGCCGATGTCGAGCTTCATTGCGCACTCATTTGATCTTGAACAGCCGCGCCGCCAATCCGCCATTGATCGAAGCGGTCTGCTGCTGAGAAATGCCGGCGTCGGCGACGATGCGCATCGGCTCGCTATCGCCGATCGGGAACGGCATGTCGGAGCCCATCATCAGGCGCTCCGTTCCCATCATCTCGATCACGAATTTCAGCACGCGCACGTCGTGCAGGATGGTGTCGGTGTAGATAGCGCTAAGTCCCTCGACCGGATCGCCGATGCCGGGGGTGATCTGGTAGTTGCGCTTGAGGCGGCCCAGCACGAAGGGCAGGGCGGCGGCGCCCATCGGGGCGAAGATTTTCGCATTCTTGTAGCGCGCGATATGACCGGCCGAGATCAGCCGCGCCACCGCGATCACCGCATCGGTGATGCGGCCCAGCCCATTGGCGAGGCCGAAATCGTTCACGCGCTTATCACCGGCGTCGAAGCTCGGATGAATATGGATGATGGCGCCGGTGTCGTCGGCTGCCTGCCAGAACACGTCGAGATCGGCGTGGTCGAGCGTGCTGCCGACCCCGCGCGGCAGCGTGCCGATCATGGCGCCGGAAAAACCGGCCGCGATTGCCGCCTTCAGTACGGCGGCGGCGCGTGCGCCATCGCCCAGCGGCACGGTCGCCAGCGGCACGAAATGCGGCTCGGCTTTGGCGGCGGCGCGCAGGGCGTCGTTGGTGAGTCGGGCCCACTCCTCGGCTTCGGCGCCGGGCAGTTCATAGCCGAACATGTCGACCCAGCCGCCGACGACTTGTTTGTCGATGCCCTGCTTGGCCATCCAGGCCAGCCGCGCCGGAATATCGGACAATGGCTTGGAGACCGGCCGCGTCGGCTTGGCCCCGGCGAAGGCGAAAGCCAGGCTGCCGCCGTCCTCGATCAGCCGCAACGAGGGGAAGCGGTCCTTGTCTTTGCGGATCGCCGCCAGCAGGTCGGGCGGCACCAGGTGAGCATGGCAATCGACGATCATTCAATGTCCCTTGTTGGCTTGGGCTTTTTCTTGCGCCTTTTCTTGCGCTTCGGCGATCATGTCGCCCAGCACCGATACCTTGATCGGCAGCGTGTTGGTGGAAATGCCGAGCGGGCGCAGCGCGTCGTTGATGGCGTTTGCCACAGCGGCCGGCGCGCCCAGATAGCCGGATTCGCCCGAGCCCTTCTGCCCGAGCACCGTGTTAGGCGACGGCGTGACGTGTTGGATGATCTCGACCGCCGGCACCTCGTGCGAGGACGGCAGCAGATAGTCCATGAAGCTCTGCGCCATCAACTGGCCTTCGCCGTCATAGGCGAATTCCTCGTACAGCGCGGCGCCGATGCCGTGCGCGACACCGCCCATGGTCATGCCGCGCACGATCTTCGGATTGATCACCGTGCCGCAATCGTGCCCGATGCGGTAGCAAACGATCTCCGGCAGCCCAAGATCGGGATCGATGGTCAGCAGGATCAGGTGAAATTCGAACGAGGTGCAGGGATACATCTGCACGCGCCCGTCCGCTGTCGGCAGCGTGCCGCCGGTCGGCACCTGCATCACGTGGCTGACCGCAAGCCCTGGCTCCATATCGCTCGGCATGCGGTGGAAATTGCGGTGCGCGATCTGCACCAGGTCGGCCCATGTGCGCCGGTTTTGCGGCGCGTTGCGGTCGTAAACCTCGCCGTTGGCATAGGCGGCGCGCTCGAGCGGAATGCCGAGGTCGTGGGCGGCGATGGTGGTGAGCTTGGTCTTGAGCTTGTTCGCCGCATGGAACGCGGCACCGCCGAGCATGATCGCCATGCGGCTGCCGACCGGCGTGCCGCTCGGCAATGAGTTGAGTGAATCCGGCCGCGTCACCCGGATGTTGTCGGGATCGACCTGCAACACCTCGCCGATCACGGTGCCGACCAGCGTCTCGTGGCCCTGGCCCGAGGAGGTGGTGTGCATGGTAGCGGTGATCGAGCCCATGCCGTCCACGGCGATGCGGCAGGAATCCATGAAGGTGGTGGTGGTGATCTTCGGGTTGATCAGCGCCTCGAACATCGCATTGCCGCCGCTCGGCTCCAGGCAGGCGGTGATGCCGATGCCGGCGAGCTTGCCGGTGCTGCGCAAGCGGTCGCGCTCTTTCTTCAAATCCTCGTAGCTGGTGTGCGCCAGCACCTTGTCGATGACGGTGTGATAGTCGCCGCTGTCGTAGGTGGTGCCGCTCGGGATCGTGTACGGGAACTCCTCGTGCCGGATCATGTTGCGGCGACGCACTTCGATCGGATCGAGGCCGAGCGCATGGGCGACTTCGTCGATGGTGCGTTCGATCGCCACATTGGTCGGCGCCTGGCCGAAGCCGCGCACCGCCTCCTGCGTGGTCTTGTTGGTCACCACGGCCACGGCGCGATACTGCACGCTTTGAATTTTGTAGGGGCCGACAATGGCGCCGACCGGCTTGCCGAGCTGGAACGGCGAGCGGCCGGCATAGGCGCCGACATTTTCCAGCGCCCGCATCTTCATGGAGCGGATGATGCCGTTATCGTCGAAGGCGACATCGACATCGAACAGCCGCTCCGGCCCATGCGCGTCGCCGCCGCGCATGTTTTCGAGCCGGTCTTCGATCAGCCGCACCGGAAAGCCGAGCCGGCGCGTGAGATAGCCGACCAGGACGGTGTGCTTGATGCCGCGTTTGACGCCGTAGCTGCCGCCGACGTCGACGTCGTAATGCACGCGCACCGCGGACACTGGAATTTTCAGCGCTATGCCGATCTGGTCGGCATAGCGTGGCATCTGGATCGACGCCCACACGTCGAGGATTTCCCGCCACGGGTCCCAGCTCGCAACCACGCCGAAGGTCTCGATCGGCACTGTGGCGCTGCGGCCCCATTTCACCCGCAGCGAGAGATGGCGCGGGCTGTCGGCGAAGTCCTTGTCGACCTCGCCCCACACGAAAGTCTTGTCGAGCAGCACGTTGCTGCCGTGCGCTTGGTGCACCAGCGCACTACCGGTTTGAAGCGCCTGCTCGGCGTCGAGCACGAACGGCAGCTTATCGTAAACGACCTTCAGCTTTTCGGCCGCGTCCTCGGCGAGCGCGCGGGTATCGGCGACCACCGCGGCCACCCATTCGCCGGCGTAGCGCGCGACATCGAGCGCCAAAGGCCGGCGCGGCACGTTGGGGGTATCAAGCCCGGTCATCAGCGGGAGCGTGGCCTCGGCCAGTTCGCGCCCGTCCAGCACATAATGCACGCCGCGCATGGCCATCGCGGCGCTCTTGTCGATGCTTTTGATGGCGGCTGCCGGGTAGGGGCAGGTCACCAGCGCCACGTGCTTCATGTTGAGCAAGCTGACATCGGCGACGAAATTGCCCTTGCCGACCACGAAGCGGCGGTCCTCGCGTACGCGGCGGTCGGTGGAGACGTAGCGGAGACGGCCCGGTGCCTCGCTCATTTGCGCAACTCCGAAGGCCGGTTGGCGCCGCGCAGGCGCTCGGCGGCGAGCGCAATGGCTTCGACGATCTGCGCATAGCCGGTGCAGCGGCAGATGTTGCCGGAGATCGCCTCGACGATGTCCTCCCGCGTCGGCTCGAGATTGTTGGCGAGCAGCGCGTGCGCGACCAGGATCATGGCCGGCGTGCAATAGCCGCATTGCGTGCCGTGGGTTTCGCAAAACGCATCCTGGATCTGCGACAGCTCGCCGGGGCCGGGCGTGACGCCTTCGACGGTCGTTACGGCTGCGCCTTGCGCCTGCACCGCGAACATCAGGCACGAGCGCACTGCGACGCCGTCGAACAGCACGGTGCAGGCGCCGCACACGCCGTGCTCGCAGCCGGCATGCGCGCCGGTCAGCGCCATCTGGTCGCGCAGGCAATCGAGCAGCGTGGTGCGCGGCTCGACATCGAGCTCGCGCACCGTGCCGTTGACGTTGAGTTCAATGCGCATGGTTTTTGCTACCCTGCGCGTGGGCGCGCGCGTCGGCGACGGCGCGCGCGGCGAGATTGATCGCGACCCGGCGGCGGTATTCGGCCGAGGCGTGCAGATCGGCCAGCGGGTCGATATCGGCGAGCGCATCGGTCACCGCGGCCTGCACCGCGGCGTCATCGAGTGCGCTACCCCTGAGTTGCTGCTCGGCGCGCTCGAGGCGCATGGGAAAATCGACTGCGGCGCCGACGCCGATGGCTACTCTCTTGCACAGGCCATCGTCGCCAAGTTCGACTTGCGCTGCCGCCGATACGAAGGCGAAATCGCTGCGCCGCGCATTCACCTCGTGAAAGCCGACGCCAACTTTCGCCCCGCGCCAGACCGGAAAGCTCACCCCGGTCAGACACGCGCCCGCCGGCAGCGTGGTAATCATCGGCCCGATAAAAAAATCGCGCGCCGAGATATCGGCGGTCTGGCCATCGGCGCGGTAACTTAAGCTCGCATCGAGCGTGATGGCGATCAGTGGACATTCCGCCGCCGGATCGGCATTGGCGAGCGAACCACCGATGGTGCCGCGGGCGCGGGTGGCGGCGTGGCCGATCCAGGGGATGGCGCGCGCGAGCAATGGAACTTTGCTCGCGACCAGCGGATCGCGCTCGACCAAGCATTGCCGCGTGGTGGCGCCGATCGCGATGGTCTCGCCGTCGTCGCGGATATAGGACAAGGCGGCGATGCGATTGATGTCGATCAGCCGCGTCGGCCGCGCCAGCCGCATCGCCATCATCGCCACCAGCGTCTGCCCGCCGGCGATGATGCGCGCGCTTTCGTCGGCCGCCAGCAGCGCACAGGCTTCGTCGACATCGGCGGGACGGGAATACTCGAACGGCGCTGCTTTCATGAACGGCTACGCTGATCTCGATACGGATGGTTGACGGCGTTTGTGCCCCGCCGGGGTGGCCTCGCCAAGGGGCCCTGGGGGTCGCGGTCCGATATTGTCGTTACGGCACCGATATGGTTAAAGTCTCTCTCGCATTATCGTAACCGCAAAAACACAGATTTCACGCGTGCTCCGGCCGCAGAACACACGCCGAAGCACCGCAAGAAGCACAATGGGTGGAAACAAATGCCGCGAATGAAGGGTGCCGACGTCATCACCGAATTTCTGATCGATAGCAAGATTCCCTACGTGTTCGGAATTTGCGGCCACGGCAATGTGGGCATGCTCGATGCCCTCTACCAAGCGAGCGACCGCATCAAGATGGTGTCGCCACGCCATGAGCAGGTGGCGGGCCACATGGCGGACGCCTACTTCCGCGTGCGGCACGAAGCGGTGGCGACCTTGACCTCCTGCGGGCCGGGCTCCTGTAACATCGTGATGCCGCTTGCCTGCGCCATTACTGATTCCTCGGCCATCCTGGCGATCACATCGAACGTGCCGACCTCGCAGTTCAACCGCAGCCCTTTCCAGGAAATCAACAAGCACTACCAGGCCGACTTCCCCAACATCATCCGGCCGGTGGTCAAGCGCAGCTGGCAGCCGACGCGCGTCGACATGCTGCCGCTGGCGCTGCGGCAGGCGACCACCACCATGCTGTCGGGCCGGCCGGGGCCGGTGAATGTCGACGTGCCGTTCAATGTGTACCAGGAAGAAGACAACGTGGAGGTGCCGAAGCCAGCGCCGCCGTTCAATACCCAGCGCAGCGGGGCCTCGCCGGAAGAAATCGCACTTTGCGTCGATCTGATCCTGAAGGCCAAGCAGCCGGTAATCTTCGTCGGCCACGGGGTGACATTGTCGGAGGCGAGCCGCGAATTAACCGAATTCGTCCATCGCCTGCAAATCCCGGTGATCTCCTCGCCCAACGGCATGGGCACTCTCGATATGACCGATCCGCTGTCGCTCGGCTTTATCGGCCGCAACGGCGCCTATCCGGCGAACGAAGCCGGCCGCCGCGCCGATGTGGTGATCGCGATCGGCGCGCGCTTCGACGACCGCTCGGCCTCGTCATGGCTGCCCGGCTATTCGTGGAATTTCCCGCACTGCAAGCTGATCCACGCCGACGTCGATCCGGCCGAACTCGGCCGCAACTATCCTCCCGATATCGGCGTGCTCGCCGATGCGCGCACCTTCCTGCGGCAGTTGCTCACCGAGGTGGAGCGGCGCGGGCAAAAGCGCGAGGGCGCGCTCAAGGGCTGGCACGCCGACATCAAGAACTGGCAGGAGCAGTGGGATAAGTTCACGCGGCCGAATTTCGACATCCATGCCTCGCCGATCCGGCCCGAGCGCATTGTCGCCGACTGCCAGGCGGTGATGCCGCCGGACGCCATTCTGTGCTGCGACGTCGGCGTCAACCACAATTGGTACATGCAGTTCTGGAAGGCGCGGGCGCCGCAGACCATGCTCAACTCCTGGGGCTTTTCCGGCATGGGCTTTGGCGCCGCCGGCGCCCTCGGCGCCAAGCTCGCCGCGCCCGACCGGCCGGTGGTGGCGATCGCCGGCGACGGCTGCTTCACCATGGTGCCGCACGTGCTGTGCACCGCGGTCGAATACAACATCGCGGTAGTGTGGGTGATCTGGAACAATTTCGGCTGGGTCTCGATCCGCGACATCCAGCTCGGTATGTTCGGCGGCCGCGAGCTCGGCACCATGTTCCACGAGGGACTCAACAAGACGCCGTATAATCCGGACTTCGCCGCCTGGGCGCGCGCGGCCGGCGTCGAGGCGATCACCGTCACCAAGTCGGAAGACTTCAAGGGCGCGCTCGAGCACGCGATCAAGGCCAACAAGCCGTTCCTGATCGACGTGCATGTCGATGCCGAGATCAGGCCGCCCGCGACCGGCGCCTGGCAATTGCCGCCGACGCCCTGGAAGGAGCCGGCCTTCGGCCAGCGCTTTATGCCCGACACCGCGCCGGCGAAGTAACGAAAAGGATTTCAACGTCATGACCGCCGACCGCCGTAAGGCTTTCATTCGCAACATCGCCGAAGTGCCGTGGTTGGAATTTCCCAACCATTTCGGCGGCGCGCTGTCGAAGCCGCTGGTGATGCCCGAGACCGCGGGCTCGCACCACATCGACTATCGCATCTCGATGTATCAGCCGAAGGCTTACGTCGAGAAGCACAGCCACAAAGTGCAGGAGCAGGTCTACCACGTGATCGAAGGCGAGGGCGTGATGCACATCGACGGCAAGGACCACGTCGTGCGCAAGCACGATTTCATCTTCCTGCCGCCCGGGATCGCGCACGCGATCTCCAATACCGGGCTGGTCGACCTGGTGTTTCTGGTGGTGACCTCGCCGGTCACCGACGACGAGAAGCCGGTCTAGGCTCATTGGAGGCTGATCAGGTGAGCGCGCGCACGAAACAGAGGGCCGCAATCGGAAAGCCGCCACGGGCCCGCATCGCAGCCATCCGCGACATCGACCAGGAGGCTGCCGACCGGGCGCGCGGCGGCGTGCAGTCGATCGGCCGCGCCTTCGCGATCATGGAAGAGATCGCCCGCAACCGTGACGGCATCGGGCTGGCCGAGCTGAGCAAGCGCGTCGGCCTGCACAACAGCACCACCTTCCACCTGGTCAAGACCCTGGTCACGCTCGGCTATGTGCGCCAACTCAAGGACAGCAAGCGCTACCGCATTGGCCGCCCGCTGTTCGCGCTGGCTGCCAACGCGCTCGACGAGCTCGAAATGTCTAGTCTGGCCACCCCGATACTCGAGGACCTCACGCGTGCAACCGGCGAGAGCGCGCATTTCTCGGTGCGCATGGGCGATGCCGTGGTGGTGCTGGCGCGCACCAGCGGGCCCGGCGCCTTCCAGTTGACCGACCGCGTCGGCGTGATGCGGCCGGCGCATTGCACGGCGCTCGGCAAGATCATGCTCGCCGCGCTGCATGCCGACCAGTTCGAGCGCTTCCTGCAGCGCGCGGAGCTTAAAGCGCACACGCCGAACTCGATCACTAGCACCGAGCAACTGCGCCGCGAGATCACAGAAGTGCGCCGCGCCGGCATGGCGTTCGACGACGGCGAGTTCGATCCCGAGCTGCGCTGCGTGGCGCTGCCGGTGCGCGATTTTAGCGGCCAAGTGATCGGCGCCATCGGCATTTCCGGGCCGGTCTGGCGCCTGTCGATCGGGGCTCTGCAGAAGCGCGCGCGCCTGGTGCGCACGGCCGCCGATCGCCTGTCGGCCGAATTCGGCTATGCTGGCGAGGGCGAACCACGGGTGAAGGCGGCGGGATAAGCGCATGATCCCGAAAAGTAAGAACCGGTTTTCGAAAAAGATCATGCGCAAATGAAATTGAGAAGGAGCTGAGCCATGCCACGGCACGGATCTTACGTTCCCCACGGCGTGATCCCGGCGGTGCTGCTGCCGTTCGATAACGATTTGACAATCGACGAGGCGAGCTTCCGCAAACATCTGCGCGACGTGGCCGCGGTTGAGGGTCTGTCGGCAATCACCATTAATGCGCATTCGACCGAAGTGGCGTCGTGCAGCTTCGACGAGCAGCGGCGCTTGCTCGACATCGCCCAGGACGAGATCGGCGACCGGCTGCCGATCGTGAACGGCATCTGGGCCGACGGCAGTATGGACGCCGCGCGCATTGCGCGCATGGCGGCACAAGGCGGCGCCTCGGCGCTGCTGGTGTTTCCGCCGGCGCCGTTCACGCTCGGCCAGTCGCCGCAGATGGCGCTCGCCCATTTCAAGCGCATTGCCGATGCCACCGATCTGCCGCTGATCGTGTTCCAGTATCCGCTCGCCACCGGTCAGGGCTATCCGAAGGACACGCTGCTGAAGCTATGCGAGGAGGTGCCGAGCATCCGCGCCATCAAGGACTGGATCGGCAATGTGCCGCATCACGAGTGGCACATCCGCACGCTGCAAAGGCTGGCGCGGCCGGTGAACGTGCTCACCACCCATAGTTCGTGGCTGTTTGCTTCGCTGGTGCTAGGCCCTAACCGCCTGCTGTCGGGCTCGGGCAGCGTCATCGCCGATTTGCAGGCGGGTTTGTTCCGCGCCGTGCAGGCAAACGATCTGGCGGAAGCGAAGCGCGTGGCCGACCGCATCGAGCCGATGGCGCGCGCCTTCTACGCCGATCCGTTCGTGGACATGCACAACCGGATGAAGGAAGCGCTGGTGCTGCTCGGCCGGCTGCCGCGCGCGGTGGTGCGCCCGCCGCTGGTGAAGATCGAGCGCGCCGAGATCATGCGCATCCGCCAGGCGCTGGTGGAAGCCGGCTTGCTCGGCAAGGACGCCGGCCGCGACGCGGCCTAGCGCATGATCCCGAAAAGTGGGAACCGGTTTTCGGAAAAGACCATGCGCAAAAGTAAAGTTACATAATCGCAAACTCGGTGTTGCGCCGGTCGGTCACCAGCATGCTGCCCGGATAATGGGTGATGCAGAAGTCCGGCTTCACCGTCGCGATCACCGACTGCGGCGTCACGCCGCAGGCCCAGAACACCGGGATTTCATCCTCGCGTACCGGCACCGGGTCGCCGTAGTCGGGCTTGGCCAGATCGGCGATGCCGATCAGCTCCGGCTTGCCGATATGCACCGGCGCGCCGTGCACCGCCGGAAAGCGTGTAGTGATTTGAATCGCGCGGATGGCGTCGGCCGGTCGCATCGGCCGCATCGACACCACCATCGGTCCACGGAAGGGACCGGCTGTCGCGGTCGGCAGCGACGTGCGGTACATCGGCACGGTGCGGTTGAGCGCGATGTGACGCATCTCGATGCCGTCGGCCATCAGCGCTTCCTCGAACGAAAACGAGCAGCCGATCACGAAGCTTACCAGATCGTCGCGCCAGAATTCGCGGATGTCCTCGGGCTCGGCGACGAGCTCGCCGTTGCGCCACACCCGGTAGCGCGGGATGTCGGTGCGGATGTCGATATCCGCGGCCAGTGCCGGCACCCTCCAGTCGCCGGGCGCCGAGCTTCCGATCAGCGGACACGGCTTCGGATTGAGCTGGCAGAAGCGCAGGAAATCGGCGGCCAGTGCATTCGGCAGAATGGCGAGGTTGCCCTGCACGTAACCGGGCGCCAGCCCCGAGGTCGGCCCGCGATACTGGCCGGCGCGGATCGCGAGCCGCGCCGCCAAGCCGCTGCCCGGTGCCCCTGTGTCGTCTCGACGCATGGGGGTGACGGCCATCGGCGTTGTCCGGTCCAATGAGTGCAAACGAAACACGCCACGCAGCCTAGCATCGGCGGCAAAGTGGTACGAGGCCGGCCGCACAATCCGCGGGCACGAATACGACCATGTGAACGTGCATGCATCAATATGGAAATAGCGGTTGAAACTTGGCGCGGGATCGCGTTTGCTTGCAACCAATCAGATCGAAGCCCGCAACGGACACGTTAGGGGAGGAAGTGGCAATGTCGCATCGTGAAACTTTGACTCGGTGGGCGCTGGTTGGTCTTGCCGCAGCAACGGCAGCGGCGGTGCCGGCACAGGCGCAACAACCGGCCGCGCCGATCAAACTCGGAATCGTATCGTTCCTCACCGGCCCCGCCGCCTCGCCCTTCGGCATCCCGGGCCGCAACGGCGCCGAGATCGTCATCGAGGCGCTGAACACCGGCAAGGCGCCGGCGCCGTTCAACACGGTCGGTTTCGGCGGCACCAAGATCGAGGCTAAATATGTCGACGAGACCGGCTCGGCCGCCAACGTCGTGACCGAATTCCGCAATCTGGTGCAACGCGACCAGGTCGACGCCGTGGTCGGCTACATCTCTTCTGGCAGCTGCCTGGCGGTGACGCCGGTGGCGGAAGAACTCAAAGCACTCACCGTCTTTTACGACTGCGGCACGCCGCGCATCTTCGAGGAGAAGGCGCGCTCTTACGTGTTCCGCGTCAGCCCGCACGCGACCATGGATAACGTCGCGGCCACGCGCTATCTGCTGGCCAAGAAGAAAAACGTCACCAGCTATTCCGCATTAATCAGAACTACGCCTGGGGCCAGGATTCCTGGCGCGACTTCGTCGGGGCGATGAAGGTGCTGGCGCCCAACGTCACGTCCGACAAGGTGCTATTTCCGAAGCTGTTCGCCGGTGAGTACGGCGCCGAAGTCTCGACGCTGCTGACCTCGAAATCGCAGGCGCTGCACACCAGCTTCTACGATGGCGACCTCGAAGGCTTCGTCTACCAGGAACAGACGCGCGGTCTCGACAAGCGCATGACCATCATCATGACCACCGGCGAGGCGGCGATCTGGCGTCTGCGCGACAAGCTGCCGGACGGCACCATCATCGGCGGCCGCGGCGCCAACGGGCCGCTCGCCCGCGATACCGAGATCAATCGCTGGTTCCAGAAAATCTATACCGACCGCTACAATCTTCCGCCGACCTATCCTGCCTACCAAATGGCGCAGTCGCTGCTCGGCCTGAAGCTCGCCTACGAGAAAGCCGCCAAGGCCGGCGCCAAGCCGACCTCGGACGAAATTGCCGCCGCCTTCAAGGGCATCGAGTACGACGGTCCGGCCGGCCACGTGAAGCTTGCGATCGGCGATGGCCATCAAGGCATTACCGAGACGGCCTACGGCACCTATCGCTTCAACAAGCAGAAGAAGGAGCCCGAGATCGTCGACATCGTGCGCTACCCGGCCGAATGCGTGAATCCGCCGGCGGGCGTGGACGCCGATAAGTGGATTGCCGAGGGAATGAAGGGCGCCAAGTGCTGATCAAGTGCAATTGATGCGCTTGCGCTGAAACGACATTGCGCGGCGGGGGGAGGGCATCGGCCTTTCCCCGCCGTCCCGCCCTCGAATTCAAGCGGTTTCGCCGTGCTGACCGCCTCCGCCATTCTGACCGACGGCCTCGTCTACGCGGCCTATCTGTTCATCGTCGCCATCGGCCTGACGCTGATCTTCGGCGTGATGAAGATCCTGAACGTCACGCACGGTTCGTTTTACGCATTCGGCGCCTATGGCGCCGCCACCGCGGTCGGCATCTATACCAATGCCGATTGGCCGGCGGCTGCCGGCTTTCTATTCATGATTCTCATGGGATTGGCGGTCGGGCTGGTGCTCGGGATCATCCTTGAGCGCGGCATCCTGCGGCTGGTCTACGGCAAGGACGAAGTGATCATCGTTCTGGTCACCTATGCGACCTTCCTCATCCTCGAGGATGTGATCGTGCTGATCTGGGGCCCGCAGTCGTATGCGGCCTATCAGCCGATGGTGTCGGCCGGCAACATCGAAATCGGCGATCTGGTGCTCTCCAACTATGACATCGTGCTGGTGGCGATCGCGGCCTTGCTCGCAGGCCTTGCTTACTGGGCGTTGAAATTCACGCGCTATGGCCGGCTGCTCACGACCGTGATCTTCGATCGCGAAACGGCGGCGGCGTTCGGCGTCAACGTCACGCTGGTCTACACCGTGACCTTTATCATCGGCGCCATGCTCGGCGCGCTCGGCGGTGCAGTGATGGCGCCGAAAATCGCGGTCACGCTCGGCATCGGGGTCGAGGTGATCGTGCTGGCCTTCGCGGTGGTCGCCATTGGCGGCATGGGCTCGATCGAAGGCGCGCTGGTCGGTGCGCTGATCGTCGGCATCTGCCGCGCCGCCGCGGTGCATCTGGTGCCGCAGATCGAGCTGTTCGTCATCTACGGCGTGATGGCGCTGGTTCTGGTGGTGCGGCCATACGGCTTGTTCGTGCGCGCCCAGCCGAGAAAGATCTGACATGACCGGGCGAGGGCAATTGGCCGGCGGCCTCATGTTCCTCTTCGCGGCGGCGGCAGCACCGTTGCTGCCGGATTGGGTGGTATCGCTGGTCACCATTGCGTTTGCCAACGCGCTGGTCGTGCTCGGCTTGGTGGTGCTGTGGCGTGCCGGCCTCGTCTCGTTCGGACAGGCGCTCTATTACTGCATCGGCGCCTATGCGGTCGCGCTTACCGCACGCTGGACCGGGTTTACCGATGCGTTTGCTTTGGTGGTGATCGGCGGCGTGGCGGCCGGGCTGGTGGCGGTTTTGATCGGCTTCCTGCTGGCGCGCTACCGCGAAATCTTCTTCGCCATGCTCAGCTTGGCGTTGTCGATGATCCTCTACGGCGTGCTGGTGAAGACCGAGTCGCTCGGCTCCACGGACGGCTTCAGCGTGGCGACGCCGACGTTCCTGGGCTATGCGCCGCACGCGCAAGCGCTCGGCCTGTCGCTGTATTGGCTTACGCTCGGCGTCGACGCGATCGGCGCCGTGCTGATCGGCGTCTATTTCCGCTCGGTCGCCGGCGCGCTGGCGGCGCCGATCCGCGACAATGAAATCCGCGTCGAGTTTCTCGGCGTTTCGGTGACCAGCATCATTCATACCAAGGTGGTGATCGCCGGCATTCTCGGCGGGCTGGGCGGTGCGCTCGCAGCTCTCGCGATCGGCCATGTCGATCCCAACATGTCCTATTGGACCACATCGGGCGGCTTCGTCTTTGTCACCATTCTCGCCGGTGCCGGCTCGGTGGCGGCGGCCTTTGTCGGTTCGCTGGTGTTCGAGGCGGTGCGCTCGTTCGCCTTCGATGTCATGGCGCAACTGTGGCAGATGACGCTTGGATCGGTGCTGCTGCTCACCATCCTGTTCCTGCCGGACGGTCTCGGTTCGCTGGTGGCGCGGCTCAGACGGCGGGGGGAGGCGAAGGCGCCATGAACGGGAACATGAGCACGAGCAACGGCGCGATTTTGGCCGTCCGCGATCTGGAAAAGACCTTCGGCTCGCTGGTGGCCGCGCGCGACATCACCGTCAGCGTGCCGGCGGAGCAGACCGTTGGCGTGATTGGCGCCAATGGCGCCGGCAAGACCACCTTCATCAACATGATCACCGGCCATCTGACGCCGACCAAGGGCAGCATCTGGTTCGAAGACAAGGAGATCACTGGCAAGCCGTCGCGCGAAATAACCCGGCTCGGTATTTCGCGCTCGTTCCAGGTGGCGCAGATTTTCCCCTCGCTCACCGTGTTCGAGAACATGTGCATCGCCGCGGCGATTGCCCGGCGCTCGGGCAGTGTATGGGGCAATATTGCCACGCCCGTCCACTCGCCCGATGCGATTACCGAAGCGCAGGCGACAATCGAATTGTTCCGGATCGATCAGTATAGTGACACGCCCGCCAATGCGCTGCCGCAGGGCGTGCGCAAGCTGCTCGATATCGGCATGGCGGTGGTCGGCTGGCCACGGCTGCTGCTGTTGGACGAGCCGACCAGCGGCATTTCCATCGAGGAGAAGTTCGACCTGATGAACGTGGTGATGTCGGCGCTCAAGACCCGCAAAATCACCGTGCTGTTCGTCGAGCATGACATGGAGATTGTCGCGCGCTTCGCCGACCGGGTGCTGGCGTTCTACGACGGCACCGTCATCGCCGACGGCACGCCGACCGAGACGCTGGATAATCCGAAGGTGCAGGAGCTGATCAGCGGCGTCCGGCTCAAGACGGCTGCCGGGAGTGCCGGCCATGCTTAAGGTCGCCAACCTCAACGTCTCGATCGGCCCGATCCCGATCATTCGCGACGCCTCGCTGAGCGTGAACGAGGGTGAGATGTGCGGCCTCATCGGCCGCAACGGTGCCGGCAAGACCACGTTTCTGCGCGCGCTGATGGGCGCGATCCCGGCGACCGGAAAGGTCGAGCTCGGCCATGTCGATCTGCTGGCGCTGCCGGCGTATCGCCGCGCCGGCCATGGCGTCGGCTATATGCCGGAAGACCGCCGGCTGGTGCCGGAGTTCACGGTGGAAGAGAACATCCGGCTGCCGACCTGGTCGACGCAGGTCGACGGCGTCGACCAGCGGCTGGAATGGATTTTCACCATCATGCCGGAGGTGGCGCGCTTCAATCAGCGCCGTGCGCTCGAATTGTCCGGCGGCCAGCAGAAGATGGTGGCGCTGGCGCGCGCGCTGATGGCGGGCACGCGCATATTGCTGCTGGACGAGCCATTCGAGGGCCTGGCGCCGGCGCTGGCGCGCCGGCTCGGCGAGGTGCTCGCCAATCTCAAGAACGAAGGCGTCTCGGTGCTGATCGCCGAATCGAACGAGGTGCACGTGCTCGATCTACTGGCGCGAGCCTATTTCATCGAGCGCGGCGCGGTCAGCGATAAACGCTAGCACATTTTTGCTTGAGCATGATCTTGTCCGAAAACCGGTTCCCACTTTTCGGGATCATGCTCTAGTCACACCGCACGGTCATGCCGCCGTCGACGACGATTTCCGTGCCGGTGATGAAGCGCGCCTCGTCGGAGGCCAGGAATAGCGCGGCGTTGGCGGTATCGCGTCCGTCGCCCATGAAGCCGATTGGAATCCGTTCCAGCCGCTGCTTGAGCAAGGCCTCGACGTCGCCGCCGGCGCGCTGCTTGGCCAGCCGCGCTTCCACCATCGGCGTATGCAATTGCCCTGGCACCACCGTGTTTACGCGGATGCCCTTGGCCGCATATTGCACGGCGACCACGCGCGAGAGCTGGATCACGCCGGCCTTGGTGGCGGCGTAACCGACCTGCGCCGCGCCGGTCCAGCGCAGGCCGGAGGTTGACGCCAGATTGATAATGACGCCGCTGTTTTGCCGCTCCATCACCGGGAGCACGTGCTTGCAGGTGAGGAACACGCTCTTGAGATTGGAATCGACCTGCGCGTCCCAGACTTCCTCGGCCATTTCCACCGGCCCGCCCGCCGCCGAGCCGCCGACATTGTTGACCAGCACGTCGATGCGGCCGAAGCGCGCGAGGCATGCGGCCACCATGGCGGCGACCGCGGCATTGTCGGTGACGTCGCAATGCTGCACGGCGATCTCAGCCCCCGCGGCTTTCACGCGCTCGACCGTCTCAATCACGCTGTCGAGGTCGCGATCGACCGCGAAAATCTTGGCGCCTTCCTCGGCAAAGCGCACGGCAGTGGCGCGGCCGTTGCCCCAGCCGGGGCCGATGCAGCCGGCGCCGGTGACAATGGCGATGCGATCTTGCAGCCGCCCGCTCATGATTGTGCCCCAGTCGCCACGCGCTGCTTGGCCGGCGCAAAACGGTAGAAGCGCTGCGGATTGTCCACCAGCAGCGCTTGCCGCTGCGCGGGCGTCGGCGCGATCTCGGCAAGGATGTCGACCAGCATGCCGTCGTCGGGCGTGGGGCCGGCGTGATTGGGATGCGGCCAGTCGCTGCCCCAGACCACGCGGTCGCCGAATTCTGCCACCAGCTTGCGCGCGAACGGCACCGCATCGGCATAGGGCGGGCCTGAGCGGGTGGCGCGATCGCAGCCGCTCACTTTCACCCAGATATTCCTGTCATTCATCAGCTTGAGTAAATTGTGGAACGGGCGCTGCTCGAGCCCGAGCGCGGCATCGATGCGGCCCATGTGGTCGATCACCACCGGCACCGGCGAACTTAGAAGCGCGGGTGCCAGCTCGCCGATCAGCTCGGCCTCCATGTGGATTTGCAGATGCCAGCCGATATCGGCGAGCCGCTTGCCGAATGCGATTGCCTCGTCGATCGGAGCGCCCTTGGCGAGATGCTTCATATAGTGGAAGCGCGCGCCGCATAAGCCCGCCGCATTCAGCCGCTTGAGCTCGGCGTCGCTGACCGTGGTCTGCAGCAGCGCCACGCCGCGATAGGCCTTGGCCGTCGCGGCAATCGCATCTTCGGTGACGGTATTGTCGAAGCCGTGGCAGTTCGGCTGCACGATCACGCAATGCTCGATGCCGAGCAGGTCATGCAGCGCGAACAGCATCTGCTTCGGTGCGTCGGACGGCGTGTAGCGGCGTCCGTCCGCGAACGGAAAGCGCTGGCGCGGGCCGAACACGTGCACATGCGCGTCGCAGGCGCCGGGCGGCAATTGCAATTTCGGCTTGTTGGGCGAAGCCATCCAGTAGGGTGCTGCTGCGGGCGTGTCGGCGGTGTGTGGCGTCATCGCAAACAAAAATCCTTATGCGGCTTCGGCGCGCGTGCGCTCGAACGCCGGCTCGAATTTGGCGAAGTCGGCGAACCACGCCACTAAGCGCGGGTGGGATTGTCGCCATTCCACCGGCTTGCGCCAGTCGAGATAGCCGAGCGCGCAGGATAGCCCGATCGCGACGATATCGGTCTTGGCGGAAGCGGGCGGCGAGGCCTCGAACGCGGCCAGCGCGCGGGCGATCTTGCCTCGCTGATACGCCAGCCAGCGCTCCGACTGGGTGCCGGCGTCACGGAAGCGGCCCTCATAGACCACCAATATCGTGGCCTCGGTGATGCCGTCGGCGAGCCGCGCGCGTGTCAGCGCCTTGAAGCGGGCCAGCCCGCGCGCCGGCAGCAGCCGCTCGCTGCCCGCCACCTCCTGCAGAAACTCGATGATCACGCCGCTGTCGTAGATCGCGCTGCCGTCGGCCAGCAGCAGGCAGGGCATTTTGCCGAGCGGGTTCTGCGCCCGCAACGTGTCGGTCTCGTCTTGCGGGTTGGCCGCAACCAGCGCGATGCGGTCGCTCACGCCCAGCACCTCGGCGGCCATGCGCACCTTACGGCCGAACGGCGAGGTCACGGTCGAGCGCAGCACGAAGTTTTCGGGATCGGCGGATGGCATGGCGGGCCTTTTGGTACATTGTCGGAGACGGATAGTGCGCATCTAAGTTAGAAAGTAAAATACACTCAGCCGCAACGGCCTGGGCGTGGGGAGAAGCGCTGAAATGAACGTAAAAAACTCAACCGGCGGACTGCGCATCCTGGTGCTGGAGGGCGACGGCATCGGCCCGGAGATCACCGCCGCCACCGTCCATGCGCTGCGCGCGGCCGACGCCAAGTTCGCGCTCGGCCTGACGTTCGAAACTGCGGATATCGGCTGGGCGGCGCATCAAGCTGAGGGCACCACATTCCCGCCATCGGCGCTGGCGAAGGCGAGGGCCGCCGACGGCGTGCTGCTGGGGCCGGTGTCGCACAATGACTATCCGCCGGTGGACAAGGGCGGGCTCAATCCATCCGGCGAATTGCGCAAGCGCCTCGACCTCTACGCCAACATCCGTCCGGCGCGTTCGCGCGCGGGCTTTCCGCCGCGCTGCGGTGCGGGGGTCGATCTGGTGATCGTGCGCGAGAACACCGAGGGCTTCTACGCCGACCGTTCCATGCATCTCGGCCCCGGCGAATTGATGCCGACGCCCGATCTCGCGATCGCCATCCGCAAGATCACGCGCGAGGGCTCGACCCGGATCGCGCAGGCCGCGTTTAAGCTCGCGCTGCAGCGCCGCCGCAAGGTGACGGCGGTGCACAAGGCCAACGTGCTGCGCGTGTCGGACGGGCTCTATCTCGAATGCACGCGCGCGGTCGCGGCGCGCTATCCCCAGGTTCAATACGAGGAGCGAATCATAGACGCCATGGCGGCGCTGCTGATCCGCGACGCCAGCCAATTCGACGTCATTGTCACCACCAACATGTTCGGCGACATCCTCTCCGACGAGGCCTCGGAGATTTCCGGCAGTCTCGGGCTGGCCGCTTCGCTCAATGCCGGCGCCGAACATGCGGTGGCGCAGGCGCAGCACGGCTCGGCGCCCGACATCGCCGGCAAGAACATCGCCAATCCGTCCTCGCTGATCGGCTCGGCCGCGATGCTGCTGGCCTGGCTCGGCGAGCGGCGCGACGACGACAATCTCGTCCGCGCCGGTCGCGCCATCGAGACCGCGCTCGACCGCGTGATCGCCAAGCCCGAATGGCGTACGCCCGACATGGGCGGCGCGCTCGGCACCGATGCCTTTGGCGCGCGCGTGGCGAAGGCGGTGGCGTAAATCCCACGTCATTCCTGGGCGCGTGCGCTTTCGCGGAGGCGAGAGCCGTGTGGCAAACGCGCTTCCCTCTCTTCTTGTGGGAGGAGGTGGCTCGCGCGGAGGGAATCCGAGCGCGAGCCGGGTGAGGGGTTACAGCCTCACGAGAGCCCAAAACCCCTCACCCGCCTCGCTCATGCTGGCGCATTCGCTCGGCACCCTCTCCCGCAAGGGGAGAGGGGAAGAAGAAGCGGCGCATGTCAGCCTGATCGACGCGCCGGCGTGACCGCGCTCCGCCTCAGAGCGCGGCGACCGCCTGCACTTCGACCAACAAGCCTTCCTGCACCAGCCGGTCGATCATCAGCAGCGTGTTGGGCGGATAGGCGCCGTTCGAAAACATCTTCGGAAACGCGCGCAGCCGGTATTTCATGAATTTCGGAATGTCCTGCGAATGCACCAGGTAGGTGGTGAACTGCACGATATTGCCCCAGCCGGCGCCGACCGACTTCAACGCGGCCTCGATATTCGCGAAAGTCTGCACGCATTGGGCGTCGAAATCGTCAACGCCGACGATGCTGCCGGCCTTATCGACTGCCACCTGGCCGGCAATGAAGACGAATTCCGACGCCTTCACGCGGGTGAGGTGCGAGTATTGCCCGAGCGGCTTGCCGAGCGTGTCGGGATTGAGAATCTTGATGTCAGCCATCGTCCGACTCCCATTTCCACGCGCCGCGGCAAAGCCGTTGCGGCAATCGCGCTAGCCTCAGTCCACAGTCACGCCGCTTGCCTTGATCGGCGCCGCCCATTTCTCGATCTCGCTCTTGACGAACGATCCGAGATATTCCGGCGTGCGCTCCTTGGCCGGCACGATATTGGCGCCGAGACCTTGCAGACGGTCCTTCACGACCGGGGTATCCATGGCGGCCACGGCGGCGTCGTTGATCTTTTTGATGATGTCGGCCGGCACGCCCTTCGGCATGAAGATCGCGTTCCAGGTATAGGCTTCGAGCCCCTTCACGCCTTGCTCGTCGCCGGTCAGAACGTTCGGCAGCACCGGCGAGCGTTGCTTCGTCATGATGGCAATCGCCTTCACCTTGCCGCCGTCGATCTGCGGCTTAGCGGTGGAGACGATCTCGCACAGAAAATCGATGCGGCCGCCGATCAGATCCTGCATGGCGGGTCCGGTGCCCTTGTAGGGCACGTGCACGATTTTGGTTCCCATCGCGGTATCGGCGACGACGCAGCCGAGATGGGTGGCCGAGCCGGCGCCGGCCGAACCGTATTGCATCTTGGCCTGGTTGGCTTTCGAGTATTCGACGAATTCCTTGAGATTGCTGGCCGGGAAGTCGGGGCGTGCGATCAGCACGATCGGGACTTCGGCGACCAGCGCCACAGGCGTGAAATCGGTCGCGGCGTTGTACAGCGGCTTCTTATAAAGCGTCTGGCCTTGGGCGTGCGTGCCGACTGTTCCGATCAATATCGTGTAGCCGTCCGGCTTGGCATCGGCGACGCGCTTGGATCCGGTCATGCCGCCGGCGCCGCCGACGTTCTCGACGATCACCGTCTGGCCGAGCACCTCGCCCATACGCTGCGCCATCACGCGGCCAAGCACGTCGGTCGGTCCGCCGGCGGCGAATGGAATGACCATCGTCACCGGGTGAGACGGAAAGTTCTGCGCGCCGGCCGATCCGGTCAGCGCCAGCACACTGGCAAACGCCGCCGTAATAATTGCTTTTTTCATTGGGTCCTCCTCCACTTTTGGTGGCGAACCCTCGCGCTCCTGGCGATGGCGGTCAAGGCCGGCGACCGCATGATCCCGAAAAGTGGGAACCGGTTTTAGGAACAGATCATGCGCCAAGCAAAAAGGATGGCTAGCCGACCTCGACGACCTGTTCCGGGAACTGATGCAGCCGGTTGCCGGGTCCATTGCCGCCGATCAGATAATTGTCGCACAGCCAGTTGAGATATCCGGCGTGGATATAGGTCGGATGCACGACGATGTTCATGTCCTTCTCGATGGTCATCGGCTCGTCGTTGCGCACCAGCGGTCGCTCGACCAGATCGTAACCCTGGCCGTGGCAATAAAGCCGTGCCTCCATCGGCCTTCCATTCTTGCGCATGAAGGCGTTGAAGCCGTCCCACACAGCCTTGCAGGGCGTGCCCGGCTTGAGCAGGTCGAGCGTCATCCGGCGCGACTCCATGCAGAAGGCGAGTTCGTCCTTCATCGCCTGCGGCACCTTGGCGCCGACCACGCAGGAGCGGCCGAGTTCGGTGTACATGCCGCCCGGGCCGTTATCCTCGACCAGCAGCGCGATTTGGTCGCCGTTCTGGATCACGCGATTTTGCAAATGCCGGTTGGCAAATTTCGACGGGCTGCCCAGCGGCATCGAAGCGCAGAGATAAATCCCGTTCTCGCTGCCGTGGCATTGGCTGTAATGCTGCGCGACCGCGGCTACTTCGGTGTCGCGCATACCGGGCTTCACCGCCGCGAAGGCAGCAGCCATGGCGCCGTCCTGCATCAGCGCAGCGCGCTTGATCAGCTCCATTTCCTCCGGACTTTTGATGACCTTGATGCGGTCGACCATATCCGAGGCATCGACATAGCGCGCTTTCGGAAACGCGCGTTTGACGAAGTCGAGCAGCGCAAAAGACATCTGATAGGTGCCGACATAACCGATGGTGCCGTTCCTGAAGGGCTCTAGCGCCTTGGCGGCGAGCTCGGGATCGTAGTCCTTGGTGTAATGCGCGGAGGCGTAACTCGGCGTGGTGAGCAGGCGCTTGACGCCGCGCCAATTCTGATCGCCCTGCGCGGTCGCTTCACCGCCGCCGAACGGTCCCTGACAGACCACGGTCATCTCGTCGTCGCGCGGAAACACCACCGTGTTGGGATAACCATTGGTCGCCGGCATGTCGGTGAAATAGCGCACATAGCCGCCCATGTGATCGTTGTTGTTCTGCATCAGCAGAACGTCGATCTTGTCCTTCTCCATGGCGGCGCGAACGCTACGCCAGCGCCGTTCCAGCTCGGCATTGGAGATCGGCGTGTTCAGGCGTTCGGACAAAGCCATGACTTAGTCTCCCCAGGACGCGGGCTTGCGCACGATGTTGACCATGTTCTTGAGATCGTTGCTAAGGAACTTGCGCATATTGCCTTCGATGGTCGGCATCGCGCGGTCTTCGTAGCCGTGCGAATAGCCGCCGAGATGTGGAAAGATCGTCACGTTCTTGGTGCGCCAGAGCGGATTATCGGGCGGCAGCGGTTCTTCCGAAAATACATCGAGCGCGGCGCCGGCGATTTTTCCGCTTTCGAGCGCGACGATCAGCGCCGGCTCGTCGACCACGCCGCCGCGCGCGACATTGACGAGATACGCGCTCGGCTTCATGGCGGCGAGCACCTTTTTCCCGATGATGCCGCGCGTCTCGGGCGTCAGCGGCGCGAGTGCCACCAGATAGTCGAGCTCGGGCGCGACCTTCACGAGATCCTTGCGGGCGACCATGCGGTCGAAGCCGCGCGTTTCGCGCAAGGAGGAGCTGATGCCAACCACCGTCATGCCGAACTGTTTGCAGATCGGCGCCAAATATTCCGCGATCAGGCCGACGCCGAGGATGCCGACGGTCTTGCCGTCGAGCAACCGCGCCGGCCAGCGTTCCCAAGCGCCCTTGTCCTGCGCAAGGGCGGAGCGTGGCAGGTCGCGGGCGAGCGAGAGCATGTAAGCGATGGTGGCTTCCGACACCGGCGCGCCGTGGATGCCACGGATGTTGGTGACGATGACCTCTTTACCGAGCGAGGGCAGGTCGACGATGTTGTCGACCCCGGTGCCGAGCGCCTGGATCCATTTCAGCTTGCGCGCATCCCGCACCACATGGTCGGCCATGGGCGGGGAAAAGCACAGCAGGATGTCGGTGTCGGCGATATAGGGCCCGACATCGTTATGATGGCCGACCACGTTGATGGTCAGTTGCGGGAACCGCTCCAGGAGCATGGCTTTGTAGCGGGCCCGCATCGCTTCCTGGACTTCGGTGAGGATGAGGAGTTGTGGCATGGTGGCGCAGGTATAGCGCGTGATCCCGAAAAGTGGGAACCGGTTTTCGGAAAAGATCACGCGCCGGCAGGTATAATGGCAAATGGACAGTTGGGAAATAACCGCGCAAGCTTTAAGAGCGTTGTCGCGCGCAGGTGACCCGCATCGTGGGTTTGCGCTAACATCCGGCGGACGCGCCGATGCTTTCCAAGGAGGATGACAACCATGCCGATCGATCTTGGACAGGTGGACTGGCTCTATGTCGCGGTGCTGGCACTATTCGCCTTGGTCGCAACAGGCGTAGCCAACCTGTTGTCGTTCAACCACCGCGGGCTCGCCGCCGTGCTGGCGGCGGTAGTGTTCGCAGGCCTCTTCGTATTCTGGACCTATTACCCGCACCACTTACCGCTTCCAACATCGGTAACGGTCCAGAAGTCTCCGGTCACCACGGTCGTGCCGGCCGCCCCGGCTGTCCCGGCCACCCCGCAAAGGCCGCGCAACCCGATCACGGACATCACTCCCCCGAACCCGGCGCGCTAGGCTTGCATCCGACCGTCATATTGATGTTCTCTCACATTCAGGTAGTCTTACTGAGTCAGAAAGTCGCACGCGAGGCACGACCCGACTCTGGTAAGGGGAGAGATTCAGACATCAGCAGATGGGGGTTGATATGGATCTCCGAGCGGCAGACGACAGTGAATCGCGATTTACGGGGTATGTCGA
>DATBZY010000149.1:0-4632 GCA_036512915.1 Pseudolabrys sp. | reverse complement strand
TCCGCCCATTTCATCGCCAATCCGGGCTTGCGACGGGCGGTGGCCGAGTATCTGGCGCGCGAACGCGCTTATGTACAGGCGGCCGGTGAGGAACTTGCGGCAGCCGCGCCGTTCCGCAAGGATTTCCTCGAGCAGGACTAGCGCATGATCCCGAAAATTTTCGGAATAGATCATGCGCAAGCAATATACTTAGCCGAATCGGGGGAATGACGATGCCGAGCTACGATTCGAACAACATCTTTGCCAAAATCCTGCGCGGCGAATTGCCCTGCTACAAGGTTTATGAGGACGACAAGGCGCTCGCCTTCCTCGACATCATGCCGCGCTCGCCCGGCCACACGCTGGTGCTGCCGAAGGCACCGGCCCGCAATATCCTCGACATCGGTATTGCCGATCTCGCACATGTGATGGCGGTGGCGCAAAAGGTCGCGAAAGGCGCCATGACGGCGTTCGAGGCCGACGGCATCACCATCCAGCAGTTCAACGAGGGCGCCGGCGGACAGGTAGTGTTCCACCTGCACGTCCATGTCATCCCCCGCAAAGCGGGCGGGCCGATGAAGCCGCCGGCAAGCGCGAAGGAAAAGCCGGAGGTTTTGGCCGAACAGGCGAAGAAGCTCGCGGCTGCCATCGCGGCCGGCTGATTCCTAACAATTTTTTGCGCATGATCTTGTCCTAAAACCGGTTCCCACTTTTCGGGATCATGCGCTAATGGGCGAATAAAAAACCGCCTAGCAGCAGCGCCGTCTCGCCGACCGCGACGCCAGCGAAAACCGAACGCCGCATGGCAAGGTAGGCCAGAAATCCGCAAACCGCCGCGGCGACGCGTACCGGCAGCGGAATGGTCGCCAGCGCACCGGTCGAGAACAGGATCAGCTTGGCAATAACGCCAGCCAGGATGGCGGTCGCCACCGCCCGCGACCACACCACGATCTCGGAATCCTCGTTGAGCCCGCGCGCCAGCACCAGGCCGAGCACGCGCCAGATCTCATTCGGCAGGAAGCCGACAAGCACCAGCAGCAGATAAGGCCAGAGTTCGGCCATGACGGCGTTCATGCCGCAGCCTCGCGCACACGATGGATAACGTAGGCGAGCGTGCCACCGACCACGCCGGTCCACATCAAATCAAGCTGCACCTGCATGGCCGTGAGCACCGGTCCGAGCGCAAGGCCGAGCACCAGCGCCAGCCGGTCCACCATCATGTGGGCATTACGCGCGGTCGAAATCAGGAACGACATCGGCGTGAGGAATAGCAGCGTGCCGGCGAACAGCGGCGGTAGACCGGCGGCGAGGTAATAGCCGGCAAAGCCGAATGCCACCGCCGTGCCCATGTATCCGACCGAAAGGCCGTTACAGAACGCAATGCGCCACTGTTGCGGCATCGCCGGCAACAGCCGCAGCGACTCCACCCACATGCTCACCGAAGTGAAATGCGTCGGCAGCAGCAGATCGCGCAGCCGCGTGCCCTTCCCGCGCAACAGCGGCAGCAGCGCCACCACCATGGGAAACAATCGGATCGCGCTTAACGTGACCGCGAGCGCTACTTCAAACAGTGACGCGCCGGCGCCGAGTGCCGAGATCAGGATCACCTGCGCCGGCGCCGCCCATACCAGCATGCTCGACAGCGCGAGCCACCAGGAGGCCAGTCCGAAATCGTGGGCGAGCGCGCCGATGCCGATATAGGTGCCCATCAGCACCAGGAAGAAAACCGACGTCAACGCCGATTTCACGCCGCCGAAGAAGGCGGCAGCCGAGGATGTGAAGGTGTTGGGTGCGGGCATGGCGGCGACTCACCTGTCTCATAGGCTTGCTGTACGCGCAACAGCCTACACATACCGCGCTCGCATGAGAGATCGGCAAAATCCGGCGGCAGCCCGCCCGCGTTACCCGTGCGCGCGAGAATGATCGGCGGCCATGAACGAAATTTTTTCGCATAAGGTGTAGAATGCGGGCCGATCGATCCCTGAAGGACGCCGCATGAACTCGCCACAGCCCTATTTGACCGTGGCCAGCATCCTGAGCGGATTCTGTATCTCAGTTTTCATGTTCCGCATTCAACGCAAACTGAGCGTTCGCGACCGGCATCCGGACTGGCCCAATTGGCTCGCATGGGCGGATTACCTCATTGTCGCGACCATTGTGCTGTCGGTCGTTCTGGTTATTTTGCCGCTGGTGGCGGTGCCCGCGCCTGGTCGTGCCATTTATTCTGTTGCCGCCGGCGCTTGCGCGGCGGCCTCGCTGATGTTGCTCGCCTACCCATTCGCCATTCTCGATCATTACCGGATCGAGATCGGGGCACGGCGCGGCGAGAAACCGCAGGCTCGCCACAAGGGCGAGCCGATTGAGCGGATCATCGTCGTGACGGCAGGCAGCGTCGCGGCGATTACTTTCGCCGCGATCGTGTTTGCCTGGAATCATTGAAAGCCGGTCCGACCGCTTCAGGCCTTGATAAGCGGCACCTTCGGCACCGAACCACGCTTGGCGTCGCCTTTCGGCTTCGGCCGCGGCGAGGAGCGGCGCTTGGCCTTGGGCTTCGCAACCTGCGGCAGCTTTTCCGGCTTCGGTGTGATCGGTCCCTCGACGAACTGGAAGCCGAGCTTGTCGCGGCCCTGCTCGTCCTTGTCGACGACCACGCGGACGTGGCCGCCGGATTTCAGGTGCCCGAACAGCACTTCGTCGGCCAGCGGCTTCTTGATGTGCTCCTGGATCACGCGCGCCATCGGGCGGGCGCCCATCAACTCGTCGTAGCCGCTGGCGATCAGCCAGCGCGTGGCCTCTTCCGACAGCTCGATGGTGACGTTGCGGTCGCCGAGCTGCGCCTCGAGCTGGAGCACGAACTTCTCGACCACCTTGGCGATCACATCTTGCGACAGATGCGCAAAGGTAATGGTGGCGTCGAGCCGGTTGCGGAATTCCGGCGCGAACATGCGGTTGATCGCTTCCTGATCGTCGCCCTCACGCTTGGTGCGGGTGAAGCCATAGGCCTGCTTCGCCATATCGGCGGCGCCCGCATTGGTGGTCATGATCAAGATCACGTTGCGGAAATCGACCTGTTTGCCGTTGTGGTCGGTGAGCTTGCCGTGATCCATGACCTGCAGGAGCACGTTGAACAGGTCGGGATGCGCCTTCTCGATCTCGTCGAGTAGCAGCACGCAATGCGGATGCTGATCGACGCCGTCGGTGAGCAGCCCACCCTGGTCGAATCCGACATAGCCGGGAGGCGCACCGATCAAGCGCGATATCGTATGCCGCTCCATGTATTCCGACATGTCGAAACGGATCAACTCGACGCCGAGCGAGGCGGCCAGTTGCTTGGCAACCTCGGTCTTGCCGACGCCGGTCGGGCCGGAGAACAGGTAGCAGCCGATCGGCTTTTCCGGCTCGCGCAAGCCGGCGCGCGCGAGCTTGATCGAGGCCGACAGCGCATCGATCGCCTTGTCCTGGCCGTAGACCACGGTCTTGAGCGTCTGCTCGAGGTGCCGGAGCACCTCGGCATCGTCCTTCGACACGGTCTTGGCCGGTATCCGTGCCATGGTGGAAATCGTAGTTTCGATCTCCTTGATACCGATGGTCTTCTTGCGGCGGCTTTCCGGCAGCAGCATCTGTGCCGCGCCCGACTCGTCGATCACGTCGATTGCCTTGTCCGGCAGTTTGCGATCATGGATATAGCGCGATGACAGCTCCACCGCCGCTTTGATGGCTTCGTTGGTGTATTTGAGCTTGTGGTATTCCTCGAAATAGGGCTTGAGCCCTTTGAGGATTTCGATCGCGTCCGGAACCGACGGCTCGTTGACGTCGATCTTTTGGAAGCGGCGAACCAACGCGCGATCCTTCTCGAAATACTGGCGGTATTCCTTGTAGGTGGTCGAGCCGATGCAGCGGATCGTGCCCGACGCGAGCGCCGGTTTGAGCAAATTGGACGCATCCATTGCGCCGCCCGAGGTGGCGCCGGCGCCGATCACGGTGTGGATTTCGTCAATGAACATAATCGCGCCCGGATAGGCCTCGATCTCCTTGATCACCTGTTTGAGCCGTTCCTCGAAGTCGCCGCGGTAGCGCGTACCGGCGAGCAGCGTGCCCATGTCGAGCGAGAACACAGTTGCGCCCTTGAGCACGTCCGGCACTTCGCCATGCACGATCCGGCGCGCGAGCCCTTCGGCAATCGCGGTCTTGCCGACGCCGGCTTCGCCGACGAACAGCGGATTGTTCTTTTGACGGCGGCACAGCACCTGGATGGTGCGGTTGATCTCGGCGTCGCGGCCGATCAGCGGATCGATCTTGCCGTCCTTCGCTTTCTTGTTGAGATTGACGCAATAGGCTTCGAGCGCATCGCCCTTCTTCTTCGGTTCGTCGCCGCTCTTGCTATCGGTCTCTTCCTCGGCGCCGCGCGTCGGGCGCGATTCGGTGAGCCCCGGCCGTTTGGCGATGCCGTGGCTGATGTAATTCACCGCGTCATAGCGCGTCATGTCCTGCTCTTGCAGGAAATAGGCGGCATGGCTCTCGCGCTCGGCGAAGATCGCTACCAGCACGTTCGCACCAGTCACTTCTTCGCGTCCCGAGGACTGCACGTGAATAACCGCACGCTGGATCACGCGCTGGAACCCGGCCGTGGGCTTGGAATCCTCGGCGCCGTCG
>DATBZY010000148.1:0-2359 GCA_036512915.1 Pseudolabrys sp. | reverse complement strand
TCGAGTCGGCAAGGGCATCCGCGGAGCGCCGCGCGACGCGCTCATCGCCGACCTCACGCCCGCCGATTTGCGCGGCACTGCCTTCGGCCTGCGGCAATCGCTCGACACCATCGGCGCGGTGCTCGGGCCGCTGCTGGCGATCGTGTTCATGGCGGCATTCGCGAACAATTTCACGACCGTGTTCTGGATCGCGGTGATCCCGGCTTTTGTCTCGGTGGCCATCATCGTGTTCGGCGTGCGCGAGCCGGAACGGCCGCCCGGCCTGCGCACCGTGCGCGCGCCGCTATCGCGCGCCGAGCTGGCGCGGCTTGGCTCGGCCTATTGGGTGATCGTCGGCGTGGCGGCGATCTTCACCTTGGCGCGCTTCAGCGAAGCCTTTCTGTTGCTGCGCGCGCAATCGGTCGGTTTGCCGCTCGCCATCGTGCCGACGGTGATGGTGGTGATGAGCGTCGTTTACACGCTCTCGGCATGGCCAGCCGGTGCGCTGTCCGACCAGATTGGCCGTTACGGTCTGCTGACCGCCGGCTTCGCCATTCTGATCCTCGCCGATCTGGTGCTTGCGTTTGGTGGAAACGTGACCGGCGTCATGGCCGGCGCCGCGCTGTGGGGCCTGCACATGGGCTAACGCAAGGGCTGCTGGCGGCGCTGGTCGCCGACACCGCACCGGAGGAATTGCGCGGCACCGCCTTCGGCATGTTCAACCTCGTGAGCGGCGTCGCCATGCTGGCCGCCAGCGTCGTGGCTGGCGCACTGTGGGACGTCGCCGGACCGAGCGGCACGTTCCTCGCCGGCGCGGCGTTCACCGCGGTCGCGCTCGCGGCGCTTCCTTTGGCGCGGTGGAAAGCCGCGGCGATCAAACCACCACGGTGAGCCGCTTCGCCGCCCTGGTGACGCCGGTGTAGAGCCAGCGCTCGCGGCTTTCCGGGAACGCGAAGCTCTCGTCGAACAGCACCACGTCGTCCCACTGCGAGCCTTGCGCCTTGTGCACGGTGAGCACGTAGCCGTAGTCGAACTCGTCGTAGGGCTTGCGGCGCGCCCAATCGATCTGTTCGATGCCGCCGGAAAAACATTCCGGCCGCACCGACACCTTGACGCCGCGCAGGCCGCTGTCGTCGTCCGGCAACAGCCGCATGGTCATGATTCCGGTGCGCCGCGCGCCGCGTTCTTTCACCGACCACAGCGAGCCATTGAACAGGCCCTTCTTGCGGTTGTTGTGCAAGCAGACCAGCTTGTCGCCGGCCGACGGCAGCTTGTCCTCGAAGCCGCGGCGTTCTCTCATTCTGATGTTGTAGGCGCGCCGCGTCGCATTGCGCCCGACCAGCACCTGGTCGGCCTCGAGCACGCGCTGCGGATCGAGATCGTCCTTAGCGACCACTTCGGTCTCGCCGTAGCGGCCGGGCTCGAGATATTCGCCGGCGCGAATGTCCATCGACAGCCGGATGATCGGATTGCCCGCGGCCTGCCGGTGCACCTCGGTGAGCATCGCGTCCGGCTCGGCCTCGGTGAAAAATCCGCCGCCCTGGATCGGCGGCAATTGCGCCGGATCGCCGAGCACCAGCAGCGGCACGCCGAACGACAGCAGGTCGCGGCCGAGCTCGGCGTCCACCATCGAGCATTCGTCGATGATAATGAGTTCGGCCTTGGAAGCGGGCGCGTCGTCCCACAAATCGAAGCTGGGGATTTCCTCGCCGCTCGCGCGCGCCCGGTAGATCAGGCTGTGGATGGTGGAGGCGCCTTTGCAGCCCTTGCCGCGCATCACGGAAGCCGCCTTGCCGGTGAAGGCGGCGAACTTCACCTCGCCATCGGCGTGCTCGGCCAGGTGGCGGGCGAGCGTGGTCTTGCCGGTGCCGGCATAGCCGAACAGGCGAAACACCTGCGGTGTGCCGTTGGCGCCCGGCTTGGCTTTCAGCCAGGTGGCGACCGCATTGAGCGCGGCGTCCTGGTGGGGTGAAAAGCTCGGCATAACGCGGGTTTCTGCAAGCGGCGGGATGGGCAGATAGAGAACGAAAATAGAACGTTGTCAATTGTGGGAAACAGCGCAGCCGGTCTTGTCCCCGACATTCACCTATCATAACATGTCTATATGTCTCGACATATGGACGCTAAGAAATCGCAAGCAGCCTTCGCCGCTTTGGCGCAACCGACCCGGCTGAAGGCCTTTCGCAAACTGGTCGCCGCCCATCCAAACGGACTTCCGGCGGGTGAGATCGCGCAATTTTGCAAGGTGCCGCACAACACCATGTCGACGCATCTCGCGGCGCTCATGCGCGGCGGGCTGATCGCGGTGGCGCGGCAGGGCCGCTCGATGAACTACCGCGCCAATCTCGACGGCTTCCGCGGCTTGATCGATTTCATGCTG
>DATBZY010000147.1:0-4305 GCA_036512915.1 Pseudolabrys sp. | reverse complement strand
ACCCACGTGCCGTTCCTGTTCGTGCGCCATCCCGACTGGCACGCCTTCTACGACCAGGACGCCGACATGGCGGAAGTCACCCGCCGCAAGGTCTACGACATGCTGGTGGCGGACAAGATGCGGGTGCAAGGATTCCACTATCCGTTCCCCTCGCTCGCGCATGTGGAGAAATACGGCACCGGCTATCGCGAGCTGCCGGTGGTGTGGAATCCGACGATCTGATCGGCGACCGACGTCGTTACAAAACAAACTTAAATCATAGGGAGAAACACAATGATGCAACTGACCCGACGCAAATTGTTCGCCGGTGCGGCCGCCGTAACCGCTTCGACGGCATTCATGCCGTTGATGAGGCGGAGCGCTCTGGCGTCTGCCCCGGCAGCCGGCAAGCAAGCCGCGGCCTTCTATCGCTACAAGGTCGGCAGCTACGAGTGCACGTCGATCAACGACGGCGCGGTCAGCTTCCCGATGCCCGATACGTTCGTGAAGAACATTCCCAAGGATCAGGCGCTTGCCGCGGCGGAAGCCGCCTACATGCCGAAGGGCAAGGTGACGGTGCCGTTCAATCCGCAGATCATCAATACCGGCTCGAAGCTGGTGCTGATCGACACCGGCTACGGTCCAGGCATCGCGCCCTCGGTCGGCTTGCTGCCCGCCGGCATGGCGGCGGCCGGCATCGATCCGAAAGCGATCGACGTGGTCGTGCTCTCGCATCTGCATCCCGACCACATCAACGGCCTGAAAACCGCCGACGGCAAGGTTGCCTTCCCGAATGCGGAGATCATGGCGCCGTCGCAGGACTGGGCGTTCTGGATGAGCGACGAGAACATGGCCAAGGCCCAGGACAACGTGATGATGAAAAATTACTTCGCCAACACACGGAAAATTCTCAGCGATGTTGCCGGCAAGATGACGAAGTACGACTGGGGCAAGGAAGTGGCGCCCGGCATCACCGCGCTCGCAACGCCCGGCCACACGCCGGGACACACCTCGTTCGCGGTGGCCTCGGGCTCCTCGAAGATCCTGATCCAGTCCGACGTCACCAACATTCCGGAGTTTTTTCTGCGCAATCCGGATTGGCACGTGGCCTACGACATCGATCCGGTCAAAGCGGCCGAGACGCGCCACAAGTTCTACGACATGGCGGCGGCCGAGAAGGCGATGGTGGTCGGCTTCCACTTCCAGTTCCCGTCCATCGGTTACGTGGAGAAGGCGGGCACCGGCTACCGGCTGATCCCGGTTGCGTGGAATCCCACGATCTGAGCGCTAACGGAAACGATTGTTGGAGAAAGCCGCCGAAGGGCGGCTTTCTTTTTTACCCGTTGTCCGCCTGCGCTGGTGGGGCGGCAGGCGCGGCGCTAAGGTGGAATCGACTGCGCGCGCCAGGATGCAAACGATGACGGAAACCGCCTTCGAAGCTGCCTTGACCGCGCGCACCGAACAGATGCTCGATGCCTGCACGAAGTGCGGCAAGTGCGTGGAAATCTGCCCCGTGACCGGCCCGGCCGGGGTCGGCGACGCCACGCCGAAAGCGGTGATTTCCGGCGTGATCGACATTCTTCGCAGCGGCTCCGGGCTGCGGGCCTCGATTGCTTGGGCGACCGGTTGCGCGCTCACCGGTGACTGCATCACGGCGTGCGACTACGGCGTCAATCCGCGCTTCCTGCTGGCGATGACGCGCGTGGCCTTGGTGCGGCAAGCGTCTGAGCCGCGCGAGCGGCGCAAGAAGGGCGTGGAAAACTTCCGCGCCGTCGCCGATGGCGTCAATGTGCTTTCGCGCATGCAGCTCACCGACGCGGAGCTTGGGCGGCTCGGCCAGCAGGTGAGCGACCGCCTCGAGAGCGGCTCGACCGTAACGGCGGGCGAGCGCCCCGATTTCGTGTTCTACACCGGCTGCAACGTGCTCAAGACGCCGCACATGGCGCTGCTCGCGCTCGACATCATGGATGCGCTCGGCGTCACCTATCGCGTCATGGGCGGCCCGACCCATTGCTGCGGCGTCGTGCAATTGCGCACCGGCGACACTGAAATCTTCGGCCGCGCCGCCACCAGTTCGCTCGACAAGCTGGCGGAAGGAAAGACCGGCGTGATTTCCTGGTGCGCCAGCTGCCACGTGCAGTTTACCGAAGTGACGATCCCCACGATCGAGAAGGTGCGGGGCGCGCGGCCGTTCGAGATGACGCCGTTCATGCTGTTCCTGGCGACGCGCTTCGAGGACTTGCGGCCGATGCTGCGCAAGCCGGTGCCGATGCGGATCGCGCTGCATAAGCATCCGGGCGTGAAGGGCGTGGTCGAGGCCGGCACCGCGCTGTTGCGGATGGTGCCCGGCATCGAGATCGTCGATCTGCAGCAGCCGGCGGTGGGCTTGATGAGCAATGCGCTCAACGCGCTGCCGGACTACAAACGCGGTCTCCAGCTGGCCGAACTGGAAGCGGCGGCGGCTGCCGGCATCGATGCGCTGGTCGCGATCTATCACGTCGATCATCGCGAATTGTGCGCGCATGAGCGCGACTGGCCGTTCCGCATCATCAATATTCTCGACATCGTCGGCGCGAGCATGGGCCTGCATCACGACGACCACTTCAAGCGCCTGAAGATCATGCAGGATGCCGACGCCATCGTCGCCGATTGCAAGGACCTGCTGGCCGTCCACGGCCTCGATCCGGCGCTGGCGCGCGCGGTGGTGGTCAAGGCGATGCTGGCCGAGCAGCCGCTCCCCCTGATCGGCCCAGTTGACGGGCGGGAGCCGGCGGCCTATCAAGCGCGCCCATGACGACAGCGTTTGCAGCAGCGAATCTCCGCCGCCGCCGTGCCACCGCGGCACGGGCGCGCATTCGCGTGTAATCGTCCCCCGTGCCGCCGGATTTTGGCTGCGGCACATCGTCTGACTTCCCTTAAAGACAATGCGGCGCGGCCTCCGGCGGCTTCTTTTCCCGGAGACACGACCATGACCACTCCCTCGGCCTTCAAGGTTCATCCTGCGCTCGCGCTCGCCTTTGCGGCTGCGCGCGGCTTTGGCGTGGTTGTGGCCTGCGATGGCGGACGCGCCGTAGCCGCCACCTTGCCGTTTCTCCTGATCGAGGCCGACGGCAAGAGCCCGCGCGTTGCCTTTCACGTCGCGCGCGCCAATCCATTGGCGGCGCTCGCGGCAAAGGGCGCGACCTGGCTGCTGGCGGTGTCGGGCGCCGACGTCTATGTCTCGGCCGATTGGTATGCCAGCCGTGATCAAGTGCCGACCTGGCTCTATGAGACCGTGCAGCTGAGCGGTCCCGTGCATGTCGTGCCGGCCGCGGATGCGGCGGCGCATCTCGACGCCTTGACCGCGCGGTTCGAGGTCGCGCTGGCGCCGAAGCCGGCTTGTTCGAGTGGCCGGCTCGCGCCGGCTTGGTCGAGCGAACGGCTGGCGCCGCAGCGGATGGAGAAGTTGACGCAGGCGATCGTGGCGATCGAGATGCTGGTGGAAACGGTCGCGGGCAAGTTCAAGCTCAACCAGCATAAGGGCGACGCCGATCATGTCGCGGTGGCGAACGCGCTTGGCCGCCAGGACGATCCCGGCGCCCACGCCATCGCGGCCCGCATGGTCGCGCTGCGGCCGCATTTGTTGTACGAGGAGCGCGGGGCTGTTTCCGTTCACGATTCCGGCGCGAGCCCCAGCCACGGCGGAGGGATCTGAACCATGGCCACCAAAGCCAAGATCGGCGTGCTGGGCGCCTCGGGCTATACCGGCTCGGAGCTGGTGCGGCTGCTTTTGCGGCATGCGCGCGCCGAGCTTGTCCTGCTGACCGCCGAGCGCAGCGCCGGGAAGGCGATGCGCGAGGTGTTTCCGCAGTTCTCAACGTTCGATTTGCCGAAGCTCATTGCCATCGAAGGGCTCGACTGGGCCAAGGCGGGCCTCGACGTGGCGTTCTGCGCGTTGCCGCATGCCACCACGCAGAAGGTGGTGAAGGAGCTGTTGGCGCAGGCGCCGGCCACCAAGGTCGTGGACCTGTCCGCCGACTTCCGGCTGCACGATACCGCGGCTTACGCGAAATGGTACGGCCACGAGCATCACGCGCCGGAGCTGCAGAAGGAAGCGGTCTATGGCCTCAGCGAAATCCACCGGCGCGAGATCAAAAAGGCGCGGCTGATCGCCAATCCGGGCTGCTACACCACCTGCGCGGAACTGCCGCTGATCCCGCTGATCAAGGACAAGGCGATCGATCTCGACGAGATTGTGGTCGACGCCAAGTCGGGCATGACCGGCGCGGGCAGGGCGGCCAAGGAGGCCATGCTGTTCTCGGAAGTGTCGGAAGGCTTCCACGCCTA
>DATBZY010000146.1:0-34109 GCA_036512915.1 Pseudolabrys sp. | reverse complement strand
GCTGACCGCGCTGCATCCCAAGCGCATCGATCTGTCGCTCGATCGCGTGCAGCGTCTGCTTGCCGCGCTCGATCATCCCGAGCGCAAGCTGCCGCCGGTGATCCATGTCGCCGGCACCAACGGCAAGGGCTCCACCATCGCTTTTCTGCGCGCGATTCTGGAAGCGGCGGGGCAGCGCGTGCACGTCTATACCTCGCCGCATCTGGTGCGCTTCAACGAGCGCTTCCGGCTTGGCGCGCAGCCGCAGCCGGATGTTTCCGATTTCGGCCACTCTATGTCGAACACGGGTAAACCCGAGTTCGGGTACGAGGGCAGGCTCGTATCCGATGACGAACTGACGGCGACGCTGGAGGAATGCGAGCGCGCCAATGCCGGCGCGCCCATTACCGTGTTCGAGATCACGACCGCGGCCGGCCTGCTGTTGTTCGCGCGCCATCCGGCCGATGTGCTGCTGTTAGAAGTTGGACTTGGCGGGCGGTTGGACGCGACCAATGTGGTGGACCAGCCACTGGCCACGATCATCACGCGCATTTCGATCGACCACACCGACTTTCTCGGGGACACGCTCGACAAGATCGCGGCCGAGAAGGCCGGCATCCTCAAGCGCGGCGTGCCGGCGATCGTCGCCGCGCAGAGCCGCGACGCGCTCGCCGTGATCGAACGGCAAGCGGCGAAACTCAGCGCGCCGTTGAAGATTGCCGGCGAGGATTGGACCGCCACCGAGGAGCGCGGACGCTTGGTCTATCAGGACGAAACGGGCCTGCTCGATCTGCCGGCGCCGAAACTTTACGGCCGCCATCAATTCGAGAATGCCGGCCTCGCCATCGCGGCGCTGCGCGCGATCAAGCCATTCAAGATTCCGCCGGCCGCGTTCGAGGCCGGCATGATCAAGGCGGAATGGCCGGCGCGGCTGCACCGGCTCGGCCAAGGCGGCCTGGTCGAGCTTGCGCCCGCGGGGAGCGAGTTGTGGCTCGACGGCGGGCATAATCCCGACGGCGGCCGCGCCGTTGCGGCGGCGCTCGCCGATCTCGAAGAGCGCGTCTCGCGTCCGCTGGTTCTGATCGTCGGCATGCTGGCAAGCAAGGATTGCGAAGGGTTCCTGCGCAATTTCACCGGGCTCGCCCGCCGGCTGATCGCAGTGCCGGTGCCGGGCGCCGAGAACGGCCTGAGCGCGGAAGCGGTGGCTGACGCCGCGCGCGCCATCGGCTTGCCGGCGACCAGCCGCGACAACCTCACCGAAGCGCTCGAGACCGCGCGCAAGCTCGACCTCGATCCGCCGCCGCGGATCCTGATCACAGGCTCGCTCTATCTCGCCGGCGAAGTCTTGCGTGAGAACGGCACGCCGCCGAGTTGAAATGAAACGGCCGGCGCTAAGACCGGCCGTTTGTCCTAAAAATTTGCCGGCGATCAGACCGCGCCGCTGATCCACTGATGCAGCTTCTGCTTCGGCGCCGCGCCGACCTGGCGCGAAGCGATCTCGCCATTCTTGAACAGCAACAGCGTCGGGATCGACATGATGCCGTATTTCGCCGCGGTGTTCGGGTTCTCGTCGACATTGAGCTTGACGATCTTGACCTTGTCGCCGACCTGGCCGGAGATTTCCTCAAGCGCCGGCGCGATCATGCGGCAGGGTCCGCACCATTCCGCCCAGAAATCCACGACGACTGGCTCGGCCGATTTCAATACGTCCGATTCGAAGCTTGCGTCCGACGTTTTGCCGACGGCCATGGGAATTTCCTCTTGTGCTGGGCGGGGGAATCGCACCCCAAAAAGCGAGGGCTGGAACCTATGAACGCCGTCCGGCAGCGTCAAGCCGCTCTCACGCGCAGGTGACCCGCGCCAGGGCAGCGTCCAGCGCCTCAGCGGAAAGCTCCATGAGATCAGGCACTTCGGTCCAGATCAGGGCGGCCCGCAACGGTTTGTCCGGGTACAATTTCGCCAGCACGGCGCGGTAGAGCGCGAGCTGCCGCACGTAAGCCTCTGGTACGTCGGCGATTCGGCGCGGCGGCGGCCGATTCGTTTTGAAATCGGCAATCAGAACAGAGGCTTGCGTCACCGCCAGGCGGTCGATCTGGCCCGACACCAGCACCGTTTGGCCGCCCATTGGCAGCCGGCCGACGATCGGAACTTCCGCCCGGCTGCCGGAGGTAAATAGCTCGTAGAAGCGCGGATCCTCGAGCACGAGCATGACTTGCTCGGCGATTTTGGCGCGCTCCTCGGCAGCCAATTTGGCGCCGGCGCGCGCCAGATAGGCCTCTGCCACCTTGAGCCGCCGCTCAGGCGGAATATCCGGCAGCGACTGCATCAGCCGGTGCAGCAGCGAGCCGCGCAGCAGGGCGGAGGCCGTGCCGCCGGTCGCAACGGGGCGCGCCGCGTCGTCATCCATGGCGCTGGACGGGGTGACGGTGCGCATCGCCGCGCGCTCGGCCGGCGCATGGCTCGTCAGCCAAGCCGGCAGCGGCGTTTGCTTCTTCGCACTCGCCGCCACGGCCTGCGCGGGCACGGCCGGTGGCGCCTCGCCTTTGCGGTAGCGCAGCACCTCGCCATCGCCGTCGTCCGCCGGCTCCGGCACGCAATATGTGCTCAGCGCGTCGCTGACGAGCTGATACCAGCAGCCGTCGGGAATCTTGCGCGCGCCTTGCGTGCCGCACACGATCAGACGCTCGGCCGCGCGCGTCATCGCCACGTACAACAGCCGCCGATATTCGTCGCGCGCGTCGCCCTGCGCCTGCGTGCGCGCGTCCGCCATGGCGCCGCCATCCTCGGCGCGCGCGGTCGCCCACACCAGCGCGCCGTTTGCGAGGGGTAGCAGCCGCGGATCGCGCGGACCGCCGGGCGGCGTCGTGGTGTCGGCCAGGATCACGGTGTTGGCTTCCAGCCCCTTGGCGCCGTGCACGGTCATCACCCGCACCTCATCGCGCGCCATTTCCATATCGCGGCGCACTTCGCTGCGCGCGGCCCGCAGCCAGGCGAGAAAACCTTGCAGCGACGGCGTCTGCCGCGTCTCGTAATCGAGCGCGAGGTTGAGGAATTCGTCGAGCGCGTCGTTGGCTTCCGGACCGAGGCGGCCTAAGAATTTCTGCCGCCCGCGTGCGGCGCCCAGCACATGGGCAAAGAAAGCAAATGGCGAGAGCTTGCGCGCGGCCTTCGCCAACTCATTCAATGCGCCGTCGGCCGTGGCAAACACCGGATCGTCACCGGCTTTGGCGCGCAAGGCTGCGCACAGCGAAGTCTTGCGATCCCAGGCGAGCGTGAACAGCTGCTCTTCGCTGAGCCCGAACAGCGGGCTCTTGAGCACGCTCGCCAGGCTGAGATCGTCGTCCGGCAGCAGCAGCGCGTCGGCGAGCGCCATCAGGTCCATCACCGCGATATGCTCGGTCAGCACCAACCGGTCGGCGCCGGCGACCGGCACGCCGGCATTCTTCAGCGCGCGGATGATCGCCTCGAACAGCGGCCCGCGCTGGCGCACCAGCACCAGCACCTCGCCGGCTTTCAGCCCGCGCGCCATCCAGCGTTTCACATGGGCCGCGATCCGGCGCGCCAGCAGCACGCGCGGGCTTTCCTCGCTCAAGGTGTCGAACGGCGCGTCCCAGCCTTCGATCTCGCGCTTTTCGGCGGGCGCCATCAGCGGCCAAAGCTCGACCAGACCGGGCGCGACGTTGGGCAAGGCTATGTGCGGCGGGATGCCGGCTTCGTCGGTGGTCACGCTGACGTAAGTCTCGCGCGCGGCAAACACCTGATCGACCGAGCCCAGCACATTCTCGCCCGAGCGGAACGAGTGGTGGAAGCGCAAATAGCGCCAGCCTTGCTCGGGCGTGTCGAATTGGCTGGCGAACAGGCGGCGCATTTCGTCGAACGCCTTCGGCGCCGCGCCCTGGAATGAGAAGATCGACTGCTTCTCGTCGCCGACTGCAAACATTGTGCGCCGCACATTCGGCCGACCGCCTCCGGGCATGAATTCCGAGGCGATTGTCCGGATGATCGTCCATTGCTTCGGGCTGGTGTCCTGCGCCTCGTCGATCAGCACATGGTCGATGCCGAGATCGAGCTTGTAGAGCACCCAGGCCGCCGACACGTTGGCAAACAGCGCCAGCGTCTTGTCGATCAGGTCGTCATAGTCGAGCAGCGCGCGGCGTTCCTTTTCCGTCTGGTAGCGCGCGATCACTTCGACGGCGATGGTGACGAGCGCCTTGGTGCGCTCGCGCGCGGCCAGCGCGCGTTCGCGGGCGAGCAGTTGGCACAAGCGTTCTTGCTCGGCAACGAGGCGGTCGGCCCAATCCGGATGCGCCTTCGCAAGCTTGTCAGTGAGAATCCGTTTGCGCGGCTCGCGTTCGGCGGTGCAGAAGATTTTCAGATATTCATCGATGCGTTCGCGCTCCGAAGCGGTACACGCGGCCTCGAGCGCCGCGATGTGCTTCTTGTCGGAGACCGAGCCGGAATCGAGAATCTCGATCAGTGCCGGCCATTCTGCAATAGGGATGAGCGAATGCGAGAAGAATTCCTGCTTGACCGACTCAACGGTGTCATTCGGATCGATGCCGAAGGTGTTCGACAATTCGGCAATCGCTAAATCGACGCTGCCGGCGCGCGCGATCCATTCAGTGAGCGCGTCGCGGTCGGCGATCGCATCGCTCACCACGTCCTTGAAGGTCTGGTCGGCGGCGACCACGATGGCGGTGGCCAGCGCGCGGCCGAGCGCGCTTTCGGGCTCGGCCGAGGCGTCCAGCAGCACATCCAATGTCAATTTATCCAGCAACTGCGTGGTCGTTGCTTCGTCGAGCACGGTGAAGCGCGCGGCGACATTGGCCTCGAACGGGAACCGGTGCAGCAGCCGCGTGCAGAAGGCATGGATGGTCTGCACCTTCAGTCCGCCCGGCGTCTCCAGCGCGGAAGCAAACATCCGGCGCGCCCGCGCGCGCTGGAGGGCATCGGCCTTGAGCCCGGTGCTGGCCGCGATCTTCTCATCGAGAGCGTCGTCGTCGAGTGTGGTCCATTCGGCCAGCCTGCTGAAGACCTGGTTCGCCATGTTGGCGGCGGCGGCCTTGGTGAAGGTGATGCACAGGATCTTGGCCGGATCGACGCCGCGCAGCAGCAGGTTGATCACGCGCTGCGCCAGCACATAGGTCTTGCCGGAGCCGGCATTGGCGGACACGAAGGCCGAGACGTCGGGATCGGCGGCCCTGACCTGAACATCAAGCACATCGGGCGGAATGATGCGAGCGGCGGTCACGGGCGCCTCGGATTATTGCATTTAGCAATATTAATCTTGTTTTTGATATCGCAATTTGTTATATCGCAAACGTGCAGATCGCGTTCACCAGCGCGGCAACGCGCCAATGGCTTGGGCTTTCCGCCAACATCCGCCGGCGAATCGAGGCCAAGCTGGCGGTTTTTGCCGAGACTGGGCACGGCGACGTGAAACGGCTCAAAGGCCGCGCCGGAGCAAGGCTGCGCGTTGGCGACTGGCGCGTCATCTTCTATGTCGAGGGCGACACCATCGTCGTCGCCGCCGTCGGGCATCGCCGCGAAATTTATGATTGAGAGGTCTTCATGACCAAAGTTCAGTTCATCAAGACGACGGGCGGCGAGGAACTCGCTGTTCTGCCGAAGCGGGAATACGAGCGGCTCACCGCTCTGGCTGCCGATGAGGATACCGGCGCGGCCAGGATCGTGCGCAATGCACGCGCGGCGATCACGGCCGGTACCGAGATCGTGCTGCCCAAGATCGTTGTCGATCGCGTGGCCGCGGGCGAGAATCCCGTTCGGGTGTTGCGCGAGTGGCGTGGCATGACACAGGCCGAGTTGGCGGCTTCGGAATCCGTTGGCATCACGCAGGGCTATCTTTCCGACCTGGAAGCGGGAAAGCGCAAAGGCCCTGTCACGCTGCATCAGAAGTTTGCCCGGGCGCTCGGCGTGCCGATTGAACTCCTGTTGCCGGTTGCTGTCTCGGACGAAGAAGCCGCCCTGGCACGCGTCGCCCAGCGCCGACGCGCGGTCAAAGAAATGCAGCGGGCTCGCGGTCGGCGATAATACGCTCACGCGCCTTCTCCCTCGTCGGCGCCGCCAGTGAGCGACCATTCCTTGACGCGGGCGAGGTGATCGTAGTCGCCGTAGCGGGTCTTCCACATTGGACTGAGCATTGAAGAATAAGGCTCGCCGTCGATCAGGTATCGTCTCGCGTTGTTGGCGAGTTTTTGCAACGCGCCGTCCGCTTCGGCATCGGCCGTGCTGTCCTTGAGCTTGACGATCTTGATTTCGCCCGCCGGCTCGCCGCCCTTGAGGCCGACATAGACCAATTCGGCGACCGAGGCCCCGCGCGCGATATCGGCGAAGCCGCCCGCGCGCAGAATGGCGGATTCCAGCGTGAGCTGCGGCGCGAAGCCGACCTTGACCTCGTCATGGCCGGGCAGTCGGCCGGTCTTGTAGTCCAGGACAGCGTAGCGGCCGTCGCTGAGCCGCTCGATGCGGTCGGCGCGGGCCGACAGCGTGAACGTGGTGCCGCCGAGCGGGATCTCGATTTCACCGCGGATCTCCGCGTGCAGCGCGGCGATATCGCCGCGCCGCGCGCCGTCCCATTGCGCGAACCAGCGCGCGATGCGCACGAAGCGCGGCCACCAGAACGCGCGCGCTTCCGGAAAATCGGACAGTGCGGCGAAATGTTTCTCGCCCAACCCGAGCAGCTCGTTCAGCGGGTCGGCCGGCGGTTTTTGCGCGAACATCTTCGTATAGTCGCCGATCGCCGCATGGATGATGGTGCCGCGGTCGCGCGCGCCCGGCGGCGTGTCGACCGCATCGAGCGGGAATAGCCGCAACACGTGCTTGGCATAGATGGTGTACGGGTCGCGCAGCCAGTGCTCGATCTCGGTCACTGAAAGCTTGGATGGGCGCGCTTCGCGCGGCGGCTTTGGCTGCGGACGCTCGGCCGCCTTGATCTTGGCCGGATGATCGAGCGCGCGCGCGAGATCGAGATACTGGTGGCCGCGCTGAAGCACGGTATTCCATCGCTCTTGGCCGGCGAGTGCGGCGATGCGCTGCACGAAGCGCGAGGTCACCGTCGGCGCGCCGGCAAGCTTGCCGGCGTGGGTGAGAATTACTTCTTGTGCGCCCAGCGCCTGCGCGAAGTCGTGCGCGGACAGGCCGATGCGGCGCTCGGACGGATCGAGGCCGAGGTCGCGGCGCATCGGCCGGCTCAGCCAGGGGTCGCTGCGCGTTTCCGGTGGCCAAGTGCCCTCGTTGAGGCCGCCGAGCACGATCCGGTCGATTGTTTGCAGGCGCGCTTCCAGCGGGCCGAAGATGCGCACGCGCACGTCACGCGTTTCCGGCCGCCGCACCACGCGGTCGCCGATGGTCGCGTGAAACAGCTCGGCGTAGTCGCCCTTGGCGACGGTCAGACCGGCCGCCGACGAACTGGCGGCGATTTCCTCAAACGCGCGCGCGAGCGCGGCGCCGTCATTGCCGGCGAAGGCGGCGATTTCTCCGGCGGCGTCGCGCCCGAGCGCGGCGATAGCCTCGCTGTGGCGGGCAGCGAGCGTGGCGAGCGGATGATCGCCGGGCTTTTGCGTTTCCAATGGCGCCAGCGCGGCGGCGAGCTTGGCGATCAGGGTGGCGGCGGCATCGAGCTCTTCCTCAGCAATCAGCCAGCGCGGGTCGCTGCGGTGAAGCGAGGAGCGATTGGCGCGGAAGCTCGCCAGCGCATGCGCCAGGCCGGCGGGCGCGGGGCGCGGCCGCGGTCCGCGCAGAACGCTGCGCTCCAGCGCCGCGATGGCTGCGTTGTGTTCGCCGGGCGGCTGCCCAAGCCGCAGCAACGGATGTTTCAGCAGCGCCAGCAGCGTCACCGGCTCAAGCCCGCCGAGCGCGGCTTCGGCGGTGAGCCGCGCGAACACGCCCGCCTCGGTGTCGGCCAGCGAGTCACCGCCGGAATCGTCGACCGCCACCTGCCAGCGCTCCAGTGCGGCCACGACGCGGCGCGCCAAGGCGCGATCGGGCGTAATAAGTGCGGCGGTCTTGTCTGCGGTGTCGAGTGCTTCACGCAAGGCGACCGCGATGGCGAGCGCTTCTTCCTCGGGATTGGTGGCCTCGATCATGCCGAGCGAGGCGAGCGCCGGGTGCGCGGCGGCGTCGAAGTCCTTGGTCTTGCGGCGCTGCTGCCAGCGTTCGGTTGTGGCGGCCGGCCGCAATGCTTCCGACACCAGCATTTCGCGCCCGTGCGGCTTCGGATCGCTGAGCGCGACCACGTCTTTGCGCGCGATGCCGATACGCGCCAGCAGCGCGTGCATGGCGAATTGCGCATGGCCGGCGGCGGGTGCGCCGTCGTGGCTGTTGTCGGCATCGTCGCCAGCGATGAGTTGCCATGAGGCATCGTCGAGATCGATATCGAGGCCGGGCAGTACGACCGCGCCATGCGGAAGCCCGGCGATGGTGGCGAGCAGTTTGGCGGTGGCCGGCATTGAGCCGGTGGAGCCGGCGGCGATCACCGGCGCATCGCTGCTGGCCAGCCGCTTGGCTTCGGCCTCGATCAGCCGGTCGCGCCGCTCGGCCGCTTCGATCTCGCCGCGTTCGGCGCGGATGCCCGGCCAAGCCACGCGCGCGATCTTGAGGAAGCGCAGCGAGAGCTGCCAATAGGGATCGAGATCGTCCGGCACCAACCCATCGAGCGCGTCCCAGCTCACCTGCCGCGTGGTCATGTCGTCGATCAGGCGGGCGAGATCGTCCGCCAGCCCGAGCGCGGCCGACGGCGTGTTGGCGATCAGCGGCGAACCGGCGGCGCTGCGCACCTCCGGCGAGTTCGCCCAGATCAGGATCAGCTCGGCCAGCAGCAGCCGACGCTCCAGCGGCGCGATCGCTTGCGGCAGTTCAAGCGCGGCCTCGGCAAGCTCGCCGGTGGCGGCTTGCGCGAAGGCGATCTCGTCCTCGTCGAGGTCGCCGATGGCGACGATACGCGGCAGGATGGCGGCGTCGCCGTCGAGGCATTCGAGGAACACGTCGCGCGCCAGCCGGCAGGCGCGCCGCGTCGGCAGATAGAGCGTGGCGCGAGCGAGCTCGAGCGGATCGCGCGTGGCCGGAAAGCCGGGCACCAGCTTGCCTTCGCGTAACGCGCCGATCAGCGCCGGCAGAAACGGCGCTGAGGCGGGGATGTTGAAGACGCGTGGCGTTGTGGCCGGCATGCGCGAATCATACACGCTTTAGGCCGCGCCCGAATCGGAATGACGGTGTGAGCTATGAGCCCGCGCTGGCGCGGATGGCGGCTTCCGCCGCGGCGATGGCGTCGGGGGTGCCGACATGCATCCACAGGCCCTCCAGCCGCAGGCCGGCGAGCCGCCCGGTGGCGGCCGCGCGCGTAAACAGCGTGGTGAGCGGAAATTCGCCCGGCGGCGCGTCCGCAAACAACGCCGGCGCCAGGATCGCCGCGCCGGCATAGACGAACGGCGCCACCTCGCGCTCGGCGCGCGCGCGCAAGGTGCCGTCGCCCGCCATGACGAAATCGCCGCGCCCGCCATAGCCGATGCTGCCGGCGGTTGGCGCTAGTAGTAGAAGGGCGTCCATGGAGTCGGGGTCGAAGGCTTCCGCCAGCCGCGCAAGATTGGGCTGCACGCCGTCGATCCAGATGCTGTCGGCGTTGAGATGGTAGAACGGCGCGGCCCCGAGCTCGGGCAGCGCCTTCAACACGCCGCCGCCGGTGCCGAGCAGCAGGCCGCGTTCGTCGGAGATCGCGATCTGCGGCCGCGTGCGGGAAGCCACGTGCTGGATCATCTGCTCGGCGAAGTGATGGACATTGACCACCGCGCGCTCGACGCCCGCCGCCGCCAGCCGGTCGAGCACATGATCAAGCAGCGCGCGGCCTGCGACTTGCACCAACGGCTTCGGCCTGCGGTCGGTGAGCGGGCGCATGCGCGTGCCCATGCCGGCGGCCAGCACCATGGCCGTTTTGGGCGCAGCTTTTGTCATCTTGAGAGCGCCTTCAACGCCGGTACATTAATGCGATACCAGGCATTGAGCTGCAGCAGCGCCGGATGCGCCAGTGCGCGCTGCAGATAGGCCGATACCCGCGGCAGATGCCGCAAATATTGCGGCTTGCCGTCGCGCCGCTCGAGCCGCGCGAAAATGCCGAGGATCTTGGAGGCGCGCTGCGCGGCCAGCGTCGCATAGAGCCGGACGAAGCCGGGCGCATCGAAGCTCGGCTCGGCGGTAAGCCGCGCGCGCGTGTAGCGCGACAGCAGCGCGATCTCCATCATTTCCGGCACGTCGACGCGCGCATCCTGCAACAGCGCGGCGAGGTCGTAGGCCGCCGAGCCCCTCACCGCGTCCTGGAAATCGAGCAGGCCGATGCGTGCCACGCCCGTGCGCGCCGGCAGCCACAACAGATTAGGCGAATGAAAATCGCGCAGCACCCAGGTAGGCTGAGCGTCCAGCGCGGGTAGCAGCGCCTCGCGCCAGAGCGCGAGATAGCGGTCGCGCTTGCTATCGGAAACCTTGGCCTCGAGCTTCGGCAGATACCAGTCGAGCAGCAATTCCACCTCAATCAGCAACGCTTCCATGTCGTAGTGCGGCAGCCGGTAATCGACGCCGAGCTCGACCGGCAGCAGCTCCGGCAACAGTTCGCGATGCAGCGCCGCGAGCAGATCGACCGCCACCTCGTAGCGCGCCTCGATCGGCGCCGGCGGGTCGCCGGCCACCACCAGCTCGGGCCCAAGATCCTCGATCAGCAGCAGCCCGGCTTCGCGGTCGGCGGCAAAAATCGCCGGCGCCGAAAAGCCGCGCTCGCGCAACGCCTGCGCCATGGCGACGAACGGCGTGACCGATTCGGCCAGATGCGCGATCGCGCTGTAGGGTTTGCCGTCGCGCACGACGGGTCCGTCCGGACGGCGCGGCGAATTCATCAGGATATAGCTGGCGTCCTCGAGTGTGAGCCGCTCGTAGCAGCGCGTCGAGGCATCGCCCTGGATGCGCTGGCGCGAGGCTAACCCAAAACCGGCGCGCTCGAGGAAGCGGCGGATGATCGCGATGCGCTCGGCCCTTGCCGCAAAGGTGCCGTAGCCGGTGACGCGCGCATGGCGGAACGTCTCGCCCTGCTGCGGCGACAAAGTGAGCGCGACATCGAACCGGTTGGGCGGCAGGTGGCCGGCGGCGCGGTCCGGCCATTCCAGCAGCGTCACGGCGTTGTCGGGCAGGTCGTCGAAGCCGAGCTCGGCGAGCTCGCCCGGCCCCGACAGTCGGTAGAGGTCGGCATGCACCAGCGGAAAGCGCGGCAGCTCGTAGGACTGCATCAGCGTGAAGGTCGGGCTCGGCACCTCGATTGATTCGTCGCCGGCGAGATGGCGGATTAGGGCGCGGGCGAAGGTGGTTTTGCCGGCCCCTAAGTCGCCGGACAGCGTGATCAGGTCGCCGGGCTCGATTGCGGCCGCGATGTCCGCCATCAGCCGGCGCGTGGCCTGCTCGTCGGCCAGCGCCACCGTGAAGCTGAAGCCGCCGGAGCTGGTGGGGAACATCGAATCATCCGTTTAAGGTCAGGACCTTATAAACGGAGGGGGTGGTGATGGGCCAGAGACAGCGTTGTTACAGGTGCATAAGCGCACACATTCAGGCGGGCGCGTGATGTCGCTGAAGTGCCAAGGAGCAGTATGGGTCCACCGTTCGGCAGAGCGATCCCAGTGACACTGCACACGCCGTTTGCACAAATCCCATTCGAGCGCGCGGTTTCATGTGGATTTCACCGCCGCCCACAGACTCTTGTCAGTCGCATCGGCCGACCACCACCAGCCCCATGCACCACAGGTCAGCGCGCTCGCGATCGCGGGTGACAGCCAGTCCCAGAGCGTCGTTGAAACCGGCAGCGCCAAGGCGCTCGCCGCCGCGTGGAAACCGCCGGCGGCGAAGTCGACCGGATTCTCGCCCGGGAGGCTGGCGGGCATGGCGATCGTAATATGCGAAAACAGATTGTTGCCGATCGCGACCAGGCCGATCGCAAGCAGACCGGCGAGCAGGCCCTGCACCGCCATTTCGACCGCGATCTGCCGGCGCACCTGGCTGCTTTCCCAGCCGATCACGCGCAGCACCGCCATTTCCTTGCGCCGTTCCGTCAAAGCACCCAAAACCAGCATGGCGCTCAAGGCCTGGGCGGCTGCGGCGCCCGCGGCAACGCCGACGGATCGAAAGCTACCGATGGTCTGCGAAACGCCGCCGAAAAGCTGCAGCATCGTGCCGGAGGATGCGATCGAAGCGCGCGGCATCCATTTGGCGATGCGCTGTTTGATCGACTCGGTCTCGGCCATATCGGCCACTTTCAGAAACACCTGATTGACGAGGCCCGGCGGCAGCGAGCCAAGCTCGCGCGCGGCGCCGATCTCCATATAGAAATTGCTGGCGGCGATCTGGCTGCCTTCCTTGATTTCAACGACCCCGACGATTTTGAAGGCGTTGCCGGCGATGTCGATTGAGCTGCCCGGCTCGAGCCGGTAGAACGCGCCATAGTGACGCTCAACAAGGATCTCGCGTTCGCCGTTGACTGGAAGACGGCCTTTGATCAACCACTCGCGCGCACGCCCGGGCCCCAGATTGGAAGCGTTCGCGTCCAGCGGAATTCCACTGATCGAGAAAAAGCTGCCGCTGCCGAAATTCCATAGAAGAACGAAGCCGCCCGCCTGTGCCACGCCGGGCTCGGCTGCGAGCCGAACCAGTTCCTCGCTGGCGATCGGCTGGGCGGAATAGGGCAGCATGATGCCCATCTGCTTGGGAACCGCCGATTGGGTCGCGCTTCTCTGAACGATCAGATCGGCGCCCAGATTGCGAAATGGCACGGTCGCCACATCCGCAAAGGCCCGACCGAGAATATCGAGCGTCACGACCAGCGTGGCCGCGAGCGCAATCCCGCCGATCAGCAGCGCGGTGCGCCGCCAGCGATAGAGCATCTCGCTCCGCAGATAATTCCAATGGACCAAACGTCGCGTCATTGTGGCTTCGCTGGCTCGCCGACGGCGGCCCGGAGGGCCGCGTCGAAATCGGCAACCGTCCAGGACCCGTTGAGACCCAACGGATTTCCCGCGGCCGCCGGAAAATTGACGAACTCGACGACGGTTCCGTCCGGGCGTTTGAAGCTCCGGCGGCCATCGATCAAGAGGATGATCGGGATGTGTCCTTTCAGTCCAATCGCCTTCTGACGCTTTTCGCCCTGTGCGCTTTCGATGTCCAATTCGACCAGCCGCACCCGGTCGGTATATTTCGCGAGAACCTCGCGAACCGGTGCCAGCGCGTTCCTGACCGGCGAATGCGTCATGGCCAGAATTTCGACGACGGGTTGCGCCGCGTAGGATGGGCCTACCCAGAAAGCCACCGCGCATCCAGCGAGCGTGACGAGAAAGCCCCTACGCGTTTTCATGGAAAATCCTTCCATCTTTCATTTCGATCAGCTTGTCGGCTTTGCCGGCAACATCGAGGTCGTGCGTGACCATCAGCAGCGTTGTGGCGTTGGCGCGGCCCAGGCCCAGTAGCAGCTCAAGCACCGCCGCGCCGGTTTCCGCATCGAGATTTCCGGTCGGCTCATCGGCCAGAAGGATCGATGGCCTGTTCACCAGCGCCCGTGCGATCGCCACGCGCTGTTGTTCGCCGCCGCTCAGCGCAGCGGGGCGATGCTGCATCCGGTCGGCAAGGCCAACCTGCCGCAGCAGTTCCACGCCGCGTTGATGATGGTCCGTGGCCGACATGCGCTGGTCGAAGAAGGTCGGCAGCAGAACATTTTCGATCGCGCTCAGAGAGGGAATCAGGTTGTGGGTCTGAAATACGATTCCAATCGTTTGGCGGCGGAGGTCGGCCATCTGCGTGTCGCCGAGGCCCGCGAGATCGTGCCCCTGAATGACAATCCGGCCTTGGTCGGGCTTTTCGAGACCGGCGATGACGCCCAGCAGCGTGCTCTTGCCCGATCCGGACTTGCCAATGATGGCGGCGAACTCGCCCTCCGATATCGTCAGTTCGATGCCGCGCAATACTTCCAGCACGCCGTAGCGCTTCTTGATGGCTTCCACGTGGATCGCGGCTTCGCTCATGCGCGTTCTCTCATTCGCTGTGCAGTAGCGACCAGGGTTGCGGTGGCGGCGAGGCCAGCAGTGCCACAGCCGCAATGAACCCGACGAGCAGGCTGCCGCCCACGGCGATCGCCGCCGCTTCCCAGGGGACCGTGATCGGAACGGCGACGGTTTGCGTGCGATTGAGGGTCGCCTCGGGGATGAAGTGCGGCGTCGAACTCAGATCCCAGGGCAATTTGATCGTCACCGAGATGCCCCCGAGCACGGCCGTGATGGCAAGGGCGAGAGCCAGTCCGACGATCGCTCCTGTCGTCGCCAGCAGCACATTCTCGATCAGCACCTGTTCACGAATGCGGCGCCACGGCCACCCGATCGCCTGCAGCACAGCCAATTCGCGGCGCCTCTCTTCGACAGCCGATGCGGTCGCGCGCAGGACAAAGGCAGCGGCGAAGGCACCGATGAAGGAAGCAACGATCAGGCCCATCCGCTCGGAGAGGAAGAGAACGCCACTGAGCGCCTGGCGAAACGATAATTCGCTCGACACGATGCCTTTCTTGCCGAGCAGCAAACCAATCTTGTCGACCACATCTTCCAGATGCTGCCGGTCAACCTTAACCAGCAGCAGGTTCACATCGTCGGATTTGAACGGATACAACGACTGGACTTGCGGCGCGGCGACGGCCAAGCCTTGCGCGACCGCGAGCGGCATATAGACATCCGCGCGAACGACCTTGCCCGAGCGCGCCGCATCGATGACCCCCACCACGGGGTACATAGTTCCTCCGATGTTCAGCTCGCTTCCGACCCGAACGCTGTTTTTCGTTGCGAAGTCACTGTCAACAAGAACGGCCCGGTCGCCAGCAGTCAGCGCCTTGCCGTCGATGAGTCTGGAACCCAGCCCGGAGAGACCGGCTTCGCCGTCTTCTATGCCGAGCACGGACTGGAAATGATCCGGGGCGAGTTCCCACATGTAGACGGCGCGCGTCAGCGACACGACACCTGGAATGACGCGGATTTCGGCGACCTGGGTCGCCGGCAGCAAGGGATTGGGATGCGGGAAGACGAGACCTTCGAGCTTCGTGGAATGTCGCCGGTCATCTGCACGATGACATCGGCGCCAACGGTTTCAATCGGCTTTCTGATCGCGCGGGAATAGGAGGTTGCTAGCGCCGTGAGCAGCACTGCCGCTAGTACGGCGAGCGCGACGCTCGTCGTGGTGACGATCGAACGACCCCTGCGAAAAAACATTTCGCGAATGGCATAGCGAAATATCGACAAAGGCAGATCTCCGGCATCGAAGATCGAATCGCAGCGGCGATGCCTTACGCGCACTAAACATTGTGAAAACATAACGGTTTATAGGGTTTTCGTAAATGATCTGGATCATGTCGTGGCCGTGCCATGAGGTAATCGGAGGGTGTCCGGAAAAGGGGTCAAACTGCGACGAACCCGCCCTACGCGTTGAACTGCAAAAGTAGACAGGGTCTGCGGATCATGCCGGTTCGGTGTAGACTTCCTGCTGTGCCGGCTGGCGTGCTGAGGGATAGGCGAGACTTGGCCCCTCCCCATGCGCCAATAACGCGCATCGCGACCAGGAGACGAGCGCGTGGAGAAACACCGCCGGACCGCCTTCATGTCCATCCTGGCGCGGGCATGGCGCCGATCGCCGGTCGCACCGGAAGGCTTATCGGCGAGCGGTGATACCCTCGGTGAGATCGCGCGCCTCGCGCCGGAACAAGCGCTGCAGCGGGTTCACGGAAGCGCGGAGGGCCTCACTCCTGGGCAGGTCAAGGCGCGGCTACGCGCGCTCGGTCCCAACCAAGTCGCGCAACCGGTGCGCCACACCATCGTCGGCGAGCTGGTCGGCCGGTCAATGAACCCGCTGAACCTGCTGCTGCTGACGCTGGCGACGGCGTCCTACCTTCTGGGCGATCAGCGGGTCGCCATCATGATCGCGGTCATGGTGGTCCTGAGCATCTCACTGGGTTTCATCCAGGAACACCGTTCGAACAAGGCGGCCGACGCGCTGCGACGGATGGTGCGGATCACCGCGACCGTGCGTCGCAACGTACCCGGCGCCGCGCAAGAGTATGTCGAAGTGCCGATCGAGCAGCTCGTGCCCGGCGACATCGTGCTGCTGTCGGCCGGCGACATGATCCCCGCCGACATCAGGCTAATCGCAGCGAATGATCTCTTCATCAACCAGTCGACGCTGACCGGGGAGGCGATGCCGCTTGAGAAGAACGCGCAACCCCATGTTGGCACCGCGGAGACGCCGTTCGATCTCCCGAACATCTGCTTCATGGGCAGCATTGTCGTCAGCGGCGTCGGCTCCGGGATTGTTGCGCTCACCGGTGCTCGAACGGCTTTTGGTCAAGTGGCCGGCATGATCGCCGAGCAGCGCGTGTTGACGAGCTTCGACAAGGGCATCGCTCGGATCACCTGGATGATGATAGGCCTCATTTCGATCATGGCCCCGCTCGTGTTCCTGATTAACGGCCTGAGCAAGGGCAATTGGTTCGAGGCGCTGCTGTTCGCGGTCGCCGTGGCGGTGGGGCTCACGCCGGAAATGCTGCCGATGATCGTGACGGTCAATCTGTCAAGGGCGCCATGGCGATGTCGAAGAAGAAGGTCATCGTCAAACGCCTCAACGCCATCCAGAACTTCGGGGCGATGGACGTGTTGTGCACCGACAAGACCGGCACGCTGACGCAGGACCGGGTCATCCTGAAGCGTCACCTCGACCTGCGCGGCGAAGATTCCGAGCGCGTGCTCGAATATGCCTTCTTGAACAGCCTGCACCAGTCCGGGCTCAAGAACCTGCTCGATGTCGCCGTCCTGAAACATGTTGAACTGCACGAGAAGCTGAAGGTCGACGAACGGTTCAGCAAGATCGACGAAATTCCATTCGACTTTGAACGGCGCCGGATGTCGGTCGTGCTCAAGCGCGGCGACGACGCCCACATTCTCATCTGCAAAGGCGCCGTCGAAGAGATTTTCGCCGTCTGCACGCGTTACGCCGACAGCAACGAGACCGGCGCGCTCGACCCGAGCCACTTCGCCCAGGCGCAGGAGACGACCGCCAAGCTTAACGCGGATGGATTTCGGGTGATCGCGGTCGCTTTCAAGGAGATGCCGCCCGAGCAATCAGCGTATTCCGTCGCCGACGAGGCCGGCCTCACATTGCTTGGCTATATCGCGTTCCTCGACCCGCCGAAGGAAACCGCCGCTGCGGCCATCGCCACGCTGAAGGCGCGTGGCGTGCAAGTGAAAATCCTGACCGGAGACAATGACATCGTCACGCGGAAAATCTGTCACGACGTCAGCCTGCCCGTGGATCATATCGTTCTTGGCCATGAGATCGAGACGTTGTCGCCCGCTCAATTGGCGGACTTGGCCGAGACCGCGACCGTGTTCGCGAAGGTCTCGCCGTCGCAAAAGGCAGCGATCATCGACGCTCTGCACCGCAAGGGGCACGTGGTCGGCTATTTGGGGGATGGCATCAACGATGGACCGGCGCTCAAGGCCGCCGACGTTGGCATCTCGGTGGACAGCGCCGTCGACATCGCGAAAGACTCGGCCGATATCATCCTGCTGGAGAAGAGCCTGGCGGTGCTCGGCGACGGCGTGATCGAGGGGCGCAAGGTCTTCGGCAACATCACCAAGTACATCAAGATGGGGGCGAGCTCGGGCTTCGGTAATATGTTCAGCGTGATCGGCGCCAGCATCTTCCTGCCATTCCTGCCGATGGCGCCGATCCAGGTACTCACCAACAATCTGCTGTATGACTTCTCGCAGACCACGATCCCGACCGATAATGTCGATGTCGAGTACCTGGCGGTCCCGCGCCGCTGGGACATCAGCAACATGTCGAAATTCGTGCTGTTGATCGGACCGATCAGTTCAATCTTCGATTACGTCACGTTCTTCGTGATGCTCGGCATCTTTTACGCGTGGGACAAGCCGGCGCTGTTCCAGACCGGCTGGTTTGTGGAGAGCTTGCTCACCCAGACGCTGATTATCCATATCATCCGCACCGCCAAGGTGCCGTTCTTGGAGAGCAGGGCCAGCGCGCCGGTGATTGCGACGAGTCTGATCATCGCCGCGGTCGGCATCGCCATTCCGTTCACATGGCTCGGCGGCGCCTTGGGCTTCGTGCCGCTGCCGCCGAGGTACTGGATCTGCCTCGGTCTGATTCTCGTAAGCTATGCCACCTTGACCCATCTCATGAAGACGTGGTTCGCGCGCAGGTTCGGATTGAGCTGAATGATTGCTTCATCATGAACAACTCAGCATTGCTGCCGAATGTCTTAGTTTGGATTGGCATCGCTTTCTGCATTACTCAATCTGCGATGTTTTCAGGTCTTAATCTGGCAATTTTCAGCATCAGCAAATTACGGCTGGAGGTCGAGGCGGCAGGCGGCAATGCCGATGCGGCCGAACTGCTTGCCTTGCGCAAAGACTCCAATCTCACCTTGGCCACGGTGCTGTGGGGCAATGTTACGATCAACGTGCTGCTCACGCTGCTGTCGGACTCCGTCCTTGCTGGCATCGGAGCGTTTGCCTTCTCGACCATCGTCATTACGCTGTTCGGCGAAATTATTCCGCAAGCCTATTTTTCGCGACATGCGCTGCGCATGGCGGCGCGGCTCGCGCCACTGCTGAAACTGTATCAGGTCGGGCTGTTCCCGGTCGCGAAGCCGACGGCGATCATTCTCAACTGGTGGCTGGGAGCGGAAGGTTTCGCGTTTTTACGAGAGCGCGACTTTCGCGCATTTATCACCAAGCACGTGGGAGCCGCGGGCGCCGACGTCGGACAATTGGAGGCTATCGGCGCGCTGAATTTTCTCGACCTCGACGATATCCTTGTAAAGGATGAGGGGGAGTCGATCGACCCTCGTAGTGTCATCACTCTTCCAATCGAAAATGAACGGCCTTTGCTGCCGAAATTTGAACGTTCGCCCCATGACCCGTTCTTGCGGCAATTGAATGCCTCCGGCAAAAAGTGGGTCATCATCGTCGATGCTTCGGGTCGACCATCATTTGTGTTGGACGCACACCATTTTCTGCGCGATTCACTGTTCGATGCAATGTCGGTTGACCCGGAACTCTACTGGCACCGTCCGATTATCGTCACCGACATGCGCACGCCATTGGGCGACGTGATCGGTCGCATGCAGGTGAAGCCGAAACGTCCTGAAGATGATGTCATCGACAACGATTTAATCTTGGTCTGGGCAGAAGAAAAACGCATCATAACCGGCGCTGATCTTTTGGGACGACTGTTGCGTGGCATCGTGACGCAAGACTCAAGACAAAAATAGGCTGACCAATTCGGCCGATCGCTGCGCCCTCTCAGCTGCCACCTTAACGCCACCCTTTCACCGCACCGGCAACGCGGTTCCCTGTCGTGCGTCACAGCGCCGCCATCGTTGAACCGTGTGCCGATGTTTCGCGAAAAAATGCGGAACGCACCCATCCGCCAGGTGTTTGCGCTGCACAGGTCTGCGGGCGGCCTGAAATCAAAGGAGCATCACGATGCGTAAACTTCTTCCAATACTTACCATTGCCGCAGCGGCGGCGCTCGTCACTCCCGCCTTGGCGGCACCGTACTATTCGGCCGTCGATGAGAATGCGAACTACGCTGCGCGCTACACCGCACCGGTGGCGGGCGCGGCCGTCGGCACCGCGGTCGGCGTCGGACTCTATAACGCGTGGTGGGGCAGCACTGCGGCTGTCATCGCGCTGCCCGCCACTGCCGCAGGTGCGGCTGCGGTCGGTGGTGTCGCCGGCGTCGGTACCGTTGTGCTGATCGATGCGGCGGTGCAGCCCTGCCGTGGGTTTCAGGCGCTGTTGACGATGAATCGGGACCAGTGCGTCAACGGCGAATATGTCGGCTACGCGCCGCACCGACACATGCGGCAGAGCATGCGCTGATCGGGAGCCGGTCAAAGACCTCCGCGGTTCGCCGCGGAGGTCTTTCCTATTGGCGGATGGATTACGCCGCGGACTGCTGCGCCGCCTGTTCGACCGGGAATTCGCAGGTCACCGTGGTCCCGCGTCCGACCGCGGAGTCGATCGTCACGCTGCCGCCGTGCAGTTCGACGAAGGAGCGCACCAGCGACAGGCCTAAGCCGGTGCCGCGGTGCTGCGAGCCCATCGAGTCGGTTTCGAACCAGTCGAATACCTTGTCCTTCGCGTCGGGCGGGATGCCGGGGCCGCGGTCGGTGACCGTGAATACTACCGCATCGGCGCGCCGCTCGGCCGCCAGCGTGACGGTCTCGCCCGCCGGCGAGAAGCCGACCGCGTTCGACAACAGGTTGAACAGAATCTGCCGTAAGCGCCGCTCGTCGGCGGTGAAGCTGCCGATGCCGGTCGCGGTGCTGATGTCGAGCTTCAAATTGTTCTTTACTAATCGATCCAGCACGCCTTCGGCCGCCGCCTCCATGCTGGCGCGGATGTCCACCTCGCCCAGGTTGAGCGACATGGCGCCGGCGTCGATAGTGGCAAGGTCCAGAATATTGTTGATGATCGCCAGCAGTGCGTTGGTCGACACGGTGATGTAGCCGAGATATTCGCGCTGCTTGTCGGTGAGTGGGCCGAACGCGGAATCGCCGAGCAAATTCGCGAAGCCGATAATGTTGGTGAGTGGCGAGCGCAGCTCGTAGGACACGTGGTGCACGAACTCGATCTTGATGCCGTCGGCGGTCTCCAGCGCCTCGTTGCGTTCGCGCAGCGCGCGCTCGACATTCACCGTATCGCTGACGTCCTGGAAGGTGACCAGCGTGGCGCCGTCCGGCAGCGGCATGGTGGTCATGTCGATCATCATGCCGTCGCGCCGTTCGATGCGCGCGACGATCGGGTCGCGATTGTCGATCGCGGTCACTGCGGCGCGTAAGCTACGCCACACCGTATTGTCGTCATGCAACGCCTGCGACCAGGCGGTCACCGCCTCGATATGCGGGTGCTGGTCGAGCGCTTCGGGTGCCAGCTTCCACATGCGCTGGAACGCCGGATTATGCAGCCGCACGCGCCCGTCGCTGCCGAACACCGCGACGGCCTCGGCGAGGTGATCCAGCGTCTCGCTCTGCACCTTGATCAGCGCCTCGTAGCGGCGGCGCATGTCCAGCCGCTCGGTGACGTCGTCATAAAGATACGTGACGCCGCCCTCCGGATTGGGCGTGGTGACCACGCGCAGCGTGCGTCCGTCCGGCAGGTGCCACATGTGCTCCTGCGGCTCGACCGCGCGATAGGCCTCGTACAGCTGCTGCTTCCACTGCCGGAAGTCCTGCTCCTCGGGCAGCTTGCGGTCGGCGCGCAAAGTCTCGAGCACGGCGCTGTCGGTGGGCGTCTGGTCGAGCAGGCCGGCGTCGAGCTCGAACAACGAGCGGAAGGCGGTATTATAGAAGATCAGCTTGCGGTCGACGTTGAAGATGGCGACGCCGGTCGCCAACTGGTCGAGCACGCGGCGGTGCGCCTCGATCATGCGCGCGAGCTCGGCGCGCATCGCCTCCACCTCGGTGCGGTCGATCGCCATGCCGGCGCTGCCGGCGCCGGTCGGCGCATCGACCACATCGAAGATGCGGCGCTCGCCCGCGGCGATCGCCGGCAGCCGGCCGGCATAGCGTTCGCCCGTGGTGCGGGCGCGCGTGAGTTCGTCGCGCGCGGCGCGATCGAGCAGCTCCAGCTCGCGCGCGACCGCGTCGGTCGAATCGGCGGCTTCCACTGCGCGCGCATAAGCCGAATTCACGAAAATCAGCCGGCCCCTTTCGTCGCGCGCCCACGCCGGCGCGGGCAGCGAATCGAGCAGCGCCTGCATGGTCTCGACGTCGCTCATCCGCTTGTCGTGACGGGCGGCAAGATCCATGAGCTCGCGCTCGATGCCGCTGACGTCGCGCAAGCGCAGCACCGCGCGTCCGCCGACGGCGCGGCCCTCCGCCTCGATCGGGCATTTGGTGGTGGTGGTGAGCGTCATCACGAAGCCGCGGCCGTCGCTGCGCAGCGTTTCGACCGCGTGCTCCATGCGCTGCGCCGCTGCCGGCTCCAGCCAGCTGCCGAACGCGAGCACGCGCCCCGGCACGCCGCCCGGCATGACGATGCCGGTGTCGCCGAGGATTTCCGGCTCGTCGGTGGCCGCCGACCATTCCACCAGCACCTGCGGCTCCGACAGCAGCAGCGTCTTTAGCCGGTCGATCTCGGTATGCAGCGCCATGACTTCGTCGCGTGCCACGGTTTCGACGCGTTCGGCAGCTTTGCGCGTGCGCACCAACACGATAGTGGCGAGCACCGCGAAGCAGAGCAGTCCGAGCGTCAGCGTGAGCGTTGCGATTTCCTGCCGGCCGAGCGCCGTGACGGCACGGTGAAGGGCATCGACCACGCCCAACGCCAAGCCCGCGTCGGCACGAGCCGGCGTGCCGAGCGCGAAGCTAAGATGTGCCAGTACGAAGGCGGCGAAGAATTCACCTCGCCGCGGACGAGAACGCAGCCTCTCGTTCGCCGTCCGGATTTTCTCCGGCATTCAGGCCTGCCCCAGGGATGCGGGACGGTGTCCGCCACACCGTCCACGAATCGCTGGACTTTACCCCCAAGGGGAATCGCGCCGAAAGAGTCCAGACCGTGAACGTGACTCGGAAGCGGCGATGCAGCTAGGATTTTTGCCCGCGCATGATCTTTTCCGAAAACCGGTTCCCACTTTTCGGGATCATGCGCTATTTCAGCGCTGCTGCCCGCTTCGCCATGTCCTCGACATTGATGCGGCCAAGCGCTGCGGAGAATGTGCGTTCGGCTTCGACCAGCGCGGGCCGCACCACGTCGTTGACCAGTACCGACGCGGGCAGCGGCGGCTCGCCGGCTTCCTCCGCGCTGCTGGCGGCGCGCAGGATGTCTTCGGCGGTGATGCGCTTATGCTCGCGCGCGAGCTCGTAGCCGCCGTGCGGCCCGCGGATCCCTTTCAGGATGCCGTCGCGCACCAGCGCCTGCAGAACCGGCTCGAGATGGCGCGGAGGAAGCTTATGGCGCGCGGCCAACGCCTTCGCCGACACCGGCCGGCCGCGGGCGTTGATCGCAACATCGATCACAGCGGCAATGGCAAGAATGCCCTTACGGGACACCAGCGGCATGGATGGCACCAGTCGCAACTAATTTGAGTGGTAATAAGCTACAGTCGTCCAGCCGTCTAGCCGAAAACACGGAATGATCCGCTCAACCTCCGGTGGAGCCGAATCCACCCGATCCGCGCGGAGTTTCATCGAGCGATGCAACCTCGCGTAGGCGGGCATGCGTCACCGGCGCGATCACCAACTGCGCAATTCTCATCCCCCGCGTGACGTTCACCGATTCGCCGCCGAGATTCACAAGCAGCACCTGTATTTCACCGCGGTAGTCGGCATCGATGGTGCCGGGCGCATTGAGCACCGTGAGCCCATGGCGCGCGGCGAGTCCGGAGCGCGGCCGTACCTGCGCTTCGGTACCGGCGGGGAGCGCGATGGCGATGCCGGTCGGCACCAGCGCGCGGCACCCTGGCGCGATTGTCGTCGGCGCCTCAGTCGGCACCGCGGCCAAGAGATCGAGCCCGGCGGCGAGCGCGCTCTGATAAGACGGCAGCGGAAGATCGTTGCCGTGCGCAAGCCGCATGATGCGGACATCGGTGGTGTTCAAACTTTGGCTCCTTGCAGAACTTCGGCGACGCGCGCGATCAGCATCGCGGCCACGTCTTCTTTCGATTGCTGCGGCCAGGGCTCGATGCCCTTCGGCGTCACCAGCTGGATGGTGTTACGGTCGCCACCCATCACGCCCGAGGCCGGCGACACGTCATTGGCGAGGATCCAGTCGCAGCCTTTGGCAACGAGCTTGGCCTTTGCATTGACCGAAACGTTCTCGGTTTCCGCGGCAAAGCCGATCACCAGCTGCGGCCGTTGTGATTGTCGCTTGGCGATGGTGGCGAGAATGTCGGGATTTTCCACCAGCGACAAGTCGGGCGTCGCCTGGCCGGCCGTCTTCTTGATCTTCTGCGCGCCTGCATTCGCGACCCGCCAATCGGCAACCGCGGCGGCGAAGATCGCCACATCCACCGGCAGCGCGCGCTCGACCGCCTGCAGCATCTCGCGCGCGGTCTCGACTTTGACGACCTTGACGCCGGGCGGATCGGGCAGGTTCACCGGGCCGCTGACCAGCACCACATCGGCGCCGGCGGCTGCTGCGGCCGCGGCAATGGCGTGGCCTTGCTTACCGGACGAGCGGTTGGCGATGTAGCGCACCGGATCGATCGGCTCATGGGTCGGGCCGGAGGTGATCAGCACGCGCTTGTCTTTGAGCGGCTGTGCTGTGCCTGCGCCGAGAAGTTTTTCGGCAGCGGCGGTGATCTCCAGCGGTTCGGCCATGCGCCCCATGCCGCGCTCGCCGGCTTCCGCCATCTCGCCTTCGTTCGGGCCGACCAGGGTGACACCGTCGGCGATCAGTTGTGCGAGATTGCGCTGCGTCGCCTGGTTCGACCACATGCGCGGATTCATCGCCGGCGCCAGCAGGATTTTCGCGTCCGTCGCCAGCAGCACCGCGGTGGCGAGATCATTGGCATGGCCGCCGGCTAGTTTCGCCATCAGGTCGGCGGTCGCCGGCGCGACCACGATGAGATCGGTTTCGCGCGCGAGACGAATGTGGCCGACGTCGAACTCCCCCGCCGGATCGAACAGGTCGGTGAATACGCGTTCGCCGACGATGGCGCCGGCCGACAGCGGCGTGACGAAATGCTCGGCCGCCGTGGTCAGGATGCAACGCACGGCGATGCCGCGCTCCTTCAAACGGCGGATGAGATCGAGCGACTTGTAGGCGGCAATGCCGCCGCCGACGATCAGCAGCACGCGCTTCATTCCAACGGCGGGCGCGGCCGCGGCACGGCGGGACGATGGTGCGCCGGTCTTGCTTGGGCCGCTGTCGGCAGGTGACGCCGCGAAGGCGTCGGCGTCGGCTTCGGCGGCGGCGCCGCGCAGGATGGTGCGCACCTCGTCCTCGACCGAGCGGCCGTGGCGCGCCGCGCGCAGACGGAGCTGCTTCTTCAGCGCTTCGTCGAGCTTGCGGATGGTCAGGCTGGCCATGATCAGCCAATCATGCCGTAGCTATGATGGCATTGCAATCATAGCCATCAAATGATTATAAATCCTAATATAATCAATAATATAGAGATCATCCAGACGCCGGCCGTGAGCCAGCGGGTGCGCCGCGCTTCCGCCTGCCCGATCGCCGCTACCGTCTCCGGCGACAGCACCAGCCCGTCGCGGGTGATGGTATCGAGCTGGTCGATCAGCGTGCCGGCGCGATGCAGCAGCGACGGCACCTGGCCGAGGAAGCGGCCGATCTCGCCGGCGCCTTCGGCAACGTCTTCCAGCTTGCCGACCGGCCCGAGATTGCGCGCGATCCATTCGCGCACCACCGGATCGGCGGTGCTCCACATGTCGAGCTTGGGATCGAGCGAGCGCGCAACGCCTTCCACCACCACCATGGTTTTCTGCAACAGCAACAGCTCCGGCCGCGTGCGCATGTCGAACAGGCCGGTGACCTCGAACAGCAGCATCAACAGCTTCGCCATCGAGATGTCTTCGGCGGTGCGGTTGTGGATCGGCTCGCCGATGGCGCGGATCGCCTGCGCGAAGCTCTCGACCGAATGGTGGCGTGGCACATAGCCGGCGTCGAAATGCACTTGCGCGGCGCGCTGATAATCGCGGGTGATGAAGCCGAACAGGATTTCGGCCAGGAAGCGCCGCTCCTTCGGCCCGAGCCGGCCCATGATGCCGAAGTCGACCGCAACCAGACGGCCTTCCGCGTCCACGAACAAATTGCCCGGATGCATGTCAGCGTGGAAGAAGCCGTCGCGCAAGGCATGGCGCAGGAAGCTCTGGATCACCGTGCGGCCGAGCGCCGGCAAATCGAGGCCCCGGGCCTCGAGCGCGGCGCGGTCGTTGAGCGGCGTACCGTCGATCCATTCCAGCGTGAGCACTTCGCGCGCGGTACGGTCCCAGTCCACCGCCGGCACGCGGAAATCGGCGTCCTCGCGGGTGTTGTCCACCATCTCGGAGAGCGCGGCCGCCTCCAGCCGGAAATCCATTTCCATCGTCACCGAACGGGCGAGTGTCGCCACCGCCTCGACCGGCCGCAGCCTCTGCGCTTCGAGCGACAGGCTTTCCGCCTTGCGCGCGGCAAAGAAGAAAGCGTCGAGATCGACCTTGAAGCGCCGCTCGACGCCCGGCCGCAGGATCTTCACCGCCACCGGTTTGCGGATGCCGTCTTTTTCGACTTCGGCGCGATGCACCTGTGCGATCGAGGCGGCGGCAACGGGAGGCCCGAAGCTGGCATACACCTGATTCACCGGGCGCTCGAAAGCCGCGGCGATGGTGGCCTCCGCTTGGGCTTGCGGAAACGGCGCCATCTTGTCTTGCAGGCTTTCGAGATCGCGCGCGATCGCCGCGCCGACCACGTCCTGCCGGGTGGCGAGAAACTGGCCGAGCTTGACGTAGGTCGGCCCCAGCTTGGTCAACGCCGCGGCGAGCCGGCTGCTGCCGTCCTTGGCGGTCGGCCGCTCGATCAGCCGCGCCAGCGCGATCGCCATCTTCGCCGGCAATGGTAACGGACGCGTATCGACCAGCGCGAACACGCCCTCGCGCGCGAACACGAAGCCGGTACGGCTGAGCCGAATGAGATGGGAGAGGGCGGAGATCACAAACGCCAGCCCGAATGCAGCGCGACCACGCCGCCGGTCATCGGCCGGAACGAGACCCGGCGGAAGCCGGCGGCTTCGAGCATCTGCGCGAAGGCCTTCGGCTTCGGAAACTTGCGGATCGATTCGACCAGATATTGGTAGGCCTCGCGGTCGCCGGTCACGGCTTCGCCGACTCGCGGGATCACGTTGAATGAATAAAGCTCGTACAGCGCGTCGAGACCGGGCACGTCTACCGAGGAAAATTCCAGGCACAGGAAGCGGCCGCCGATTTTGAGCACACGATGCGCCTCGGCGAGCGCGCAATCGATGCGCGGCACGTTGCGGATGCCGAAGGCGATGGTGACGCAATCGAAGCTGCGGTCGGAGTAGGAGAGTTCCTCGGCATTGCCTTGCTCGAACGTCACCACATCGTCGAAGCCGCGCTCGGCGGCGCGCTCGCGCCCGACGCTAAGCATTTTGGCATTGATGTCACAGACGGTGACGCGCGTGCCGGTCCCGCCGGCCTCGACCACGCGGAACGCCACGTCGCCGGTGCCGCCGGCGAGATCGAGCAGCGCGAACGGCCGATCGGTCTTGGGCGGATTGACCGCCGTCACCAGCGCGTCCTTCCAGGCCCGGTGCAGCCCGCCCGACATCAGGTCGTTCATCAGGTCGTAGCGGCGTGCTACCGAATGGAACACGTCGTCCACCAGCCCCTGCTTGTCGGCCAGCGGCACGGTTTTGTCACCGAAATGGGTCTCTTCTCGCCTCGCGGCCATGGCCAATAGTCCTTTGCGGGCAGGACCATAGCGCGGGAACCCGCAGGGCGCTATGTGTCATCGCTGGAGCGGTTACCCATGCCCGAGCTACCCGAGGTCGAGACTGTGCGCCGGGGGCTCGCGCCCGCGATGGAAGGCGCGCGGTTCACACACGTCGAGGCGCGGCGCCGCGACCTGCGCTGGCCGCTACCGAAGGACTTCGCCAAACGGCTGGAAGGGACGACGGTCGAAGGGCTGGGCCGGCGGGCGAAATATCTGCTGGCGGATCTGTCGTCGGGCGACGTGCTGGTGATGCATCTCGGCATGTCGGGCTCGTTCCGCGTCAGCCATGCGGGCCAAGAGCGAGCACCCGGCAACTATCATCACGAGCGCCCGAAGCACGCCGCCCACGACCATGTAGTGTTTCACATGTCGAACGGCGCCACGGTGACCTTCAACGATCCGCGCCGCTTCGGCTCGATGAAGCTGGTGCCGCGCGCCAAGCTCGAGCAGGAGCCACTGCTGCGCTCAATCGGGCCGGAGCCATTGGGCAACGAATTCGACGCCGCCATGCTCGCCAAAGCCTGCGCCGGCAAAAAGACCTCGCTGAAGGCCGCGCTCAGCGACCAGCGCGTGGTCGCAGGGCTCGGCAACATCTATGTCTGCGAGGCGCTGTTCCGCGCGCGGCTCTCGCCCAAACGGCGCGCCTCGACCATTGCCGACCGCAACGGCAAACCGAACGGACGCGCCGCCGCCTTGGTCGAGGCCATCAAGACGGTGCTGCACGATGCCATCAAGGCCGGCGGCTCGTCGCTGCGCGACCATCGCCGCGCCGACGGCTCGCTCGGCGACTTCCAGCACAATTTCCAGGTCTATGACTGCGAGGGCAAGCCGTGCCCTAGCTGCAAGGGCAAGGTCAAACGCGTCGTGCAGACCGGCCGCTCGACCTTCTATTGTCCAAGCTGTCAGAAGTGATTTGTCATTCCGGGGCGCGCCGAAGGCGCGAACCCGGAATGACGAGAGGAGGCCGGGCGATGACAAGCTGCGGTGTAATGTGCGACGAATACTCGATCGACCGCCGGGATAGGTAACATGCGCAAACTTGGCCTCATTGCATTTCTTCTCGTCTGCACGGTGATCGCCAGCACGGCCGCAGATTATCCGGACCATCCGATCCGGCTGATCGTTCCGCAGGCGGCCGGCAGCGCCACCGACACGACCGCCCGCATTCTCGGCGCTGAACTTGGGGCTGAGCTGGGCCAGCAGATCATCATTGACGACCGTCCCGGCGGCGCGCTCACCATCGGGCTGGACCTGGTCGCGAAATCTCCGCCCGACGGTTACACGCTCGGCATGGGGCCGATCGGCGCGCTCGCCATCACCCGCCACATGGTGGCGAAGCTGCCCTACGACATCGAGCGCGATTTCCAGCCGATCGCGCTGGTCACGCGCGGACATCTGTTGCTTGCGGTGTCGCCCAAGCTGCCGGTCAATTCGGTCAAGGAACTGATCGACTACGCCAAGAAAAATCCCGGCAAGCTTTCCAACGCGTCGTCGAGCAACGGATCGCCCGGCCACGTCGGCGGCGAGCTGTTCAAGTACATGACCGGGACGGAAATCGTTCACGTCCCTTATCGCGGCGGATCGCTGGCGATCAACGATCTGATCGCCGGGCATGTCGACCTGATGTTCGAAAGCCTGCAATCGATCGCGACCTTTGCCAGCTCCGGCAAGGTGCACGCGCTTGCCGTCAGCGGCGCCAAGCGGTCGCCGGCATTCCCGCAGCTGCCGACCATCGCCGAAGCCGGCGTCCCCGGCTACCTGGCCGCCACCTGGACCGGCGTCATTGCCCCGGCCGGCGTGCCGCGGCCGATCGTCGACAAGCTCAATACGGCGATCAACAAAGTGCTCACGTCGGAAGCCTTCAAGGAGAAGTTCGCGAAGATCGGCGACGAGCCGGGCGGCGGCAGTCCTGAGGAATTCGCGGAAACGATCAGGACGGATTCTGCCAAATGGGCCGACGTCATCAAGCGCGCGGGCGCTAAGCTCGATTGAGCCGCCAACAAACCAAGGACAAGCCATGAGCTACCAGAACATCGCCGTCGAAACGAAAGGCCGGGTCGGCATCATCCGGCTCAACCGTCCGCAGGCGCTCAATGCGCTCAACCGGGCGCTCATTACCGAACTGATCCAGGCGATCGACGCCTATGAGGCCGACGCGGGCGTCGGCTGCATGCTGATCACCGGTAGCGAGAAGGCGTTCGCGGCCGGCGCCGATATCAAGGAGATGGCGGACAAGACCTTCATCGAGGCCTATCTCGGCAACTTCGCCGCCGACTGGGACCGCGCCACGCGCGCCCGCAAGCCGATCGTCGCCGCGGTCGCCGGCTTTGCGCTCGGCGGCGGCTGCGAGCTGGCCATGCATTGCGACATCATCATCGCCGCCGACAACGCCAAATTCGGCCAGCCCGAGATCAAGCTCGGCGTCATCCCTGGCATCGGCGGCACGCAGCGGCTCACGCGCGCGGTCGGCAAGGCCAAGGCGATGGACCTGATCCTCACCGGCCGCATGATGGACGCAGCCGAGGCCGAAAAATCGGGGCTGGTGGCGCGCGTGGTGCCGGCGGCGACCCTGATGGACGAAGCGATGAAAGTCGCCGACACCATCGCCAACATGTCGCTGCCCTCGGTGCTGGCGGGCAAGGAGGCGGTCAACCGCGCTTTTGAGTCCGGGCTCGCAGAAGGTATCTTGTTCGAGCGACGCGTCTTCCATTCGCTGTTCGCGACCGACGACCAGAAGGAAGGCATGAAGGCCTTCGTCGATAAGCGCCCGCCGCAGTGGAAGAATAAGTAACGCGCCGCTATTTCCGCACGCAAATCATCCGCACCACCGACGCCTTGGCGTCGCCGAGTTGCGTGGGCGCGGTGGCAACGTTGTGCGCTTCGAGAAAACCGCGGATCGTATCGGCGGTGACGAGGCGCACCGGCGGCGCAGCCGGCTCGACGCTGGCGAGCACGGCGTTGCGCATCTCCATCATGCCGAGGAAGCGGCCTTGGCCGTCAAGCGCGGCGGCGCCGGAAAATCCGGCCATCGGCACCGGCTGGCGCAATTCGATCGCCGTGCCGTCCAGCAATCGCGCCTTGACCTCAGTGAGCGTGCGGCTGCCGTTCTGTTCCTTCGGATCGGGAATGCCGATCAGCATCAGTTCGCCGGACTTGGGCGCATCGCGCGGCAGCGCCAGCGCTGAGACCTTGCGCGGGCCATAGACGCGCAACAGCGCCAGCCCGTTGTCCTCGTCGTCGGCGATGCGCACGGCATCGCCCAGTCCCGAAGCCACGATCACCTGGCAGCCTTCGGTGAGCTTGCGGTCGGTGACGATGTGGCCTTGCGCGCTCACCACCAGCCCGTTGCCGTATTCGACCGATTTCGCCAGCGCCGCGAACGGCGCGCTGCGCTCGGGAAACGGCGAGAACGCGCTCGCCATCGCCACCATCACCGGCGCGACGATCGTTTCCATCATCTGATCGAACAGCATGGTGAAGCCGCGCACCTCGCCGTTGCGCAATTGCGCGCGCACGGAAAACTTCTTCAACCCTTGCAGGCCGCTGATGAAGAAATTGTCGTCGCGCAACACGCTGTATTCGACCCTGCGCGTGCCGGGCTCCTTCTTCTGCTGCTCGAACAGCGCGGCTAGTTTGAGGTCCGGATCGGTGATGCGGAAGGTCTCGACCTGCACCTCGCCATGCGCCGACGACCAGCGCGTGCCGCGCGCGGACTCGCGGGCATTCGGCACCATCTTGGTCGGCAGGCCGATGCGGATGCCGGTTGCCGGATCGACCACTACGTTCCAGCCGAAATCCTGCTCGTGATTTTGGGCCGCGGCGATCAGGTTCGCGCGTTCACCCGGCGTGAGCACGCCGGTGACCTTGCCCTTGCTGCGCTTCTGGAAATTCTTGATCGCGGTTAGCATCGGGTCTTCGCCGTTGACCGCGCCGGTATAGTCGCCCGACCACAGCAGCGCCGCCTGGATCTTCTGGCGCTCACCCAGCGGAATGCCGGCGAATACGTCTTGCGCCGGTTCGGTATTGGCGGTGGCGGTTTTCGGTGTGACGACTTTTGGCGCGGCCCGATTCGCAACCGCCGCCTTGCGTGCGGCCGGCTTCCTGGCCGCCAGTTTCGCGCGTGGATGTTTTACGGCGGACTTTTTGACTTCCAGCGGGTATGGAACCGATTCGTCCGCCCACGCCGGGGCGGCGCCGATCAGCAGCGCAAGCGTCACCAGAACCGTACCAGACCGCATTTTTTTAACGCCACCCTAACCATATTTTGGGGCCACCTTAGCCCATCGCGGGGGTCGCGCAAGCCGCTAGCCCAAAGGCCCGCGCCGCCATAGGGTTAGCCACGATGCTCGATGCAAAAGAACTCGAACGCTATGCGCGCCACATCGTGCTGCGCGAGGTCGGCGGCCCGGGGCAGGCCAAGCTCAAAGCCGCGCGCGTGCTGGTGGTCGGCGCCGGCGGCCTGGGCGCGCCGGTGCTGCTGTATCTCGCCGCCGCCGGCGTCGGCACGCTCGGCGTGGTCGATGACGACATCGTGTCGCTGTCGAATTTGCAGCGGCAGGTGATCCACGCCACGCCCGACATCGGCATGCGTAAGGTCGACAGCGCGAAGGCTGCGATCGCGCGGCTCAATCCGCATGTGGCGGTGGAAACCCATATGGCGCGGCTTACCGCGGCGAACGCGCTAGAGCTAATTTCAAGCTACGACATCGTCGCCGACGGCTCCGATAATTTTGCCACGCGCTATCTTGTCGCCGACGCCTGCTACTTCGCGAACAAGCCGCTTGTCACCGCCGCGGTGGGAACCTTCGACGGCTCGCTGACCACGCTGCGGCCGCATGAGACGCGCGCCGACGGCACGCGCAATCCGAGCTACCGCTGCCTGTTTCCCGAGCCGCCGCCGGCCGGCACGGTGCCGGCCTGCGCGGAAGCCGGCATCCTCGGCGCGCTGCCGGGCATTCTCGGCTCGATGATGGCGCTGGAAGTGATCCGCGAGATCGTCGGCTTCGGCGAAGGCCTGGTCGGCCGGCTGCTGATGGTCGATGCGCACTCGATGCGCTTCGAGACGCTGAGTTACGCGTGGGACCCGGGCAATCCGCTGAGCGGCGGGACGCCGACGATCACGGATTTGTCACAACATCGACGGTAACACCCGATCCGGCGGGCGATGCCCGTCCATGAACGTCTTGATATTGATGATGACCTTCTCGCCCATGTCGACGCGGCCCTCCAACGTCGCCGAGCCCATATGCGGCAGCAGGATCACCTTGCCGGCGCGCGCGAGCTTGACCAGCTTTTGGTTCACCGCCGGCTCGTGCTCGAACACGTCGAGCCCGGCGCCGGCGATGTCGCCGGCCTCGATCAGGCGCGCGAGCGCATTCTCGTCGATCACTTCGCCGCGCGAGGTGTTGACGATGAACGCCTCAGGGCGGAGCAGCTTCAGCCGCCGCGCCGAGAGCAGGTGATAGGTCCCCGGCGTGTGCGGGCAATTCACCGATACGATGTCCATGCGGGCGAGCATCTGGTCGAGGCTCTCCCAATAGGTGGCGTCGAGCTCTTCCGCGATCTTGGGCGCCACCTTGCGGCGGTTGTGATAGTGGATCTGCAAGCCAAAGGCGCGCGCCCGGCGCGCCACCGCCTGGCCGATCCGCCCCATGCCGATGATCCCGAGCCGCTTGCCCCAGATGCGGTGGCCGAGCATCCAGGTCGGGGTCCAGCCCGCCCAGTCCTTGTCGGAGGTCAGCACATTGGCGCCCTCGGCGAGGCGCCGCGGCACCGCCAGGATCAACGCCATGGTCATGTCGGCGGTGTCCTCGGTGAGCACGCCGGGCGTATTCGTGACCGTGATACCGCGCTGAACAGCGGTGACGACGTCGATATTGTCGACGCCATTGCCGAAATTGGCGATCAGCTTGAGCTGCTCGCCCGACTTGCTGAGCACCGACGCGTCGATCCGGTCGGTGACCGTCGGCACCAGCACGTCGGCGGTTTTCACCGCTTCGGCGAGCTGGGCCTGGGTCATCGGCTTGTCGTCGGGGTTGAGACGGGCGTCAAAAAGTTCCCGCATGCGCAGCTCGACTTTGTCGGGCAGCTTGCGCGTGACGACGACCACCGGCTTCTTGATCTTCGGCATGTCCTCACCACCGCGGCGTCTGGCGGGGCATTTTCCCGCCGCTTGAGAGCGCCGATTCAGCCCTCTTTAACCGTGCTCGCCCACACTGCGTCCCTCGCATGGGCAGGGTCCAAAATCCGTTCTTTTTCCTACCAGATGACAGTGACAACACAAAGCTTTCGGGCCGCGTTTCGCCGTCTCGGCTGCGCCGCGCTCGCGGCCGCCATGCTGGCGATGCCGGCGGGCGCGGCCCATGCCGCCGGCGAAACCGCCGGAACGGTGAGCGGCCTGCCGGTCCCGCGCTTCGTCAGCCTCAAGTCGGATCGGGTCAATGTGCGGTCCGGCCCGAACAAGGACCAGGACGTGCGCTGGGTCTATACCCGCGCCGGCATGCCGGTGGAGATCACCGCCGAATTCGAGAACTGGCGGCGTATCCGCGACTGGGAAGGGGCGGAAGGCTGGGTCTACCACTCGCT
>DATBZY010000145.1:0-13675 GCA_036512915.1 Pseudolabrys sp. | reverse complement strand
TGAAGTGGTTGCGCAAATCTTTTACAATGGGTTCGATATTGCCGAGATAACCTGTCCCACCAAATACTTTAAAGAAGCCTCATCCATCAATTTTCAGCGAAGCGTGAAATACGGTTTTGGTGTGTTGCGTGTTTCGTTTCTGTACTTCCTCACCAAGGCAGGTATTTACCAATGGGACTGTTTATCGGCAAGAAACTGATCGCGTGACGCAAGTCTGCCGTCACCACCCTACCGTATCAATCAACGAGACCCGATGGCGCCGACGACCTCGCCGCCTTCAACTCGTTCGATGAAGTTCTTGCACGTTCGCCGCAGTTCCGCGAGGCAGGCGGGGCGGGCTGCCCTGTTTGCGCGCCAAACGTTCTCTCGATCGGGCGGCAAATTTCCAAAAAAATGAGTTCGCGGTTGGGCGCTGTCAGCAAATGGCGCATTCAAATTAGTATAGCGAATGAAAAGCGCCATCACATTTCGGTGCTCGTCATCACACTGACACCGTAGTTCGCCGAGCCGGCCATATTCAATATTGATTCCCGGGACAGTTCTGACGGTGTCGTCGGGTTGGTTAGCAACAACGATGTCACTCGGCTTGAGCATCCCGGCCTGACGCGCTTCGGCGAGAAGCGACTGCAACGGAAAGACAAGCGGAGCTTCATAGTGTTCGACAAAATTCCGCTCCGTCCCTGGGCCGGCTGAGCGCATAACCGCAGTCAAAGCACTTGGTGCTTGCAGCGCCAGCGCCGCAACGCCGACTACGAGCGCTGAACGAGCGCTCAATAAATACCCGAGCGCAAATACGCCCGCTGCGAAAAACGGAAATGAACACAGAAAATAACGGAAATAGCCAGGCCATCCTTGGGCGATTGTATCAACTGCAAAAAATAAAACTGAGACGAACCCGGCAGCAATCAGGATGAGCAAGACACGCCGTTCGGGTGTTCCACGCCAGAGCAGGGTTGGCAGGAGAGCAATCGCAACAATGCCGACGATTGCGCTTGAACCAGGAAAGGCCTCTGCCATTCGATGCGCAAACTCGTTCGCATAGATAAGCAATTGATCCGTTGATGCTGTGAATACGAATGGTCGGTTCCAAACGATGTCTGTTTCCGGCACGTTGTTTCGCGCAAAATAATAAGACAAAAACGGAAAACCGGCGGCGAGCGCAATGACAGTCGGTCGTATCGCATCGCGCAGCGATATCCATGGTAATATCGAAGCTAGCCATATGAGCGGCAATGGAAGAATAAATGGTTCTTTAAATGCGGCCGCGCATCCGACCATCAAGCAGGCAATCGGTGCGCCTTGCCGGCCCTGTGCGATCAGAATTTCAACCGCAAGCAGCGAGAAAATAACCGGCCACGGCTCGAGATAAGCGGAATCAAAATAATACAGAACGTCCTTATGCCAAAGGACCAGCGCCGCGATCGGCAATATTGCGACATCGGGCCAGCGCTTCAATAGAATTGGCCGCAGAATAAACAGCCACGCTGCCGCCGCCAACGCGTTGGGAATTCGGCCTGCCAGATCAATGTGGCCAAGCAGGTAGGCAGGACCAATGAACGGTAGATACAAGAAGTAGCCAGCATAGGGAAAACGAAGATAGATTGTCTGTTCTAATAGGCCCCATCCGACGAACGAAATCGTTGCAAATGCGAGAGCCGCGAGCGGCGATCGCCGGTAAATCCGCCAAACAGCGACGAACAGAATGAAAAGGAGCGCGGAGCGGGACCACAAAAGTTGCCACGGTTTTGCAAGAATTTCATGGAAATTGGCTAGCTGAGTGTTCGCCCGAGAATGCCGGCCGCCGGCGTGCCGGGCGGCAATGCCCACCAGTAGCCAAAGTAATAGGCCAGTTTGAGGTGAAGTCCCTGGTCGCCGCTAAAGGCGAATTCCCGATTCCAGCCGAACGCCAGGCTCGCAATCACAGGCAGCAATGCCATAAGCCCGATCGCCACATTCCAAAAGGTCGGCCGAGTAAGTTTGCCTGGCGGGGCGAAATGCGGCGCTAGGATTGCTATAATTGTGACAATGAAAATGACGGTGAATGACCATGCAAAAGGCATTGCTCCTAAACGGAAGATCGAATTATTTGCAATCATAGCGGCCAAGCAGAAAAAAGCCGGAGCTTGATTTGCCGTCAAACTTGTATGCCTCAGATCGATGACCGGGGTGAACCATTGTATGCACAGCCACGCGCGCAAGCGCTTTGCCGGCTCAGCGTCCGGACTAGATTGGCTGACGAAAATGCGCGCCACGGGCGGGTCTCCAAGCAACCATCTTAGCCTCTCTGCGCTGCGCAGCACAGATTGAGCAACGCTAATTCATCGCGGGGTATCTCGGGGTCGCGGGGGCACTTCGAATCTCGGCGACAAGACTAGATCATCGCCAGCCTTCGACCCGCCCAGATAATGATATCAGTTTATTATATCGGGCGGCGCGATGGTTTCGACAGCGTTCGCCACTGCCGCAACAAACGGCGGACTTCCCCCCGTTCCGACCACGCCGATCGGCCCCGATCCTACCGGTCCGGTGAGCGCCGGCTTGCTGCCGGCAAAGATCGCGACCAGCGGCACGCCGAGCGCCCCCGCCAGATGCAACAATCCAGTATCGACCCCGACCACGAATTGCGCGCCGGCGATGAGGCGAGCGACCGCATCGAGCGGCGCCCGCTCGGGGACGCGCGCGCGTGGCAGCGCGGCGGCGATGCGGGTGCTGCGCGCGCGCTCAGGCGCAGTGCCCCACGGCACCACCAACTCGATCCCCTGGCGGCCGAGCGCGTGGCCGAGCGCGATCCAATGCGCCTCCGGCCATTCCTTTTCCGGCCGCGCCGTGGCGTGCAGCAGCACGGCATAGCGCGGCCCTGGGCTGGCTAATCGTGCGCGATCAAGCCCGAAATCCGGCGCGCCCTGCGGCGCATACCCGAGCGCCAGGCCGCTGAGGATCCGGTTGCGCTCCACCGCGTGCAGGTCGCGGCTGACGCGGTGGCGAATGTCGTAGAACGCTGCTGCGAGCGGCTCGCGGATGCTGCGGATGTCGTAACCATGGCGCCGGCCGCGCGCGCACCGGCCGATGACGGCAGAGCGCAGCAGGCCCTGGCTGTCCACGATGTCGTCGTAGCGCCGTGCGCGGATGGCGCCCAGGCTGTCGGCGATCTCGGCCAGGGTCGCGGGCGCATACAGGGACTTGCGCCAGCGCCGCCAGGCCACCGGGATGACCTCATCCACCGCCGGATGCAGGCGGACCAGCGGTGCAAAGGCCTCCTCCACTAGCCATGCAAAACGGGCGTCGGGGCGCCGCGCGCGCGCCTCGGTCAACGCCGGCATGTGATGGATCACATCCCCGAGCGAAGAGGTCTTGATGAATAGAATCTCGGCCATATCGCGCTTATACTAGAGTCTGATCCGTTCTGATTGGATCAGAACCAAGACCTAACATTTTGCTGGCGCATGATCTTTTCCGAAAACCGGTTCCCATTTTTCAGGATCATGCGCTAGGCATATACGGAGCATTAAGCATGGCCGCCATAACCATGGCCACTGGCTGTGCGGCCTAAGCGCTCTTTTACGGGCGCCCGCTAAAATTAGCGAACATTCGAGGACATAGGTTATGACGATCCTGGTCACTGGCGGAGCCGGCTATATCGGCAGCCACATGGTGCATGAACTGGTCGATGCCGGCGAGCCGGTGGTCGTGCTCGATAACCTGTCGACCGGGTTCCGCTTCCTGATCCCCGGCACGGTTCCGTTTGTCGCCGGCAGCACCGGCGACCGCGAGCTGGTGGCCGAGACCATCGCGCACTATCGCGTCACCTCCATCATCCATTTCGCCGCGTCGATCGTGGTGCCGGAATCGGTAATCGATCCGCTCGAATATTACCGCAACAACACGATGAATACCTGCAGCCTGCTCGACGTCGCGGTCGAAAGCGGCGTCAAGCAATTCATCTTCTCCTCCACCGCCGCCGTCTATGGCAATCCCGAGCGGACGCCCGTGCGCGAGGATGCCGCCACGCAGCCGATCTCGCCTTACGGCACCTCGAAGCTGATGTCGGAGATCATGCTGCACGATGCCGGCAAGGCGCATGGGCTGCGGTTCGTGGTGTTGCGCTACTTCAATGTCGCCGGCGCCGATCCGAATCTGCGCACCGGGCAATCCACGCCGGCCGCCACCCATCTGATCAAGGTCGCCTGCGAAGCCGCGCTCGGCAAGCGGCCCAAGATCGACGTCTTCGGCACCGACTATCCGACGCCGGACGGCACCTGCATTCGCGACTATATCCATGTCAGCGATCTCGCGCGCGCGCATTCGGCGGCGCTCGCCCATCTGCGCCGCGGCGGCGCCAGCGCGACCTTCAATTGCGGCTATGGCCGCGGCTCTTCGGTGTTCGAAGTGATCGACGCGGTGCGGCGCGCGAGCGGACGCGATTTTGCCGTGGAGATTTGCGGCCGGCGGGCGGGCGATCCTGCCGCACTGGTGGCCAATGTCGACCGCATCCGCTCGATACTCGATTGGCGCCCGCAATTCCAGGACCTCGACACCATCGTCCGCCATGCATTCGCCTGGGAAAAGCGACTACCGGGCAAGCGCGGCACCGCCGCCGCCTGATCGCACGAGAAACCAGCGACTGCGCCGCCTTTTTTACCACCTTTTGGCTTGAAAATTTCGTTGCCAGCAGGCAAGGAAACAACGCCCCTGTCCGCGTCTTAGCGCATGATCCCGAAAAGGGGGGACCGGTTTTCGGAAAAGATCATGCGCAATCGAAAAAAAGATGTAAGCACGGGCTCCGATCCACGCAAAATGGATCGGTTTGCAACATGCCATAATCAATGCCCGACAGAGGGTGGATGAACGAACACACCTTGCCATCGGCTGACGACGAGCGTTACGGCGCCTTTGCCCTGATCCGGCGATTGCTGACCGAACAAGGCTTCGTGCATTGGCGCAAATACGCGATCGCCTTCACCTTGATGGCGTTTTCCGCCGCCTGCACGGCAATCAGCGCCTATCTGATCGGCGACGTCATCAATCAGGCCTACATCAATCGTAATCTCGCCGGGATCGTCACGCTCAGCGGCATCATCGCCGTGCTGTTCACCGCCAAGGGGCTAGCGACCTACGGCCACAGCGTCATGCTTTCGCGCATCGGCAACCGGATCGTCGCCGACAATCAGCGCGCCGTTTTCGCCAAGCTGCTCAACGAAGGCCTCAGTTTCTTCTCCGACCGGCATTCGACCGAATTCATCGCGCGGCTGTCGACCGGCGCCGCGGCGGCGACGCAGGTACTCAACCTGCTGATCACCTCGCTCGGACGCGATCTGCTGTCGCTGATCGGATTGGTGACGGTGATGGTGGTGCAGGACCCGGTGATGTCGTTTTTCAGCTTCGTGGTCGTGCCGCCGGCGTTCTTGGTTCTGCGCAAGCTGATCCGTCGCATCTACTCCATCGCGCGCACCCAATTCCACGGCGGCACGCGCATCATTGAGACGCTGCAGGAAACGCTGCAAGGCATCCGCATCGTCAAGGCCTTCACGCTCGAAGACATCATGCGCGAGCGTTTCGACCGCAACGTCGCCGCGGTCGAGCACGAGGCCAACAAGATGGCGCGCGTCTCCAATCGCGCCAGCCCGCTGATGGAGACGCTCGGCGGCTGCGCCATCGCCATGGCCCTGATCTATGCCGGCTATCGCGTGATCGACACCGGCGCGACAGCCGGGCAATTCTTCTCCTTCATCACCGCTTTCCTGCTGGCCTACGAACCGGCCAAGCGCCTTGCCCGCCTCAACATCGAGCTCAACAGCGGGCTGGTGGGCGTGCGCATCCTGTTTGAGGTGATCGACAGCCCACCGAGCGAGCCGATCGACAACGACAAGTCGGCGTTGCAGATCAAGACGCCGCGGCTGGAATTCGACGACGTTCATTTCGGCTATCGCAGCGACGAAGCGGTGCTATCCGGCATGTCGATCGTGGCCGAGCCGGGCAAGCTGACCGCGCTGGTCGGGCCTTCGGGCGGCGGCAAGTCGACCGTGTTCAATCTGATCCTGCGCTTCTATGAGGCCGAGGCCGGCAAGATCATCATCGATGAGCAGGACATCGCCCAAGTGTCGCGCCACTCGCTGCGCCAGCATATCGCCTATGTCGGGCAGGACACGTTCCTGTTCCGCGGCACGATCCGCGAAAACATCGAATTCGGAAAGCCGGGCGCCAGCGAGGACGAGATCGTCGCCGCCGCCAAGGGCGCCTATGCCCACGATTTCATCATGACCTTCCCGCGCGGCTACGACCAGCCGGTCGGCGAGCACGGCTTGCAGCTCTCCGGCGGCCAGCGCCAGCGGGTGGCCATCGCACGCGCGCTGATCAAGAATGCGCCGATCATTCTGCTCGACGAGGCCACCGCCGCGCTCGATTCCGAATCCGAACTGCAGGTGCGCGAGGCGATGGAGCGTCTCTGCCAGGGCCGCACCACGCTGGCGATCGCGCACCGGCTGCACACGGTCTCGCATGCCGACCGCATCTATGTGGTGGAGAATGGCCGCGCGCTGGAGTTCGGCCGGCACGACGAATTGCTGCGCAAGAGCGGCCGCTACGCCTTGTTCTATCGGCTCCAGCTCAAGGAGCAGGAGGCGCGCCCGCCGGTCGCGGCGGTCGCATCGTCCTAGCCGACCGCGGGTCTGAACTGCGAGACTTGGACCCGAGAGCTGGGCCGTTGACGGCTGCGCATCACACCTGATAACCCCACGGCAATCGATGGCCCGGCGTGTTCTGCGCTCGGGTCAATTCCCCAACCAAAATCATACCCAACGGCCAATTCATCATGACCGACGACAGCCGCTACGTCATTCCGCCGGCCCCGCAAGCGACGATCGCCGTCGCCGGCTCAGGCAAAACCTTCCCCGTTCGCCGCATCTGGTGCGTCGGCCGCAACTATATCGAGCACATCCGCGAGATGGGGCAGGACGAGCGCGCGCCGCCGTTCTTCTTCGCCAAGCCCGCCGACGCGATCGTGCCGGACGGCGGAACGGTGCCCTACCCGTCGCTGACCAAGGACATGCACCACGAGGTCGAGCTGGTGGTCGCGCTCAAGAGCGGCGGCCGCAACATCCCGGTGGCTAAGGCCAATGATTGCATCTACGGCTACGCCGTCGGCATCGACCTCACCCGCCGCGACCTGCAGATCGCCTCGCGCGACGTGAAGCGGCCGTGGGAAGTTGGCAAGGCCTTCGACCATTCCGCGCCCTGCGGACCGCTCAAGCCGGCAGCCGAGACCGGTCATCCCACCAAGGGCAAGATCACGCTCAAGGTCAACGGCAAGCTGCGCCAGGACGGCGATCTCAACCAGATGATCTGGAACGTGCCGGAGACGATCGCCAAGCTCTCGGAAATGGTCGCGCTCGCGGCCGGCGACATCATCATGACCGGCACGCCGTCGGGCGTCGCCGCCACCGTTGCCGGCGACAAGATCGAATGCGAAGTCGAGGGCGTCGGCAAGCTTACCGTGACCATCGGGCCGCCGCTGAAGTAGGCGTCATAGCCCGAGATAAGCCTGCCGTACGCGGTCGTCGACCAGCAACGCCGCGCCCGAGCCGGCCAGCGTGATGCGGCCGTTCTCCAGTACATAGGCTTGGCTGGCGAGCTTGAGCGACACCGCCACGTTCTGCTCTACCAGCACGCAGGTGAGGCCCTCGCGATTGAGGTCGCGCACGGTCTGCAGCACGCTCTGCACGACCGTGGGCGCCAAGCCGAGCGACGGCTCGTCGAACATCACCAGATCCGGCGCGCCCATCAAACATCGTCCAATGGCGAGCATCTGCTGCTCGCCGCCCGACAGCGTGCCGGCGGCCTGATGCCGGCGCTCGGCGAGAGCCGGGAACAGCGTATAGACGTGGTCGAGGTTTTTATCGCGTTCGTCGCGCGCGCGCGGCACCATAGCGCCCATCGCCAGGTTCTCGGCGACCGACAGCGACGGGAAAACCTGACGCCCTTCGGCGACCTGGCCGATGCCGAGATCACAAACCTTGTGGCTCGGCCAGCCGGCGATATCGAGCCCACGAAAATAAATATGCCCGCCTGCCGGTTTGTGCATGCCGGCGATGGTGCGGATGAGCGAGGTCTTGCCGGCGCCGTTGGCGCCGACGATGGCGACGATGGCGCCCTCCTCGATCTCGAGCGAGACGCCGTCGAGCGCCTGGGCGTCGCCGTGGAACACGTCGAGATTCTCGATCTTCAACATCATGGCTCTATCCTTTTGCGCATGATCTCGCCCGAAAACCGGTTGCCATCCCCGATCGGGGTCGAGGACATGCTTTTCGGGATCATGCGCTAACCGCCTCCGCGCCGAGATAGGAGTCGATCACCGCGCGGTCGCGCACGACCTGCTCGGGCGTGCCTTGCGCGATGGCGGCGCCGTGATGCAGCACCAGAATGCGCGAGGCGAGCGCCATCACCGCGCGCATCACGTGCTCTATTAAAAGAATGGTCAGCCCGGTTTCACGATTGAGTTCTTGCAAGATGGCGACGATGCGATCGGTCTCCATCGGCCGCAGTCCCGCCATCACCTCATCGAGCAGCAGCAATTTCGGATCGGTGGCGAGCGCGCGCGCCACCTCCAGCCGCTTGCGGTCGGGCAGCGTGAGCGCCGCGGCGCGCTGCGCGCGCTTGTCGTAGAGGTCGAGGCGGCGCAGCACCTCATGCGCATGCGCGCGTGCAGCGTCGACACGATGCCGGTGCAGCAGCGCGCCGACGATGACGTTATCCTCGACGCTTAAGCCCGGAAACGGCCGCACGATCTGGAAGGTACGCCCGATACCGCGCCGGCAGATCTTGTCAGGCGGCAAGCCGTCAATGCGCTCGCCAGCGAAGGTGATGGAGCCGTTGTCGGGCGCAAACACCCCGGCGATCATGTTGAACAGCGTGGTCTTGCCGGCGCCGTTGGGGCCGATCACCGCGAAGATACCGCCTTCGGGCACCTCGAAGCTGAGCCGGTCGACCGCGACCAGGCCGCGGAACCGCTTGCTGACGGCGTCGACCGACAAGAGCGCGCTCATTGGTTGCGTTCCGTCAGGCCGATGCGTTTGCACAGCCATGGCCACACGCCGTCGGGCAGCGCCATGATCACCAGCAGCAGGCAGAACCCGTAGAACACCTGCTTGGCGCCGGGCAGATTGACGCCGAGCGCGGCAAGCGCGGCGGTGAGCGTTTCCGCTAAGCCGGTCAGCAGCAAGGCTCCGAGGATCGGCCCGAACAGCGTGCCGACGCCGCCGACGATCGGCCCGAGAATGATCTCGATCGAGCGCGCGATGTGAAACACCTGCTCCGGGAACAGGTTGTTGTAGAAGAAGGCATAGATCACGCCGGCAAACGACGTCATGGCGGCGGAAATCACCACTGCGATCATCTTGTAGTGGAACGCATCGATGCCGGCCGAGCGCGCGGCTTCCTCGTCTTCGCGGATCGCTCGCCAGAAATAGCCGACGCGGCTTTGCAGCAGCGCGCGGCAGAAAATGAAGGCGAGCACGGTCGCGGCGAGCAGGATGTAATAGAACATCGCCGGATGGCCGCGCAGATTCCAGAGATCGTTATGGGCGTATTGCGCGACCGGCAGGAACAGTCCTGACGATCCGCTGGTCCAGCTCAAATGATCGAAGCCGACGCGCGCGAATTCCGCGACCGCGATGGTGAGAATGGCGAAATAGACGCCGGCGACGCGAAAGCGGAACGCGAGAAAGCCGATGAACGCGCCGGCCAGCGCCGCCACCGGCACCGCCACCAAAAGGCCGAGCCACGGACCGATGCCGAAATGGACGTAGAGCGCCGCCGCGGTATAGGCGCCGAGCCCGACATAGAGCGCGTGCCCGAGCGACAGCTGCCCGGCAAAGCCCATCATGATGTTCCAGGCCTGCCCGATATAGGCGAAGTACAAGATCAAAATCAGCACGGTGAGCAGGTAATCGCTGGCGATGAGCGGCGCCGCCGTCAGCGCCACCAGCAGCACGCCCAGCATAGCCAAGGCGCGGCGCGGCACACCCTCGATCAGGCGCGCGATCATGCCGCCCCCATCATGCGGTCCTCTTGCCCATGATGCCCTGCGGGCGGAACAGCAGCACCAGAACCAGGATGGCGAAGGCGAACATGCTCTTGGCCGAGGGCGTGAACAGCAATCCCGCCATCGCCTCGGTGAGCCCGATCAGCACGCCGCCGAGCAGCGCGCCCGGCATCGAGCCTAAGCCCCCGGTGATGACGATGACGAAAGCGAGCAAGGTGTAGGCTGGCCCGAGCGCGGGCGTGACGTCGACGATCAGCACCAGCATCACGCCGGCGGCGCCGACGCAGGCCGCACCCAGCCCGAAGGTCAAGGCATAGAGATGCCTGACGTCGAGCCCGACCACCAGCGCGCCGGTGTAGTTGTCGGCGCAGGCGCGGATCGCCGTGCCGATGCGGGTGTATTTGAAGAAAACGAACAGCGCGACCGCGACCGCGATGGCGGCGGCGGCGGCATAGGCCTTGGTGGCGTCGACAATCAGCGGTCCGACCTGGAAACTGTCATAGGAATACGAGGTCTGCACGTTCTGCGCGTCCGGGCCGAACACGATCAGCAGGACGTTGACGATGATGATCGCCAGCGCCACCAGCAGCAGAAACTGGGTGTGCTCGGGCCGCGTGATGAAGGAATTGATCACGCCCGCCTGCAGCGCATAGCCGAAGGCGAACAGCACCGCGGCGATCGGCACCAGCATCAGCAGCGGGTCGAGGTGGAAGGCCGAGAACAGTGTCACCGCGATATACATGGCGATGGTCATCATCTCGCCGTGGGCGAAATTGACCACGCGCACCACGCCGAAGATTACCGACAGGCCGAGCGCCATCAGGCCGTAAACGAGGCCGGTCAATACGCCCCCAACGGCGACATTGAGATAGATATCTGCCGGCACTGAGCAATCCTAATGACGCAATGCTCCGGCGGCCACGACCGCCGGAGCAAAGGGAAACGAAGCGCGCCTTAGCCGCGCTTGTCGTAAGGATCCAGCGGCCATTCCGGCTTGCCGTTGGCCGCTTCCTTCGGCGCCACGGTAAGCAGCCTGCCGCCGCGGTTCTGGATGCCGCCACCCAAGATCTTGTCGTTCTGGCCTTTGGCGTCGAACCCGATGCCGGGGCCGATGCTGACATTGTCGGTGATGTTGGTCTTGCGGATAGCGTCGGCGAGCGCCTTCGGATCGCTCGAGCCGGCGCGCTTGTAGGCGTCAGCGGCGATCAGCAGCGCCTCGAACGTGTAGACGTGGTTGGTGTTCAGGTTGACGCCCGCATGCGCCTTGGCGAGCGCGGCATCGAGCTGCTTCGACAGCTTCTTGTTCGGATCGTACCAGGGCACGAAGCTCAGCGGCCCGTCGGATAGCTTGCCGAGGGTCTTGAGGTACTGGTCCTCGTACCAGCCCGGGCCCATGCTCAGGATCGCCATCGGCGTCCAGCGCTGCTTGACCAATTCGCGCGTCAGCAGAATGGCATCGTTGAGCCGGCTGACCATCAGCAACACGTCGGCGCCGGTCGCCTTGGCTTTGGAGATTTCCACCGACAGGTCGCGCGCCGCCGGATCGTAGGCGATCGTCTCGACGATTTTGTACGGCATGTTGAATTTCGGCATCACCGCGCCGATACCGCCCTTCATCGCGGTGCCGAAGGTGTCGTTGACGTGCATGAACACCGCGGTCTTCGGCGCCGCGCCGGTGAGCTCGAACACTTGAAGCTGATCGACGAAGGCGTCGCGCAGGATCATGCCGGCAGTGGGGAAGTTGCGGAACACGAACTTGTAGCCCTGCTCGGTGATCGGCGGGGCGGCGGCGATGTTGATCACATAAGGAATGCCCTTCTGCTCGGCCACCTGCGCGATGGCCGTGCTCTGGCCGGAATCGAAGGCGCCGACCAGCAGCTGTGCGCCCTCGCCGATCAGCTTCTCGGCCCGCGCCCGCGCGACCTCGACGTTGGTCTCGGTGTCGGCGTTCATGATCTGCAGCGAAGGCAGGCCGAGGTCCTTCAGAATCCCCGCCGTGATATCGACGCCGCGCTGGCAGTCCTGTCCGATACCGGCCTGGTAGCCGGAACGCGGCAGCAACACGCCCACTTTCAGGGCCGCCCCTTGCGCGCGGACGATGTTGAACGGCGCGGTCCCGGCGAGAAAGCCGGCGGCGCCGAGCCCGGCAGCGAAGGTGCGGCGGGTCACGCGCGCGGTCTTCGATGGCGATTTGCGTTTCATGGCAAGTTGCTCCTTGGCCCAGCACGCGGCCGTTGGTCCGGATGATGGCGGATTTATTCCGGTTCTAACAGGCTCGAAAAATCAAATTACACGGCGGCGACGCCACTTCCGATCGCCGCCCTCACGTCCCGAGCAATCGCTCGATCGCCGCCGCGATGCGGAACAGCCGGTGGTCGTGACCATTGCGCACAATGAGCATCAGTCCGACCGGCAGGCCGCCGTCGCGCGGCAGCGGCAGCGAGATGGCGCAGAGATCGAAAAAATTGGCGATCGCGGTGTTGCGCAGCAGCATGGCGTTCTTGCGGGCGAAAATATCCGGCGCCGCCATCTCCTCGATGGTCGGCGCCACGATCGGCGTAGTCGGCATCGCCAGCACGTCGATGTCGGCAAGCCGCGCCTCCATGGCGCGGATCAGCGCGGCGCGCTCGTTGACCATCTCGATGTAGTCGGCGGCGGTGATGTTGCGCGCCCGTTCCAGCCGCGTGCGCACGTTTTGATCGAGCGCGTCGCCGCGCCGGTTGAGCCGGTCGCGATGCACGGTGAAGGCTTCCGCCGGCTGGATGCCGCCGCGGCTGTTGACCTGCGCCATGCCGTCGAGCAGCGCCAGCTTCTCGTTGGAGAGCCGTGCGCCGACGCGCTCCAGCCGGTCGATGGCGTCGGAAAAACGTTTGGCCACGGTCTCGTCCAGATTCTCCAGCGGCATGCCTTGCGCGATGCCGATGCGCAGGCCGGCGAGCGGGGCCGGCTCGCGCGCGTCGAAATTTTCGCCCGCCATCACTGAGTCAGCTTTGGCGCAGTCAATGACGGATGCGGCGATCGGCCCGACCGAGTCGATGCTTTGCGACAGCGGAAATACGCCGGCGGTGGAAATCCGCTGCCGGCTCGGCTTGAAGCCGACGAGACCGCAGAGCGCGCCCGGAATGCGGGCGGAGCCGCCGGTGTCGCTGCCGATGGCGACCTCGCACATGGCGTCCGCCACCGCCACCGCGCCGCCCGCGGTCGAGCCGCCCGGAATGCGCTTGCGGTCGGCCGGATTGCCGGGCGTGCCGTAATGCGGATTGACGCCGACGCCGGAGAAGGCGAACTCGGTCATGTTGGTCTTGGCGACGATGACGGCGCCTCCGCTACGCAAAGAGCGCACCACCGGCGCATCGGCCGCGGCCGGCTTGGCTTCTTCGGCCAGCACTTTGGAGCCGGCGCGCGTCACCTCGCCGGCGACGTCGAACAGATCCTTGATGCTGACGATGGCACCGTCGAGCGGACCGAGCGAAATGCCGGCGCGCGCGCGCGCATCGGCGGCCTCGGCCGCGGCCCGCGCCGAGGCGCGATAGACGGTGAGACAGGCGCGCGCGCCCTCGCCGTTCGGATCGTCGATGCGCGTGAGCGCGGCCTCGAGCCGCTCGCGGGAAGAACCACCACTCATGCTGTCAGTCCGCC
>DATBZY010000144.1:0-7860 GCA_036512915.1 Pseudolabrys sp. | reverse complement strand
GCCCTTGAACAGCACCTCCAGCGTCTCGCGGTTGTAGCGCTTGCCCTTGCAGACGTCGCAGGTGACGTAGACGTCGGGCAGAAAGTGCATCTCGATCTTGATCACGCCGTCGCCCTGGCAGGCCTCGCAGCGGCCGCCCTTGACGTTGAACGAGAAGCGGCCGGGCTCGTAGCCGCGCGTCTTCGATTCCGGCAGGGCGGCGAACCATTCGCGGATCGGCGTGAAGGCGCCGGTGTAAGTCGCCGGATTGGAGCGCGGGGTGCGGCCGATCGGCGACTGGTCGATGTCGATGATCTTGTCGATGTGTTCCAGCCCCTCGATGCGGTCGTGCGGGGCGGCGCTGAGCGAAGCGCCGTTGAGCTTGCGCGCCACCGCGTTGTAGAGCGTGTCGATCAGCAGCGTCGACTTGCCGCCACCGGAGACGCCGGTGACGCAGGTGAACAGCCCGAGCGGAATTTCGGCGGAGATGTTCTTGAGATTATTGCCGCGGGCGTTGACCACTTTCAGCGCGCGGCGCGGATTGCGCGCGCGCCGCTCCGGGATCGGCACCGTCAATTCCCCGGACAGATATTTGCCGGTCCATGAATCCGGCGCGGCGATCAGGTCGTCGATGCTGCCTTGCGCCACCACATGGCCGCCATGGATGCCGGCGCCCGGGCCGATGTCGAGCACATAGTCGGCGCTGCGGATGGCGTCCTCGTCGTGCTCGACCACGATCACGGTGTTGCCGAGGTCGCGCAGGCGCTTCAGCGTCTCCAAAAGCCGCGCGTTGTCGCGCTGGTGCAGGCCGATGCTCGGCTCGTCGAGCACGTACAGCACGCCGGTCAAGCCGGAGCCGATCTGCGAGGCCAGCCGGATGCGCTGGCTCTCGCCGCCGGACAGCGTGCCGCTCGGGCGCGCCAGCGTCAGGTAATCCAGGCCGACGTCGACCAGGAACTTCAGCCGCTCGCGGATTTCCTTCAGCACCCGCACGCCGATTTCATTCTGCTTGCTGGTCAGGTTCTTCGGCAAGTCGGTGAACCAGGTGCCGGCATTTTTCACGCTCAGCTCGGCGACTTCGGAGATATTCTTGCCGGCGATCTTGACGCACAGCGCCTCCGGCTTGAGCCGGGCGCCGTGGCAGGCCGCGCACGGCACGTCGGTGAAATATTTCAGCAAGTCCTCGCGCGCCCAGTCGCTCTCGGTTTCCTTGAAGCGGCGCTCGAGATTGGTGATCACGCCCTCGAACGGCTTCTTCGTGGTGTAGCCGCGCAAGCCGTCGTCATAGACGAATTTGATCTCGTCCTCGCCGGAGCCGTACAGGATGGCGTCCTGCGTCTTCTTGGCCAGGTCCTTCCACTTGGCGTCGAGCGTGAAGCGGTAGTGCTTGGCCAATGCTTCGAGCGTCTGGATGTAATAGGGCGACGATGACTTCGCCCAGGGCGCGATCGCGCCCTTGCGCAAAGACGCGTCGCGATCGGGGATCACCAGTTCGGCGTCGATGTGCTGCTCGACGCCGAGCCCGCCGCAGGCCGGACAGGCGCCGAACGGATTGTTGAACGAGAACAGCCGCGGCTCGATCTCCGCAATGGTGAAGCCGGACACCGGGCAGGCGAATTTCTCCGAGAAGATCAACCGTTCCGGGCCGCTCTTGTCGTGGATCTTGGAGGTCTTTTTCTTCTCCCTCTCCCCGCTTGCGGGGAGAGGGTCGGGGTGAGGGGCTTTTTCTGCATCCGCAAATTCCACTACCGCCATGCCGTCGGCGAGCTTGAGCGCGGTCTCGAATGAATCCGCCAGCCGGGCCCCGAGATCGGGCCGCACCACCAGGCGGTCCACCACCACGTCGATGTCGTGCTTGAATTTCTTGTCGAGCGTGGGCGCGTCGGCGATCTCGTAGAATTGGCCGTCGATCTTGACGCGCTGGAAGCCCTTCTTCAGCCACTCGGCCAGTTCCTTGCGGTACTCGCCCTTGCGGCCGCGCACCACCGGCGCCAGCAGATAAAGCCGCGTGCCTTCCGGCAGCGTCATCACCCGGTCGACCATCTGCGACACGGTCTGGCTTTCGATCGGCAGGCCGGTCGCCGGCGAGTAGGGCACGCCGATGCGCGCCCACAGCAGGCGCGCGTAGTCGTAGATCTCGGTCACGGTACCGACCGTGGAACGCGGATTTTTCGAGGTGGTCTTCTGCTCGATCGAGATCGCCGGCGACAGCCCGTCGATCTGGTCGACGTCCGGCTTCTGCATCATCTCCAGAAACTGCCGCGCATAAGCCGACAGGCTCTCGACATAGCGGCGCTGGCCCTCGGCATAGATGGTGTCGAAGGCGAGCGACGACTTGCCCGAGCCCGACAGGCCGGTGAACACCACCAGCTGGTCGCGCGGAATCGCGACGTCGATATTCTTGAGGTTATGCTCGCGGGCGCCGCGGATGGTAATGGCGCGGGCATCACGGGCTCTTTTGCTGGAAAAATCGGTCATGGATTGAGACGGAGGCAAACAACACCACGCGCGGCGCCGCAGGATACGGTGTCGCTAGGGATCGTAATTCGGAACGTAGTGAGAACGACGCCGTTTTGCCAGTCCGGGCGGGGCTATCGGTTGAAAAGTCGGCCTTAAAACAAACTCATACTGGCGGCCGACGCTATATGTTGTGGATGATTCGAACTGTGGCCTTTACGCAACGGAAAATCCAAATTACTGAGGCGAATCAGTTGCGTGGCCGGAAAAAACCAGCTAGAACATACCAAGAACATAAATGCGGGTGGTCGTCCGCATGCAATCGCGGAACACGACAGCAGCCCTGTGGATTAAGGCCGAACGAGCTTGCCGCCCCCCGGGCGAGGTCTAGGGTGAGCCAGTCATTCAAGCGGGCCCGCACGCGGCAGGCGGCCCCGCAAAAGGCGAACGGCGGCGACTTTCACTTGAAGTCGCGCGACCGATGTCGCCACGTGGAGAGAATCATGGCGGGTAGCGTCAATAAAGTGATCCTGATCGGCAATCTCGGCGCCGATCCGGAAATTCGCCGCACCCAGGACGGCCGGCCGATCGCGAATTTGCGGGTGGCGACCTCGGAAAGCTGGCGCGACAAGACCACCGGCGAGCGCCGCGAAAAGACCGAATGGCACCGCGTGGTCATTTTCAACGAGGGCCTCTGCAAGATCGTGGAGCAATATCTGAAGAAGGGCTCCAAGGTTTATCTGGAAGGCGCGCTGCAGACCCGCAAATGGCAGGACAAGGAAGGCCAGGACCGCTACTCGACCGAGGTCGTGCTGCAGGGCTTCAACTCGCAGCTCACGATGCTCGATACCAAGGGCGGTGGCGCTGCCGGTGCGTCGGATAGTTCCGAGGGCGACTTCGGCGACCGTGGCCCAAGCGGCGGCCCAAGCGCCGCGCGCGAGCGCAAGCCGGCCATGGCCGGTACCGCCAAGCGCGACGACATGGACGACGAGATTCCGTTCTGAAAAATATTAGCGAAGGCTGCGACGGAGCTTGGCGCGCACGCGCCAGCAGCATCAATATCCTGAGCGAACACCCCGCGCTTTAACCGGCGAGCGCCATGCGCGCGCCGTCGATCACATATTGCACGGCGAGTGCGGCGAGCAGTACGCCGAGCAGGCGCGACAGCACCGTGTTGGCGGTGGTGCCCAGCAGTTTGGCGATTGGCGCGGCGAGCGCGAACACCACAAAGCACAGCGCCAGCACGGCGGCGATGACGCCAAGCAGGATCGCAAGCCGGGCCGGATCGCCGCCACTGCGGCCGGCCAGCAGCACGGTGGCGGTGATCGCGCCGGGGCCGGCCATCAGCGGAATGGCGAGCGGGAAGGCGGCGATGTTGCGCACGTGCTCCTCGATTGCCTCTTCGGCCTGGCGCGATTGCCGCTCGATGCGCACGCCGAACACCATTTCCGACGCGATGGAAAACAGCAGCAATCCGCCAGCGATGCGGAACGCGGGCAAGCCGATCGACAATGTGCGCAGCAGCCAGTCGCCGGCCAGCGCGCTGCCGGCGAGGATCGCGGCCGCGATCAGGCAGGCGCGCAGCGCGACCGAGCGTTGGGCGCGCCCCGGCAGGTCTTGCGTGATCGCCACAAAGGTCGGAACCAGGCCGATCGGATCGACCACGACGACCAAGGTGACCAGGGCGGGGATGAGAAATTCGAGCGGCATGGGCTGCGATGAACGGTACGCTTTTGCGGGCCAAATGGCTGCTAAAATGGTGGGCGCAAACGGCCTGCCCAGGGTGTGTCATGCGCGCCCAAATGGTCGCTATAACCTATTGGAAAAACTTAAGAAAATAGGCTGTACAGGACGGCATTTCGGGTGGCCAAGCCGCGGTGAATCGGTTAGAAAAACCGCAAGCCGAAGACGCTCAGGAAACAATCTTTGTCCGACATCGAAGCTCCGAAAACGGGGGACGGCAGTCCTTCCGACGTGCGCCCCGTTTCGATCACCGAGGAAATGAAGCGCAGCTATCTCGATTACGCCATGAGCGTGATCGTGTCGCGGGCGCTGCCCGACGTGCGTGACGGCTTGAAGCCGGTGCACCGGCGCATTCTCTATTCGATGCACGAGCAGGGCCACACGCCCGACAAGAAATACGTCAAATCGGCGCGCGTGGTCGGCGACGTGATGGGTAAATATCACCCGCACGGCGACCAGGCGATCTACGACGCGCTGGTGCGTATGGCGCAGGATTTTTCCATGCGCCTGCAACTGATCGACGGGCAGGGCAATTTCGGTTCGGTCGACGGCGATCCGCCGGCGGCCATGCGCTACACCGAATGCCGGCTGGCGAAGCCGGCGATGGCGCTGCTCGACGACATCGACAAGAACACCGTCGACTTTCAGGCCAACTACGACGGCAACGAGCATGAGCCGGTGGTGCTGCCGGCGCGGTTCCCGAATTTGCTGGTCAACGGCGCCGGCGGCATCGCCGTCGGCATGGCGACCAATATTCCGCCGCACAATCTCGGCGAAGTTATCGACGCCTGCATGGCGGTGATCGACAATCCGGCGGTGAGCATCGATGATCTCATCAATATCGTGCCGGGACCGGATTTTCCGACTGGCGGCATCATTCTCGGCCGCGCCGGCATCCGCAGCGCCTACCATACCGGCCGCGGCTCGGTCGTGATGCGCGGCAAGGTCGCCTTCGAGACCGTCCGCAAGGAACGCGAAGCGATCATCATCAGCGAAATTCCCTATCAGGTGAACAAGGCGACGATGGTCGAGCGCATCGCCGATCTGGTGCGCGATAAGAAGATCGACGGCATCTCCGATCTGCGCGATGAATCCGACCGCGACGGCTACCGCGTGGTGATCGAGCTCAAGCGCGACGCCGAACGCGACGTCGTGCTCAACCAGCTTTATCGCTTCACGCCGCTGCAATCGAGCTTCGGCGTCAATACCGTGGCGCTCGACGGCGGCCGCCCACTGCAGATGACGCTGAAGGATATGCTGGTAGCCTTCGTCGCCTTCCGCGAAGAGGTGGTGTCGCGGCGCACCAAGCATCTGCTCAACAAGGCGCGCGACCGCGCCCATGTGCTGGTCGGTCTCGCCATTGCGGTCGCCAATATCGACGAGGTGATCAAGCTGATCCGCGCCTCGAACGACGCCAACGAGGCGCGCGAAGCCCTGATGGCGCGCGAATGGCCGGCAACCACAGCCGCCACGCTGATCGAGCTGATCGACGACCCGCGCCACAAAGTGAGTTCCAAGGGCACGGCGCGCCTGTCCGCCGAGCAGGCGAAAGCGATCCTCGATCTGCGCCTGCAGCGGCTGACCGCGCTCGGCCGCGAGGAGATCAAGGCCGAGCTCGACAAGCTCGCCGCCGAGATCGCCGATTATCTCGAGATTCTGCGCTCGCGCGCGCGCATCCAGACCATCATCAAGGACGAACTCAGCGCGCTGAAAGAGCAATTCGCCACGCCGCGCCGCACCGTGATCGCGGAGGAAATCGGCGACGTCGACGATGAAGACCTGATCCAGCGTGAGGACATGGTCGTCACCGTCTCGCACCTCGGCTATATCAAGCGCGTGCCACTCTCGACCTATCGCTCGCAGAAGCGCGGTGGCAAAGGCCGCGGTGGCATGCAGGTGCGCGAGGAGGATTTTGTCAGCCGGCTGTTCGTCGCCTCCACGCACACGCCGGTGCTGTTCTTCTCCTCGCGCGGGCAGGTCTACAAGGAAAAGGTCTGGCGGCTGCCGCTGGCGGCGCCGCAGGCGCGCGGCAAGGCGCTGATCAACATTTTGCCGCTCGATCCCGGCGAAACCATCAGCAGCATCATGCCGCTGCCCGAGGACGAGAAGACTTGGGGCAATCTCGACGTGATGTTCGCCACCACCAAGGGCACGGTACGGCGCAACAAGCTGTCCGACTTCGTCGAGGTGCGCCGCTCCGGCATCATCGCGATGAAGCTGTCGGAAGGCGAGGGCATCGTCGGCGTGCAGATTTGCACGGAGAGGGACGACGTCCTGCTGACGTCATCCGGCGGCCAGTGCATCCGCTTCCCGGTCACCGACGTGCGCGTGTTCAGCGGCCGCACCTCGATGGGCGTGCGCGGCATCGCGCTCGACGATGACGACAAGCTCATCTCGATGTCGATCCTGCGTCACGTCGGCGCCACTTCCGAGGAGCGCGCGGCCTATCTCAAGCGCGCCAACGCCGTGCGGCGCGGCGGCGAAGAGGAGGCGGCTGCGGACGGCGAGGAGGCTGTGGTTGCCATCGAGCTTGGCGAGCAGCGCTATGTCGAGCTGTCGGCGGCGGAGCAGTTCGTGCTCACGCTCTCGGAGCGCGGCTACGGCAAGCGCACCTCATCGTACGAATACCGGATCACCGGCCGCGGCGGCAAAGGCATCGTCGCCATGGACATCTGGGAGAAAGCCGAGGGCGGCAAGTTCAAGCTCAAGCCGAAAATCGGCCGCCTGGTGGCGTCGTTCCCGATCGAGGAGGACGACCAGATCATGCTGGTCACCAATGCCGGCAAGCTGATCCGTACGACCGTTTCCGGCATCCGCATCGCCGGACGCTCGACGCAAGGCGTGATCGTGCTCAATACCGCCGACGACGAGCGCGTGGTCTCGGTCGAACGGCTGAGCGAGGACGAGGCCGAGTAACCTCGCTCAATCGACCTGCAGCTTAATCGACCTGCAGATTGAGCGCCCGCACGATCGGCGCCCACTTCTTCAACTCGTTCTGAATGTGATCGGCAAGATCCTGCGGCGTGCCGCCGCGCGGCTGTGCGCCGAGCTTGACCAGCATGCTTTTCATCGGCTCGGCCTGCAGCGCCGCATTGGTGGCGGCGTTGAGTTTCGCAACGATGGCGGGCGGCGTGTCGCGCGGCGCCAGCAGCGCGGTCCAGGCTCCGGTGGCGAGCGTGGGAAAGCCCGCCTCGCGCATGGTGGGCACATCGGGCAATTCAGCCAGGCGCTGCGGCCCAGCGACGGCGAGCGCGCGCAGTCTTCCGTCGCCGACCAATTGCATCGAGGTGGCGATGGTGTCGAAGGTGAATTGGGTGTCGCCGGCGACAACGCTGGTGAGCGAGGGCCCGCCGCCTTTGTACGGCACGTGCACGATCTGCGTGCCGGTGAGCTGCTTGAACAGCTCGGCGGTGAGATGCGGCAGCGTGCCGGTGCCGCCGGTCGAATAATTGAGCTTGCCGGGATTGGCCTTGGCATAGGCCACGAGCTCGGCCACGGTTTTCACCGGAAGCTGCGGATTGATCACGAGCAGCTGCGGCGTTTCTGTGATCAGTGCGACCGGGGCAAAGCTGGCGGCATCGTAGCCGGCGTTCTTGTAGATCATCGGGCTCATGATCAGGCCGCTCGCCGCCGACACCATCAGCGTATAGCCGTCCGGATCGGCGGCCGCCGCAGTCCGCG
>DATBZY010000143.1:0-2758 GCA_036512915.1 Pseudolabrys sp. | reverse complement strand
GGGCAGGCCGAACAGGCGGCAGTCACTGATGAGCCATTGCAGCACGGCGCCGAGTGTGTCCCTGGTGAAACAGTCGCGCTGACTGTAGGCCCGGCCGCCGCTCAGATTCCGTAAATTGGAAATAAAATACGCAGCGATGTGTGGAAAAAGCCGAGTTTTCGCCGCGCGTCATGGTTACTAAATACCAACGGAAACATTCGTATTTCGACGCTCAGTTTCACCATCGGCTAAACCGCCGGGCGTATGATGCTCGCATGGGTCAAACCGTCTGACCGCACATCGGCAGGGTTGTGCAGGAGCGCACGAATGCCGGTAGCGACAGAGGATGTCATGCAGGAGAGACGCCAGGTCCCGCGCCACCGCACGCTGAAAGCGGGCAGCATCACGTTCAACCGCGACGGCGGGGTCGACTGCCGCGTGCTCAATCTGTCGCCCGCCGGCGCTTGCCTGGAAGTGGCGAGCCAGCTCGGTATTCCGGACGAATTCGTGCTGATAGTCGAAATCGATCACGTCAAGGCGCAGTGCCACGTGATCTGGCGCACCGCCACGCGGCTGGGCGTGGTGTTCGACGCGCAAGAGCAGCTCCGGCATGCCCACGCCGGCGCGCGTTCGGCTGGGTGAGCGGGATAGGACGACAGCGCAGCCTCAAATTGCGGCCGCGCCGGCGGTATTCCGCTATAACGCCGCCCGCAGCGCCGGCGACGCGCGTGAGTATACGGACAAGCCTTTGAATTGGCGTTTGTTTTAGACCCGCCGGGGAGCGGATAAGCCGCCCGCGGGACCTGTGGCACGGCGGCCACAGCCAGCTAAAATTTGTGCAAATTGTTGCTTGAAGGCGGCTATTTGGCGGCGGGCCATTGTCGGCGGCCGACTCCAGGGGCACGATATTCCCAACATGCGTCGATCGGGCTTGGCGCAGCATTTTTGGGGGCTGGGTAATGTCATTTCGGGGTGTGAAGGCGGTTCTGTTGGCGTGCAGCGGGATCGGCGTGTTGCTCGCCGCCACGGCCGATGCGAATGCCGGCGGTTTAGCCGTTCGCGAGCAGAGCGCTTGGGGGCAGGGATCGTCTTTCGCCGGCGTCGCCGCGGGCGGCTCGCTGTCGGCGATGTTCTGGAATCCGGCGACCATGACGCAGATACCGGGCATCCAGAGTGAATCGGTGTTGACCGGCATTATGCCCTACGCCGCGAACACGCCCGGCGCGGGCAGCACGTACTTTGGCTTTGGCGGCACCGGCAATACCGCCGACAGCGCATTGGTGCCGGCCGGCTATTTTTCCTACCAGCTCAATCCGAATCTCTGGCTCGGCATGTCGGTCAATTCGCCGTTCGGCCTGTCGGTGAACTTTCCGGACGCGTGGGCCGGCCGCAATTATGCGGCGGGAGGCAGCAGCCTGGCGACCTACAACGCGACGCCGAGCCTCGCCTATCGCATCAATGACATGATTAGCATCGGCGCCGGCGTGCAGATCGAACGTGCGCGGGCCGATCTTACGAGTGGTCTTCCCGTCAACAGCAGCTTTACCGCCCCCGGCCTGGGCAATCAGTCCAACATCTACGGCTACGGCTGGGGCTTCGGCTTCACCGCAGGCGTCACGCTGACGCCGACACCGACCACCACGATCGGGTTGGGCTACCGTTCAGCGATCAACCAGAGGATCAACGGCACCCTGACGTTGCCACCTGGCGGCGTTTTCACCTCGCCATTCTCAACCCCGGGCTCGGTCAACACCACGCTCAACCTGCCGGATATCGTCTCGCTCGGTATCCGCCAGCGCGTCAATCCGCAACTGACCCTGCTCGGCACGGTGGAATGGACGAACTGGAGCCGCATCGGCACGACGGCCATCAACCAGCCGAGCGGCGCGCCAGCGATCGTCGTGACCAAACCGGTGACCCTGCCATTCCAATACAAGGACGGCTGGTTCTTCTCGGCCGGCGCCGAGTATCAATGGAGTGAGAAACTGGCCGTGCGCGGCGGCGTCGGCTACGAAATCTCGCCGATCACCGATCAAGTGCGCACCCCGCTGCTGCCGGACAACGACCGTCTCTGGCTGTCGGTTGGCGGAACTTATCGATTAACGCCGAAGATGTCCTTCGATCTCGCCTATTCGCATATCTTCGTGAAGAGTACGCATGTCGACGTCTCGGCGGCGTCGGGCAATCCGTGGTTCGACGGCGTTACTTACATCGGCGATGTCTCGTCGCACGTCGACATCATCTCGCTGGCGATGAAGTATCGCTGGGACAATCCGGCGCCGGCACCGACGTCGACGCTCTACCACAAATAGCCAATCGCCGATGGCGACGTGAAAAGGCCGGCGGCGACGCCGGCCTTTTTCGTTTGCGCTGGACTTTTCTTTTCCCGGGCGCAGCGCAGCGCCATGAGCGTGTTTACGCACGTCTTCGATGCGCTATGGCGGTGCGCTGCAGACCCGGGATCGTCACGGGTTCGGAATTTGGGAAGGCCCCGGATCAGCGGCGCACCACTGCGTGCTGCGCCGCGTCCGGGGCACGTCAATGCGCTCAAAACGCCCCGTTGAACGTGCCGCCGTCGATCAGCAGGTTCTGTCCGGTGATGTAGCCGGCCTGCGCCGAGCACAGGAACGCGCAAGCCGCGCCGAACTCAGCCGGATCGCCGAAGCGCCGCGCCGGAATGATGGCCTTGCGGGCCTTGGCGGCTTCCTCGACGCTCACGCCCTTCTGCTCGGCGGTCTTGCCCAGCACGCCGCGCAGCCGGTCGGTATCGAACGCGCCC
>DATBZY010000142.1:0-4141 GCA_036512915.1 Pseudolabrys sp. | reverse complement strand
CGCGCCGCGATCGCAACGTAATCGTCGATCGTCTCGGCGATCGTGTCGGTCACGTCCATCATCTGCAGGATCGCCGCACAGTGACGGCCGCGCATCATTGCGCCGGGCATCGTCACGATCGGCAGATTTTGCGGCAGGCTTTCCAAAGCCGAATTGCAGCCCGACCAGCCGATGCTGTCCAGGAAGATGTCCGAAAGTCCGGCCGCCGCGACGAATTTGCTCTGACTCAAGCGGTCCAAGAAGACGCAATAATTGTCGGCGCGCAGGCCCGCCGCCGCGAAGGCGCGCTCGAGACGCGCGCGCACGACCTGGGTGATATGAGAGCCGCCGAAATGGCGCAAGAATACGAATTGGCAGTCGCCGGCCGCGAGCGCGATGCGGACGAAGACATCATCGTACTGCGGCAAGTATTTATAGAGCGACTGCGCGCTCCAGAATACGGTTGCCCGAGGGCGCAAGCCCAGTTCCTCGCGCGTGACAGAGACCGGCTCGACTGCGACCGGCTTATAAAAGATCGAGAGGTTCGGCAGACGCACCAGTTTTTCGGTGTAATACGCCTCGGCGTCGGGCGGCTCCATCAGATCGCTCGACAGAAAATAATCGAGCGTCGACAGTCCGCTGGTTTCCGGATGGCCCCATGAATTGCACTGCACCGGCGCGAGCCGCTGCGCCGCAAGCTGCAGCGTCGACGTGTCCATGAGCAGGCCGGGATAGATCAGCACATGCGGTGCGTCGGCGAGGATTTCCCGCCGCCAGCCTTCAGTGTCGAGAGTGCGATGCACGAAGCGGTCGCACATGCCGGCGGCGACGTCGGTCTCATCATCATGGATGATACCGAGGTGATAGCCAGTCACGCGGAAGCGGCTCCGATCGAGCTGGTCGATCCAGCCTTTGATCGGAATCTTCCAGTTGGAGTGGCGGAAGAAGAAGCCGCTAACGATGCCGACGCGGATCGGCTCGCCGGGCGCGGGCGGTGGCGGCAGCGGCGCGGGCGGAAAGTGACGCGCGACAACGCGGCCTACCATCTCGCCATAAAGCTGCTGCAACTCGCGGTCGTTGCCGCCTTGATAGGCGAGCAGAAATGGCTGCTCGGCGCCGATCGCCTTGACGAGATTGCCCTGCAGGAGTCCAGAATCGACGTCTTTACTCAATGCGCGCAGCTTCTGCTCATAGGCCGCGCGCCGGCGCGGGATCTCACTTTCGTCGGTGTAGACCACCGGCAGTTCGGCGATACAGGCGGCAAAGCGCGCTTCGGCATGACCAGGCCGCAGCGCCAGCGCCTGCGCGAGATCTGCGGCGGCCTCCTCGTTGCGGTTGAGATACAATAAATGTCTGCCGCGCTGATACCATGCCTCGGCATCGCTCGGATTGTGCCGAAGCGCGATGGTGAAATTATCGATCGCGTCGTCGGCGCGCTCGAGACCGAATAGCACGCGGCCGCGATTGTTGCGTGCCTCGGTGAAGTCCGGCGCGAGCGCCAGCGCGCGGTCGTAGCAGGCGAGCGCCTCGTCGATGCGGTTGAGCGCCTCCAGCACGTTGCCGCGATTGTTGTGAGCCTTGAAATATCTCGGCTGCAGCGCCAGCGCGCGGTCGAAGCTCTTGAGCGCCTCGTCGTAGCGGCCGAGCGCGCGTAGCGCCGTGCCGGCATTGTAGTGCGCCTCGACGTAATCCGGCTTGATGGCAATCGCCTTGCGGCAACTCTCCAGCGCTTCTTCGTCGCGTCCGAGCGAGGCGAGCGTGGCGCCCCGATTATTATGCGCCTCGGCATATTTGGATTTGAGCTTGATCGCCTGGTCGAAGCTCTCGATCGCCTCCGGATAGCGCTTGAGCGCTTCGAGGATCAGACCGTGGTTGAGCAGGACTTGCGGCGATGGCTTGCGCATGCCCATGGCCGCCAAGACCAGGCGCAGGGCCTCGGCCGGCTGCCCGGCCGCAAGCTTGACCAGCCCCATCATCTGCAAGGCGTCGAAATGATCCGGCCTGACCGCGAGAACGGCGGCGTAGAGCGGTTCGGCCTCGGCCAGACGCCCCTGCTCATGCAGCTTGAGCGCCTGCGCGAAGGCCTGCGGAACGTTCAGTGACTCAAGGTTTGGCAGCGGTTGCGGCATGCTCTTCCCCCTGCCGAGGGGTAAGAAAGCCGCGCTGAGTCGTCTAGGGTCTTTACGATTGGCCGGCCGCTTGCGGCACAAATTTCAGCGCCACGCCGTTCATGCAGTAGCGCAGGCCGGTCGGCTTCGGGCCGTCGTCGAACACATGGCCGAGGTGACCTTCGCAGCGTTTGCAGTGCACCTCGGTGCGGGCCATGAAGAAGCTACGGTCGGTCGTGGTGCCGATCGCGTCCGGCAGCGGCTGATAGAAGCTCGGCCAACCGGTGCCGCTCTCGAATTTGGTGTCGGACGAGAACAGCGGCAGGTCGCAAGCGGCGCATGCGAAGGTGCCTTTGCGCTTCTCGTGATTGAGCGGGCTGGTGCCGGGGCGTTCGGTGCCGTGCTTGCGCAGCACGTCGTATTGCTGCGCGTCGAGGCGCTTGCGCCAGTCGGCATCGGTGAGCTTGCGAAAGTCGATATCTTGCGTTGTCGTTGTCATTGTTTCTGCCTCGGCAAATTTGCTCGCGGCCATCAGCGCGCCAAGCGCGACGCCGGCCGTCAACAGGGCTCTGCGGTCGATCATATCAACTGTTTCCCTTCGGTTTGCCCCATAGTTGCTCCAGCCGCTGATCGCGGCCGCAATTCCACCGGTAGAATTTATATTTAGTCGGGTTCTTCAGATAGAAATCCTGGTGATAGTCTTCGGCTGCGTAGAACGGGCCGGCGGCGACGATCTGCGTATAGATCGGCTGCTTGAGCTCGGCCTCGACTTCTTTCTTGGAGGCTTCCGCCAGTTTGCGTTCCTCGTCGTTGCCCACGAAAATCGCGGTGCGGTATTGGTTGCCGCCGTCGCAGAACTGCCGGTCTTTCACGGTCGGATCGACGGAGTGCCAGTAATGCGTGAGCAGCTGCTGGTAGGAGACCTTGCTCGGGTCATAGATCACTTGCACCGACTCGGCGTGCCCGGTGCCTCCGGCCGAGACCTGTTCGTAGCTCGGATTGGCGACGTGCCCGCCGGTGTAGCCCGACGTGGTCGAGATCACACCCGGCACGTGGTCGAAATCCGATTCCGTGCACCAGAAGCAGCCGCCGGCGAAGATCGCCACCGCCTGTCCCGGCGCCGGCTGCGGCAGCGGCGCCATTTGCGCGCTCGCGAACCCGAGGCCTGCCAGGATAAGAGCAAAGCTGAGCAGCAGGCGGGGCATCCGATCCTCCCAAATTCGATGATCTCGGGCCATGACATATACGTTTTGCGCATAATAGCCATTCAACTTGCCATCACTCCACCATCACGGTTGTGAGAGCGCATGGCCCCGAAAAGTGGGTACCGGTTTTCGGAAAAGGCCATGCGCAAAAGGGAAAGCGGCTTGCCCGCCGCCCGCTCCCTGCTTTATGCCTGCGCATGATCTTGCCCGAAAACCGGTTCCCACTTTTCGGGATCATGCGCTAGTGTCGCGTTGAAAGCTGAGGAATTGCATGCGTTTTGAAGGCACCAAGGCCTATGTCGCGACCGACGATCTCAAGATCGCGGTCAACGCCGCGATCACGCTGGAGCGGCCCTTGCTGGTCAAGGGCGAGCCCGGCACTGGCAAGACCGTGCTGGCGCTGGAGATCGCCAAAAGCATCGGCGCGCCGCTGCTCGAGTGGCACATCAAGTCGACCACCAAGGCGATGCAGGGTCTGTACGATTACGACGCGGTCTCGCGCCTGCGCGACAGCCAGCTCGGCGACGCGCGCGTGCAGGACATCCGCAACTACATCAAGCGCGGCAAATTGTGGGACGCCTTCGTCGCCGACGAGCGCCCGGTGCTGCTGATCGACGAGATCGACAAGGCCGACATCGAGTTTCCCAACGACCTGCTGCTCGAACTCGATCGCATGGAGTTCTTCGTCTACGAGACCGGTGAAACCGTGAAGGCGCGCCGCCGGCCGATCGTGATCATCACCTCCAACAACGAGAAGGAATTGCCCGACGCCTTTCTGCGCCGCTGCTTCTTCCACTACATCCGCTTCCCCGATCCCGACACCATGACCGCGATCATCGAGGTGCATTT
>DATBZY010000141.1:0-9543 GCA_036512915.1 Pseudolabrys sp. | reverse complement strand
GCGGTGTGGCCGGGCAAGCTCTACGACTATGCGCGCAAGCTCGCGGTCAATCTGCATTCCTGCGTCAATGCCTCCGCGCAATATGCCGGGCTGGCGGCGCTCAAAGGCCCGCAGGACGAAGTGGCGAAGATGATCGCCGAGTTCGATAAGCGGCGGAAGGTCGTGGTCGCGGGCCTGAACAAATTGCCCGGCGTGTCGTGTGCGACGCCGAAGGGCGCGTTCTATGCCTTCCCCAACATCAAGCGCACCGGCTGGAAGGCGAAGGCGCTGGCGGCATCGCTGCTCGACGATGCCGGTGTCGCCATCATCGGCGGCCCCGACTTCGGCATTCTCGGCGAAGGCTATGTGCGGCTGTCCTACGCCAACTCGACCGAGAACATCCTCAAGGCGCTCGCCCGCATGGGCGAGTTTTTGGCGAGCAGGAAGGCGGCGTGATGCCTACGAAAGACCACGCAGTATTCATTGCTCCGACAAATAAAGAGGTGACAATTTGGCGGTATCTAGATTTGTCGAAATTCGTTTCAATGCTAGCGACCTCGAGCCTCTTCTTTGCGCGTGCCGATTGTCTAGGTGACCCGTTAGAAGGATCATCTTCCCGACCTAGCGTGGCAAATCGCCCAGAATTGATCGCCGACTTCGCCAAGGAGCATGGCGCAGTTGGTGATATCGAAAGCGAAAGTCGCCGAATGGCGGGGATCATCAGCCAAACGCAGCAGGAACAGTTAAAGCGCACCTATGTGAACTGTTGGCACATGAATGAGCATGAGTCGGCTGCTATGTGGAGGCTCTATGCAAAGTCGGACGAGGCAATTGCAATCAAATCTCGTTATTCGACGCTTGTAAGGTGCATCGACGAGCATTGCTATGTGGGCCAAATAGTTTACCTGGACTATGAGGTCGATCCGATGCCGCAAGGAAATGCCCTTATCCCGTTTGTGTGCAAACGGATGTCCTTTGAACACGAGCATGAGTTGAGAGCGGTTACGACACTTAATTCAGCCGATGGAAAGGCTCATCCAACGGGAATACAAAAGAGCGTTGATTTAAATGCTCTTATCGAAACAGTTTACGTTTCGCCGCTTTCGGCAACGTGGTTTAAAGAAACCGTAATGGATCTCACTCAAAAATACGGCCTTCAAAAGCAGGTCCTGCAATCAAATCTGCTTGTTGACCCGGTCTACTGAACGGTCTCGGCGTCGCGACGCTCGCCTCGACCACCCGCTCCCGCGGAGGGGAGAGGGTAAGAGCGCCCGCCTCTCCCGCCCCGTCTTCAACCCCTCGTCCGCTTGGCCTTCTTGGCTTGCCGGTCTCGCTGATGCGCACGTCGCGCACCGGATAGGGAATCTCGATGCCTTCGCGCTGGAAGGTATCCCACAGCGCCAGCAGCACCTGGCCGCGCACATTGGTGATCCGTCCACCGGATCGCGAATCCAGAAGCGCAGGGTGAAATCGAGCGAGGAGTCGCCGAACGCTTTGAGATGACAGACCGGCGACGGCGAGACCAGCACGCGCGCCACCGATTTGGCCGCCGCGATGGCAAACGCGCACACCTTGTGCGGATCGCTGGCGTAGGAGACCCCGAATGGCACCTCCAACCGCACTTCTTCGTTGGAATAGGACCAGTTGATCACCCGCTGGGTGACGAAGTCCTCGTTGGGAATCAGGAATTCGCGGCCGTCGGGGGTGCCGACGGCGGTGTAGCGCGCGCCCATGTTGTTCACCCAGCCGAATTGTTCGCCGACCGAGATCACGTCGCCCGGCTTGATCGACTTGTCGGCGAGCAGAATGATTCCGCTCACCAGGTTGGACACGATTTTCTGCAAGCCGAAGCCGAAGCCGAGGCCGACGCCGACCGCGCCGGAGAACAAAGCGAGCGCGGAAAAATCGATACCGACGGTCGAAAGCGCGATCAGGATCGCGAAAGTGATCAGCAGCAGGCGGATGATCTTGCCGATCAGCACCTGAATCGACGGCGTCAGGTCGGCGGTGCTGCGCACGCGCCGGTCGAGGAAGCCGCTGGCCCAATTCGCCGCCCACAGCGTGAGCATTAGCAGGACGGAGGTCTTGATCACCAGCAGCGGCGTCACCCGCAGGCCGCCGATCACCACCCCGAACGAATCGAACGCGGTCATGGTCGGCGTCAGCAGGCCGAGAATGCTGAGCGCCGCGATCGCCCAGGCCGACACCGCCACCAGCCGGTAGACGAACGGATTGCGGATCAAGCCGGCGACCAGAGCGATCACCACCCAGGCGGTGGCAAGACTCGATGCGACGCCGAGCAGGTAGGAGCGGCTCGGCAAGGTCAGCGACAGCATGACCGCATGGGTGATCGCGACCACCAGCACGAAAATGACGGTGCCGAGATTGGCCAGCAGCAGCCGCGCGAATTCGCGCAGGAACGGCGGCCAGCCCAGGGTCAGCGCGGTGAGGTCGATGCGCCGGCGGATCAGCGACCCGGCGAGCGTTCCGCCAATGGCTGCGAGCAGGATCAGGCCGATTTGGAGCAGCAGCCGCAGTGACGTCAGTTCGTGGCCGATGGTGCGCAACACCTCGGCAACGGTGCCGGTCAACTGCTGGACGTCGTCCATTTCCGCGCTCCCGGTCGAGCCCCTTGGAAATCGCTCGCAAAGTGGATCAATATCAAATATGGGCAAGGCCGGGCATTCGCCGCGGCAGGCAGTAAGGGGTTATGCACATGTACGACCGCGGATTATCGGAAGAACAGCGGATGATGCGGCAAAGCTGCCGCGATTTCGTCGATGACGTGGTCCTGCCCTTTATCAAGCAGAACTGGCAGCGCGAATGGTCGATGGTGCCGGAAGACCGATTACCGATCAGCATTCTGGAAGGCGCCGAGAAGGTCGGCATCCGCACCCTGGGCGTGCCGGAAGAGTTCGGCGGCGTGGAGCTGGAAAAGGGCACGGAGGTCAAGACCTTCGCCCTGGTCGCCGAGGAAATCGCGCGCGGCGATTCCGGCTTGGCCGACAAGCTGGTGCAGAATTGGAAAGTCTCGGTGTTGCTGCGCCAGTTCGCGCCGCGGCATTTGCAGGAGAAATGGTTCAAGCGCCTGGTCGCGGAACCGCAATTCCTGATGGCGCATTGCCTGACTGAGCCGCGCGGGGCCTCCGACCGCTGGCTGCCTTACAACGTGCCGGAAGCCGCGATGCAGACCAAAGCCGTGAAGGCGGCTGGCGGCTGGGTGATCAACGGCCGCAAGCAGTTCATCTCCAACGGCTACGACGCCAGCCTCTATGTCGTCTACGCCAACACCAATCCCAAGGTCGGCATGATGCAGGGCACCTCGTCGTTCCTGGTGCCGCGCGAAACCAAGGGGTTCACGGTGGCGCGCTGCAACGAGACCCTCGGCTGCCGCTTCATGAACAACGGCGAGATGGTGTTCGAGGACATGTTCGTGCCGGACGATCATCTGCTGGTGCAGGATAGCGCGATGGGTTCGGCCGGGGTCTATTTCCGTCCCGGCAAGATCATCCAGGCGGCGAAAAATCTTGGCGTCGGCGTGCGCGCCTTCGAGGCCACCGCGGAATACGTGCAGAACTACGTGCAGGGCGGCCGCATTCTGATCAAGCATCAGGCGGTGGCGTTGCGGCTGGCCGAAATGGCGACCAAAATCGAGGCGGTGCGCGCGCTGCTCGAGCGCGCCGCGCAAGCTGTCGACGAGAATGCGCCGGAGGCGGAGACCTTGGTCAACATGGCCAAGCTATTCGCATCGGAAGAGATCATGAAAGTCGCCCAGCATGCGGTCGAATTGCACGGCGGCAACGGTATTATGCTCGATTTCGGCATCGAAAAGGTGCTGCGCGACGCCGTGATCTTCATGCACATGGACGCGACCGTGGACATCTCGAAATTCAAGATCATCAAGAACATGTTCCCGCAGACCGCAGGAAAATACGCCGGGCCGGAGTGACTACACGCGTCATGGCCAGGACGAGCCCGGCCATGACGACAGAGATTCAGTGCGGCTGGACGCGTTATCTCAACGCAAATCGGAAGCCGATCACGACGATGACCAGGCCGATGAGTTGCGCAAGGCTCGGAACGACGCCGAGCGCGAGATAGCCGATGACGAGGGAGAAGCCGGGCACCAGCGCGGGAAACGTCGCCGAGCGCCCGGCGCCGAGCAGGATCACCGCGCGCGCGAACAGAAAGATCGGCAGCACGCCGGCAAGAATTCCCTGCACCACAACCTGCAGCAAATTCTCGGCAAGGCTCATGCGCAGGATGCCGTCATAGCCGACCAGCAGCGCGTGCAACGGCGCGAACACCACAACCGACAGCGCGCCGACCATCGCGACCGCGCGAATGCCCGAGACGCGCCAGTAGCGCAGCAGGGTGCCGAAGATCGCCCAGAACAGTCCGGCGGTGGCGAACAGCAGGTCGCCGCCGACGCCATGGCTGCCGATGGTGGCGACCGATTCCGCGCCGAACACCAGCAGGCCGGCAATGATCGTCAAGCCGCCGATGATGCGCTGTACGGTCGGATGCTCGCCCAGGACCAGGGTGGCGAGGATCAGCCCCGATAGCGCCGCGCAGGCCGGCTGGATGGTGGTGCCGTGGCCGAGCGGCACCAGCATGAACCCGGTATAGGCGATCATGGCCTGCGGCGGGCCGGACAATATGCTCATCACCAGCCCGCGGCCCCAGCCGATGCCGCCGAGGTCGCTGATGCCGTCGCGTAGCACGAGCGGCATCAGCAGCAGTCCGGACCAGAAAAAGCGGTGAAATGCTAGATCGGCGGGCGAAAAGCCGACGGCGACGCCGTGCTTGGCCGCGACGAAGCCCGCGGCCCAGCCGAGCGCGGAGCCGATGCCGCACAACGCGCCGATCAGGATGCCGGAAGACCGCGCCACCGCAGATTGATTTTTGTCATCCACGGCGATGTCCTAGCGAATGATCCCGAAAAAGCCGGTCCCGGATTTGATCCGGGATGGGACCCGGTTTTTGGAATAGCTCATGCGCAAGTTAAGTGCCCGTCGCAGGGTGACTTGAGCATGGCTGATACTCTAGGATCAGCCGCTAAGTCCAACGAAGAAACCACAACACTCATATCACCGGGATGGATAGCTCATGGCGAAGCCGCGCAAAGTCATCATTACCTGTGCCGTTACCGGCTCGATCCACACGCCTTCGATGTCTCCACATATTCCGGTGACCCCCCAGCAGATCGCCGATGCCGCCATCGGGGCGGCCGAGGCGGGGGCGGCCATCGTGCATCTGCATGCGCGCAACCCGCAGGACGGCCGTCCCGACCAGTCGCCGGAGGCGTTCGCGCCGTTCCTCAAGGTGATCAAGCAGCGCTCGAACGTGGTGGTGAACATCACCACCGGCGGCGCCCCGACCATGACGGTCGAGGAACGCGTTAAGCCGGCCGCGACCTTCAAGCCGGAGGTTGCCTCGCTCAACATGGGCACGATGAATTTCGGGCTCTACCCGATGATCCCGCGCTACAAGGGCAAATTCAAATACGACTGGGAAGAGCCGTATCTGGAAGGGTCCAAGAAGGGCATGTTCAAGAACACCTTCGCCGACATCGAATACATCCTCACCACCTGCGCCGAGAATAACACGCGCTTTGAAATCGAGTGCTACGACATCGGCCATCTCTACACGTTGAAACACTTCCTCGATCGCGGCCTGGTCAAGCCGCCGCTGTTCGTGCAGTCGGTATTCGGCATTCTGGGCGGCATCGGCGGGCATCCGGAGGACGTCTTGATGATGAAGCGCACCGCCGACCGGCTGCTCGGGCCGGAAAATTACCGCTGGTCGGTGCTCGGCGCTGGCGCCAATCAGATGCGGGTCGCGGCGATGGCGGCGGCCATGGGCGGCAATGTGCGGGTCGGTATGGAGGACTCGCTCTGGATCGGCGCCGGCAAGCTGGCCGAATCCAACGCCCAGTTGGTCGCCAATGTGCGCACCATCATCGAAAGTCTTGGACTCGAGATCGCATCGCCGGACGACGCGCGCGAGATCCTCTCGCTCAAGGGCGGCGACAAGGTGGCGTTTTGACCATTCGTTGAGCAGCGACAACGTTTCCCGTTGCTCTTGCCCGCGCGAATCCTTCCTATAGCGATAGGAGATTCGCGCGCGCATGGCTTCGCTCGACACCGTCAGTATCGCCATACTGCTCGGCAGCCTGCTGGTGCTGGCCGGCATTCTGTCGAGCCTGATTGCGCTGCGGTTTGGCGCGCCGCTGCTGCTGGTGTTCCTGTTGGTCGGCATGCTGGCCGGCGCGGGCGGCCCGGGCGGCCTTAAGTTCGACGATGTACGCACCGCCTACACGGTCGGTTCGATCGCACTGGCGCTGATCCTGTTCGACGGCGGTCTGCGCACGCGCCTGACCACCTTCCGCAACGTGCTGGCGCCGTCAGTTACCTTGGCGACGGTCGGCGTCCTGATCACCACCGTGCTGACCGCGCCGGTTGCCAAGCTGGTGCTCGACATCGGCTGGATCCAGGCGCTGCTGGTCGGTGCGGTGGTCGCCTCCACCGACGCGGCGGCAGTGTTCTTGCTGATCAATTCGGGCGGCTTGCGGCTGCGCCCGCGCGTGCGCGCCATCCTGGAAGTGGAATCCGGCACCAACGATCCGTTCGCGGTGTTCCTGGCTTTGCTGCTGGTCGAAATGCTGCTGGTTGGCGATCAGAGCTGGTCGCATGCCCTCGTGACGTTTGTGCGCGACGCGGTTCTCGGCTGCATCATCGGCGTCGCCGGCGGACGCATCATCACCCTGGTGCTCAACCGGCTGGCCCTGGCGCAAGGGTTGCACGCGCCGTTCGTGGCGGTGAGCGCGCTAGTCGTGTTCGCCTTCGCCAATGCGGTGCATTCATCGGGATTTTTCGCGGTCTATCTGGCCGGCCTCGTGGTCGGAAACCGGCAGACGCGCGCGCACAATTCCGTCATCGTGTTTCTCGACGCGGTGACCTGGCTGGCGCAGATCGGGATGTTCGTGTTGCTCGGCCTGCTGGTCTGGCCGCAACGGCTGGCCGACAGCCTGTTCGGCGCGGTGGCGGTGGCGCTGGTCTTGATGCTGGTGGCGCGGCCGGTGGCGGTATTTCTGTGCCTGGCGCCGTTCAAGTTTCAATGGCGCGAGAAGCTGTTCATTTCCTGGGTCGGCTTACGCGGCGCGGTCGGCATTTTTCTCGCCTCGATTCCGCTGCTGGTCGGATTGCCGGCGGCCTATCTGTTTTTCGACGTCGCCTTCGTGGTGGTGCTGTTGTCGCTTTTGGTCCAGGGCTGGACGGTGGCGTTTGCCGCCCGCAAGCTCGACATCTCGTACATCCGCAGCGATCCGGTGCCGCGCCGCGTCGAGCTCGATCTGCCCGGGCAACTGGCGCGCGAAATCGTCGGCTATCCGGTGCCCGCCAATAGTCCGTATCTGCGCCGCGGGCTGATTCCGAACTGGGCGCGGCCGACTTTGGTGGTGCGCAACGAGGAAATCCTGACGCCGGCGGAAGCCGATCCGGTGCGCGAGGGCGACTATGTCTATCTGCTGGCGCCGCCGGAGAAGGCGCAGGCGCTCGATCGCTTCTTCGTCAAGATGCCGCGGCCGGCATCACCCGACCCTAGGCTGCTCGGCGATTTTTTTGTGACGGGGACCGCGACGCTCGGGGCACTGGCTGAGATCTACGGCCTGCAGGTCGCTGCCGACCATACCGAGGTGGCGCTCGCTGACTTCTTCACCGAAAACCTTGGCCGTCCGGCTAAGACCGGCGACATCGTCCAGCTAGGGCCGATCGCGCTGCTGGCGCATAAAGTCGAGAAAGGGCGCGTGACCACCGTTGGCCTGCGGCTGGCCGAACCGGAAGCGCCGACCGACCTGATCGGCCGCGTCAAGGCGCTGTTCGCCCGATTACAAAAATGGATTGGCTAGTTCGTCGTCATTCCGGGCTCCGGCCTTCGGCCGGCCCCGGAATGACAGAAACTAAAGCGCCCGCCGCGCCAGCGCCGGCCCGTGCTGCACCAGCCAGGCGCCGCCGAACAGGATCGTGGTCCAGAACAGATCGCCCATCACGGTCTTTTCCAGGAACGGCAGCGCCGCGACATAGCACTGCGCCAGTCCCTGCAGATCGAGCGGATAGAGTCCGCCGAACAGCCAGACCGCGAAATTGGTGGTGACGAAGAAGATCAGCGAGCACGACACCATGGTCGCGACGATCGCGCCGGCGCCGCGATAGCGCCGCGACAGCATGCCGGCCAGCGCCGGCAGCGCGAGTGCCGCGTAGACGACGAGGCTGATCCGCCAATCGTCGCCCGCCAGCGCCATGCCGCTGAGCGCCATCGCGAGCAGCGGCACGATCACGGCCAGCGCCGGGATGCGCAACATCCGGCCAGCGAACAGCGCGCTGGCGGCGACCGGCATGAATCCGGGCGCGTGCGGCAACAGACGGGCGGCCACGTCGAAACCGACGAGGAATGCCACCAGAGCCAAATCCATCCACAGGTCGGCGCGGGCTTTGTTTGGCTGCATCGCGGTCAGGTCCTCATGCGGTCCAAGTTTATCCGTGCATAGCATACCGGACGGCGGGAATGCTATCGCCCCCGAAAGGCCCGTTATTCCTGAGCTTTTGGCGCGCGGTTTGCCACCCATCCGGCGATGATTCCCGCCAGCTGATCGAGCCCGTCGGTCAGCGCCGCCGGGCCCGGCTGCAGGATCAGCGTGGATTTGATCTCGCGCAGCCAGCCGCTGGCGACCGCTGGAACCTGCGCAAAGCCCGGCCGCGCGGCGACCTTGCCGGGCACGAATTTCTTGCCGCACCAGGAGCCGATGATGATGTCGGGCCGCGCCGCGATCACGTCGGCGGCCGAGACGATGCGGTCCTTGGCGTTCTTGCGCGCGGCGAGTTGCGGGAACACCTCGATGCCGCCGGCGGCCGCGATCAGCTCCGAGACCCAGCCGAGGCCGGAGATCATCGGCTCGTCCCATTCCTCGAAATAGACCCGCGGCCGGTGGTCCAGACGTAGGCTGCGCTCGTGCACAGTATCGACGCGCGCGGCCAGCGCGCGCGCCAGCGCGTCTGCTTTTCAGGCACGCCGACCAGCGCGCCGAGCGTGCGGATCATGTCGAAGATGCCGGCGACGTCGCGCTGATTGAAGGCGTGAACCGCGACATTGGCGCGGATCAGCTCGGCGACGATGTCGGCCTGCAGATCGGAAAACACAGCACCGGGTCGGGCTTGAGGTCTAAGATCTTCGGCAGGTCGGCGGAGATGAAGGCCGAGACCCGCGGCTTCTCGCGCCGCACCTGCGGCGGCCGCACCGCATATCCCGACACGCCGACAATGCGGCGGTCCTCGCCGAGGAGATAGAGCGTCTCCACGGTCTCTTCGGTCAGGCAGACGATTCGCTCGGGCGGGAACATCGAGACATTATACACCGTCGGCGCATCTTTCAATTACCCACAATTTTCAGCCCGATTGTAGCGCCGAACTCGATGTCGGTCAGGCGAGACAGGCCTCTCCACATGATCATGTTGCCCGGCGGCGGATCGCTGGCGCGCGCAAGATAGCCGCCGAGGCGAGCAATCTT
>DATBZY010000140.1:0-11543 GCA_036512915.1 Pseudolabrys sp. | reverse complement strand
CATGCCGCCATAGAACAGGCCGAGGCCCGGTATGGTCATCATCAGCACGAGCGCCATGGACGTCATCATCCAGGCGGTGTCGCCCGAATTGGACGTGCACTTTTCCAGGACTGGCGGCTTGGCGGTGGCGTCGCACGCCGGCGGCGGCGGCGGCGGCGGCGTCGGAGCGGCGGCTGGAGCCGCGGCGGGTGCCGCAGCGGCCGGCGACGTAGCCGGTGTCTGAGCGTAGGAGGCGTCGTAAACTGCCACGCTCAAAAAGAGGCCGAGCAGTACTCCAAAGGCGAGAGCCAAGAGTCCCGCACGGGAGGATTTCTTCAACGTCATGGTCTTACTCCTGTCCGTATTGTTTGCGGTGCGGGTTGCTAAAGCGCCGCGGCGTCGGTCTCGCCGGTGCGGATGCGTACGGCGTGATCCAGACCGAAGACAAAGATTTTGCCGTCGCCGATCTGTCCGGTTTTTGCTGCCGCGGTGATGGCGCCGACGACCTTGTCGACTTGGTTGGATGCTACTGCCACTTCGATTTTGACCTTCGGCAGGAAGCTCACCGCATACTCGGCCCCACGGTAGATTTCCGTGTGACCCTTTTGACGCCCGTATCCTTTGACCTCGGTAACGGTCAGCCCTTGCACGCCGATGGAGGTCAGAGCGTCACGGACCTCGTCGAGCTTGAAAGGTTTAATAATGGCCATGACGATTTTCATGGATTCGATCCCCGCTTGAGCCCGTTGTTACGTTCACGCAGTGCGGGCGGGACACTGAGCCGGACCCACAAAGCTTGCTTCGCAGGCATGGCCAGGGAAATAGAATCAAACGCCGTGCCAATTGCCCGTCAGGGCTCTATCCGGCTGATTCGATGGATGAAATCTGGTCGGCGGGGATGCGACCCAAATACCGCCAGAGGCGGCCGCCTAAAGACGCGCCATGCGTCAAAACGGCCTGCATAAAATTTAGGCAGAAAATCGCGGGTGACGAAATCCGCGCCGGCCAGGCCGCCGGCGCGGTAACCTTTGATTAATTATTGCAGCGCTTCGCCATGCTGGCTGACGTCGAGGCCCATCACTTCGTCTTCATGGCGCACCCGCAATGGCACCATCGCACTGATCGCCTTGAGGATGACGAAGGTCAGTGTGCCCGACCACAGCAGGGTGACGGCGATGCCATAGAGCTGGGCCAGCAGCTGCTGCGGGTTGCCTTCCAGCAGGCCGGAAATGCCGCCGGGCAGTTCCGGACTTGCCGACAGCGCGCCGACCGCCAGCACGCCGGCGAGGAATGTGCCGGTCAGGCCGCCGATGCCGTGCACGCCGAACACGTCGAGCGAGTCGTCATAGCCGATCTTGCTCTTGAGCCAGGTGCAGGCCCAGAAGCAAACCGTGCCGGCGATCAGCCCGATCAGCACGGCCTGCATCGGCAGCACGAAGCCGGAAGCCGGCGTGATGGTGCCGAGGCCGGCCACCGCGCCGGAGATCATGCCGAGCACCGACGGCTTGCCGCGCGTCCACCACTCCAGCGCCATCCAGGTGAAGGCGCCGGCGCTGGCGGCGAGATGGGTGGAGACGATCGCCATGGCGGCGCGCGAATTGGCGCCGAGCGCGGAGCCGCCGTTGAAGCCGAACCAGCCGACCCACAACAGACCGACGCCGATCACCGCCAGCGTGAGATCATGGGGCGCCAGATTCTCGCTGCCATAGCCGCGCCGCTTGCCGATCACAGTGGCCGCGACCAGGCCGGCGACGCCGGCATTGAGATGCACCACCAAGCCGCCGGCGAAATCGATCACGCCGTAGCGGCCGAGGAAGCCGCCGCCCCAGATCCAATGCGCGATCGGCACATAGACCAGCAGCAGCCAGAACACGCAGAACAAGAGAAACGCGGAGAAGCGCAGACGATCCGCCACCGAGCCCGCGACCAGCGCCACCGTGATGATGGCGAAGGTCATCTGGTAGAGCATGAACAGGCTTTCGGGGATGGTCTTGGCCAGCGGCGAGATCGCATCGAGCGTCATGCCGTTCAGGAAAATGCGTTCGAGCGTGCCGATGTAGGCGCCATCGCCGGTAAAGGCGAGGCTGTAGCCAACGAACGCCCACAGGATGGAAACCAGGAACGTGGCCGCCATGCTCTGCGCCATGGTGGCGAGCACGTTTTTCTTGCGCACCATGCCGGCATAGAACAATGCCAGCCCCGGTATCGTCATCATCAGCACCAGGCCGGTGGCGGCGATCATCCAGGCCGTGTCGGCGGCGTCGATCTTTGCGGCGATCTTGACGGCTTGCGCGAAAGCAGGTGATGCGGTCAGTGTCGCCGCCACCGCACACGCGGCTACGGCAAGGTGAATTGGCGCCCGTGTCACTTCATTCCCCCCGATTGTCTTCTAGAGCGCGTCGACGTCGGTCTCGCCGGTGCGGATGCGCACGGCTTGCTCGATCGGCATGACGAAGATTTTTCCGTCGCCAATCTGCCCGGTCTTGGCGGCGGCGGCGAGCGCATCCATCACCTGATCGAGTTGCTCGCTGGCGACCGCAACCTCGAGGCGCAATTTGGGAAGGAAATTCACGGCGTATTCGGCGCCGCGATAGATCTCCATGTGACCCTTCTGGCGGCCATAGCCTTTGACCTCGGTCACGGTCATGCCGTGAATGCCGATGCGGGTGAGGGCGTCGCGCACCTCGTCGAGCTTGAACGGTTTGATGACGGCAATGACCAGCTTCATGGCTTCCCTTCCCGGCGAAAGGTAGCCCGCGCCAAGCGCGGGCCACGGCAACGAAAACCCGCCCCGGCAAGTGCCGGCACGGGCGCATCTGCTTAGCGTATCGACAGACGGGCAAAAAATTAAGCGGCATTGTTGCCGCGCTCACAGGCAGTCGCCGCACGCGCGGGCAGGTTAGGTCAGTAAGGCTGCCTCATCTCGCCTGCTTGCCCTGGGCGCTGGCCGCGAGGCCAAGGTCCTGGATAACGCGGGGGAGCGCGGCGCGCGCCCGGCCGGCGGTCATTCCGGGCCTGATGCGCGGGTCGTACAGCAAGGTGAGCAGCGCGCGGTCATAGACCGACAGGTAGCCGACCATGCGTTTCTGGTTGAGCGTGGTCCACGGGTTGCGCTGGTCGTGGTTCGACAGGCCGAAGGCGTGCAGCACCTCGTGGTAGGAGCAGTCCAGGAAGACGTTGTCGCCCTTGTCGACGATGATGAAGGTGACCGAGCGCATGATCTCGCCTTCGGTGCTCGATTTCACGCTGGTCATGCATTGCGGATCGGTGCGGGCGACGAAGGCCTTGGTGATCGGGACGCCGAACGCGGCCTGCAGCGCAGATTTGAAATCCTTCTCGTCGATCAGCCGAACTTCCACGTCGGCCGGCGCGGAGCCGGACACGATGCTCAGATGCAGGTTGGGAACTTTGCGCGCATATTCATCGATGACGCGCTGCATTGCCTCGCTGCGATCGACGCTGCCGCCGGCGATCACCTTCGCGCGGATCGGATGATCGAAGCGGCGGATGCCGCGCGGGCGCGCGCCGATGCGCAGATCGGACCCGAACGCGAGCGCGAGAAATCCGCGTTGCAGCTCGGCGGCCGAGAAGCGGGTGTATTCGCCCGGCGCGCCCGCGAACGCGCCGGACGGCGCCGGCTGCTTGCCCGATGCGGCCAGCGCAGCCGTCAACATCGAAATCAGGAAACCGATTGCCGCGAACGATCGCTTCATACTGCAATCACAATATTGTTTGGCGCATGATCTTTTCCGAAAACTGGTTTCCACTTTTCGGGATCATGCGCTACCCGCGCCGCTGGCGCACCAGGCCTTCCTGCGCCACCGAGGCGACCAGAGTGCCATCGCGCGTGAATATAAGTCCGCGGCCGAAGCCGCGCGAGCCGTGCAGGTTGGGCGAATCCTGCGCATACAGCAGCCAGTCGTCGGCGCGGAACGGCCGGTGCAGCCACAGCGCATGGTCGAGGCTGGCAGCCATGAATTCCTTCTCGAACAGTGTGCGCCCGTGCGGCACCAACGCGGTGTCGAGCAGCCCCATGTCGGAGGCGTAGGCCAATACGCATTGATGGATTGCCGGATCGTCCGGCAGCCGGCCGGTGGTGCGCATCCAGAGGTTAAACCGGCCGTCGGGATATTTCTTGCCGCGATAGCGTTCGAACTCCACCGGGCGCAATTCGATCGGCCGCTCGCGCTCGTAATAGCGCCGCACCGGATCGGGCATGGTCGGGAGAATCTTTTCGCGAATTTCTGCTTCGCTCGGCAGACTTTCCGGCGGCGGAACGTCCGGCATTTTCGCCTGATGATTGAGGCCCGGCTCGTCGGCGTGGAACGACACCAGCATGGAGAAGATCGGATGGCCATGCTGGTGCGCGGTGACGCGCCGGGTGGTGAAGCTCTTGCCGTCCCGCATGCGATCCACGTCGTAGATGATCGGGACCTTGGGGTCGCCGGGCAGCAGGAAGTAAGCGTGCATGGAATGCGGCGGGCGGCTCGCATCGACCGTGCGCACGGCGGCGACCAGCGCCTGCCCGATCACCTGACCGCCGAACACGCGCTGCCAGCCGACTTGCGGACTGCGGCCGCGAAACAGGTTCACTTCCAGCGGCTCGAGATCGAGGAGGTTGAGGAGATCCTGGACGGCGGATGTCATGAGACGCGGGCTTTCGTTGCGGACCGCCGCCAATGACGCCGCGGAATGGCGCGAAGTCAAGGCACGCGCTCAATCCGGCGGGACGCACCGTCGCTAAAAATGTTTTGGGCGGCAGATCGTCTGCCGCCCGTTACGCAAGTCATCGCGCAGGTGATCGCTATATCGCGACATACGCCAAACCGACGACGATCGCGATCATGACGCCCAACCAGATCATGGTATGGGTCATGCTGTCTTGGGTTTCGGTTTCGGCCGTCATGGAATCGCTCCTCCATTGCCCCAACGGGACTTAGGAGCCGGCATTCCCGGACCCTAGTGAGTCCCGAAACTACTAATACTTTCGTCTAGTGTTTTTTAGCTGCCTTGATCTAGATCAAAATTGTCCGGCAAGCGCCCTGCAAGTGCCTGAATAGCTTAGGATAGCGAACGACGGCCAAAGCGTTTCCGGTCCAGCCACGCGGTTGAGGATATCGAATGCGCAAGCCTGCCAACGAGCGACGGGACGTGGTGATCGGCGGGGCGGGCTTTGCCGGCCTGGCGCTGGCGATCGCGCTGCGCCAGGGGCTGGGCGAAGCGTTCTCGGTGACGGTCGCCGATCCGGCGCTTGGGCACACGAAGTCGAAGGACCCGCGCGCCTCGGCGATCGCGGCCGCCGCGCGCCGGCTGTTCGAGGCAATCGAGGTCTGGGATGCGGTCAAGGCACAAGCGCAGCCGATCCTCGACATGGTGGTGACGGACAGCAAGCTCGACGACGTAGTGCGCCCGACCTTCCTCACTTTCGGCGGCGAAGTGGAAGAGGGTGAACCGTTTGCGCACATGATCGAGAACCGGCATCTGATCGATGCGCTGGTGGCGAAGGCGGGTGAGCTCGGCGTCGATCTGCGCGCAACGGCGGTCGCCGGCTTTGAGCACGCGGGCAATGTGATCGACGTCACGCTGGCCGGGGCTGAGAAAATTTCCGCGCGCCTGCTGGTCGGCGCCGATGGTGCGCGCTCGAAAATCCGCGAGACCGCCGGCATCGCGACGCATGGGTGGAATTACGATCAGTCGGCCATCGTCACGACCGTTGCACATGAGCGCGAGCACAATGGCCGCGCCGAGGAACATTTCCTGCCCGCCGGACCGTTCGCGATCCTGCCGCTCACGGGAAAGCGCGTGTCGATCGTGTGGACCGAAAGCGCGCGTGAGGCGGAGCGCATCATCGCGCTGCCGGACGACGAATTCCATGCCGAGTTGGAGAAGCGCTTCGGCTTGCATCTCGGCGACCTCAAAGTGATCGGGCCGCGGCGCGCCTTTCCGCTCGGGCTGTTCACCGCGCGCGCGTTCATCGCCGAGCGGCTGGCGCTCGTTGGCGACGCCGCGCATGTAATCCATCCAATCGCGGGGCAGGGGCTCAATATGGGCCTGCGCGATGTGGCCGCTTTGGCGGAAGCCATCGCCGACGCCGCGCGGCTCGGGCTCGATATCGGGGCGCCGGACGTGCTGGAGCGCTATCAGCGCTGGCGGCGTTTCGACACCATGACCATGGGCGTCGCCACCGACGGATTGAATAGATTGTTCTCCAACCGCTCCGATGTGCTGCGGCTGATGCGCGACGTCGGCCTTGGGCTGGTCGAGCGCATTCCGGCGCTCAAGCGCGTGTTCATCCGCGAGGCGGCGGGATTTACCGGCGATGTGCCGAAGCTGCTGCGCGGCGAGGGACTATAAATTGCGCATGATATCCGAAAACCGGTTCCCACTTTTCAGGATCATGCGCTAGCTCAACTCAGCGGAATGCTGCCGACGTGATCCTGGAACGCCTTGCGCTTGGAGATCGCGTCGTACCAGCGATCGAGATGGGGCGTCGACGGGCGGCCGGGCACCAGTTGGCGGTAGCGGTAACACATCACGCCGACCGGGATGTCGCCGTAGGAAAACGCGGGGCCGGCGACGTAGGACGTCTTGGCCAATTGCGCGTCGAGGATCTTCATCGCGTCGGTGGTCTTGTCCTGCGAGGTCTTGATCGCGGCCATGTCGCGCTTTTCCGTCGGCGTGCGGATCAGACCCCAGAAGGCGTGGAAGATCGCCGGGCCCACCACCGACAACTGCCAGTCCATCCACTGGCTGGCGAGCGCGCGCTGCTTGGCATCCTTGGGCTCGAGCGCGCCGGTCGTGTCGTGCTTGCCGGCGAGATAGCGCACGACCGAATTGGATTCCCACAGCAGGAAGCCGTCTTCTTCCTCCAGCGTCGGCACCAGGCCGTTCGGGTTCATCGCCAGGTAGGCCGGCTCCTTGTTCTTGCCGAACGCGCCGCCGATGTCGATGCGCTGGTGCTCGAGCCCCAGCTCGCCCACCGCCCACATCGCCTTCTGCACGTTGGATGACGTGTTGCGGCCCCAGATTTTGATCATGAGTCGTTTCCTGATTTTGTCGTGGAGTTTTTGACTATCGAAGTTGGATTGGTGGCGCTTAATCCAGCCGCCGCGCCTCTTCCGGCAGCATGATCGGAATGCCGTCGCGGATCGGATAGGCGAGCTTGGCCTTGCGCGAGACCAGTTCCTGCTTGGCGGCGTCGTATTCCAGCGGCCCCTTGGTCAGCGGGCAGACCAGGATTTCCAGCAGCTTGGGATCGACGCCGCCGGTTGGACGGTCGGTGGTGGGGGTGGTGGGCATGAAGGCGCTCCCGACAATTTCGCCGGCTTTATAGCACTGCGCGACGGACTACTGCAGCTGCGGTTCGCCTTCGGTATTCTTCTTGGCGAGCTCGATCTCGGTGATCGCCACCAAAATCTCCGCGCGGGTCTTCAGGTCCGGCGCTTCCAGCAGAGCCTGCTTTTCCGGCGGGCCATAGGGCGACATCATCGACAGCGCATTGACCAGCGCCTCGTTCGGCGCCTTGTCGATGTCCTCCCAGTCGGCCTTCAGGTCGTTCGCTTTCATGAAATCGTTGAGCGCGCGCAGCAGCGCCTTGCGGTCGACCGCGTTCTCGCCCTTGCGCGCGACGAAGTCGTCGGCGAACGGCGCATAGGTGACGCGGCACTGGCGATAATCGGTGTTGACTGTCAATTCCTCCTCGATCCGGAACCGCGCCACGCCGGTGAGCTCGAGCAGATAGCGGCCGTCGCCGCTCTCGGCGAACTGCGTGATGCGGCCGACGCAGCCGATCTGGTAGAGCGGCGGCTTGTCGGCGCGGCCGGTATGCGCGGGGTCGGGCTGAATCATGCCGATCAGGCGGTGGCCGTCGCGCAGCGAGTCGTCGATCATGGCGAGATAGCGCGGCTCGAAAATGTTGAGCGGCATTTGGCCGCGCGGCAGCAGCAGCGCGCCCGGCAGCGGGAGCACCGGGATCGTTCCAGGCAGATCGATCGGCCCGCGATATTCCGCGTTCATCGGCATTGCACTTTACTCCGCGAGCCGGTGCCGTTCCCGGCGCGAGACCATTTTAGCTGCGCGTGATCTTATCCGAAAACCGGTTCCCACTTTTCGGGATCATGCGCTACGAAAACAAAATCGACGACAGCCGCTTGCGGCCATCCAAGGTGGCCTCGTCGGTCGGACCCCAGGCCTCGAAGAATTGCACCAGCTGCTTGCGCGCGCCGTCCTCGTTCCATTTGCGGTCGCGCTTGACGATCTCGATCAGGTGATTGACCGCCTCGGCGCGCTTGCCCTTGGCGTTGAGGGCTATGGCAAGGTCGAATCTCGCCTGATGATCGAGTGGATTGGTGAGAACCTTTTCTTCCAGCTCCGCATACGGCCCGAGCGTTTTGGCCTGCTCGGCGATCTCCAGCGCGGCGCGCGCGGCCGCCACCGGCGCCTCGTTGCGTTTGGCTTCCGGCACCAAAGCGAGGGTCTGCTTGGCCTGCTCGAGCGCGCCGGTCTCGACGTAGCAGCGCGCGAGTCCGGCCAGCGCATGCGCGTTGCCGGAGTCCTCGGTCAGGATCTGCGCATAGATCTCAGCGGCGGCGGCCGGATTGCCTTCGACCAGCGCTTCGTCTGCCTCTTTCAGGAAATCTTTTTCCTCGGCGCCGATTTTGCCCTTGGTCAGCCGTTCCAGGAACGCGACCACCTGGCTTTCCGGCAGCGCGCCCATGAAGCCGTCGGCCGGCTGGCCGTTGACGAAAGCGATGACGGCCGGGATTGACTGGATGCCCATCTGACCGGGAATCGCCGGATGCTCGTCGATGTTCATCTTGACCAGCTTAACCTTGCCCTTGGCCGCCTTCACCGCTTTTTCCAGGATCGGCGTGAGCTGCTTGCACGGCCCGCACCACGGCGCCCAGAAATCCACCAGCACCGGCTGGTGCTTGGATTCCTCGATCACGTCCTTGACGAAGCCTTGCGTGGTCGTGTCCTTGACCCCGCTTTCGGCCGCCGCCATTAGTTCCCCGCCGTTTTGCAGCATATTTCCTCGCCTTTTTGGGCCGTTCCCGGTTCCATTCCGGATTAGATGGGTCATCCGGCGAGCGAATGCAATCGTGTCAGGGGGCGTCGGCGGCCTGCCCGGCCACCCGCTCGATCCGGGGCACATGGCCGGTCGATTCGAGGAATTTCACCAGATCGTCGCCCGCAATTGAAGTGGTCATGGTGTTGACCAGCGGATGATAGTTGAGCGTTGCGTGTTCCATCATGGCGGCGTCGAGCACCACGGTGACGCGGCCCTGCGCGTCGTTGATGGCGCCGAACGGCGTCACCGCGCCGGGTTCCACGCCCCACACTTCGCGCAGCAGATCGGCCGAGCCGAATGAAAAGCGCCCGCTGGCGCCGAGCAGTCGGTGCAGTCTTTTTAGGTCGATCTCGGCGTCTTCTAGCGCCACCACCAGATAAAGCGCGTGCTTCTTGTCGCGCAGGAACAGGTTCTTGGTATGCCCGCCCGGAATCTGCCCGCGCAAGGTCCGGCTTTGCTCGACCGTGAACAGCGGCGGATGTTGCACGGATCGATGCGCGATGCCGAGGGCATCGAGCGCGGCGAACAGCTGCTCGGGGGTCTTTGGCATTAGAATGGCATTGTTTCGGATTGAATCACTAAATCGACTTACATTTAGCTTGAGCATGATCTTGTCCGAAAACCGGTTCCCACTTTTCGGGATCATGCTCTGGGAACCATTCCGGGCTGGATCGGTGTTAATATCACTTACTTAGTTGCGCATGCTCTTTTCCGAAAACCGGTCGCCACCCCCGATCGAGTCGGGGGCAGGCTTTTTCGGGATCATGCGCCCGCAACCATGGGGTCGAAGATGATGCGCCTATTGCTGACTGCGGCCGTGTTTATCGCCGTCATGTCGTTCGACCTGCGCCCGGCGCCCGCTTATGAGGCCCCCTGGTGCGCGGTGGTGTCGATCGGCAGCGGCGCTGTGCATGAGGACTGCCACTATAACTCGATCGAGGAATGCCGGCCGAACGTGATTGCTGGCAATCGCGGGTTTTGCAACCAAAACCCGCGCTGGGAGGGCTGGTATGCCCCGGCGGCCCGGCCCCGGCCGCACGGCAAGCGCCACGTCCGGCGGCATTAACGGCCCGCATTGGCCGTGGTTGCAAAGGGGCCGCCCTTATGGCTATACGAACGGCTTGGCGGCCGATATCGCTAGATCGGTCAACTGTCTAATGGATGCGGGTGTAGCTCAGGGGTAGAGCACGACCTTGCCAAGGTCGGGGTCGAGGGTTCGAATCCCTTCGCCCGCTCCAACACTTAGCCGACTTTCCCCTAGTCGGAAAATGCGCCGGGGTAACGCCCGGGTAACAGGTACGCCAAAGCGCAAGGCGTCCATCGCCCTATAATTTGTTTTGAATGCCCCGGGTAACGCCGGGGTATCAGGTGCAGGCCGCACTCCGCGCAAATAGTTGTCGTCAGCGATCACCGCACTTATTAGTTTCTTCTTCAAGGAGACGAAATTGCCGCCAGTACTCATCAATAGAGCCAAATTTGGCGCCGGCCAGATCGCGGCTTTTGGCGACTACAAGCCGTGGTCTTGGCACAAGATGGAAGTCGGTGATTTCTCTAATTACCCTCAATATAGCGGGCGCATTCTCGACATTAAGCAGGCAAAGCCGGCGGCTGTTGCTTTTTTCGTTGAACGTATCGCACCCGAGTTGGGAGATAACGTCGCTATCGCAATTGTGCCCTCGCATGATCCCGCAAAGCCCGGATTGGGGCTAGGAATGCTAGCGGCTGAATTGGCGAAGAACGGGAGCCGGATCGACGCTTCTGCTTGTTTGGTTCGCACGAAGAAGATCGACAAACTCGCGCTCGGTGGAGATCGCAGCGTCGAAGTTCACCTTCAAAGCATTTCAGTAGCGCGCCACATCGAACGCTTGGGCATCGACACGCGCAGGCCCCACATGAGCCAGTATGCGCCCGCGTGCAAGAATAGCCGCAACTGGTTAGCCGTGGCCTTCGTGCATGAGGTGCGGTCCGCCGCCAGATGTGTCTTCCAGGACTTGATGTGATTTTCAGCTTGGCCGCGCCGGCAGTAGACATCCTCATAGAGCACACGGGCGTTGCGGGTGCCGAGATTGGTGACGATGAAGCGTGTGTCGGTTCCGTCCGCGCTGGCTTCGACGCGGGCGATGATGCGTTCGACGCGGCTCCAGCTCGCGGCCCCGTCGAGGAACTCCTTGAAGCGGCGCGCCTTGCCGTTTTTCTGCGTGGCATCGAAGCGCGCTTTCGTGCTGGCCTCAAGATCCCCGATATGCCGGCGCAATGTCGTGGTTGGGGCGACACCCAGGATGTAATCGATACCGTTGGCCCGACACCAGGTGAGAACCTCGGGACTGCAATAGTGACTGTCGGCGCGTAGTAGGATCTCGGTCTTCGGCCAGTTGGCGCGGATTGCGCGCAACAGGCGGCGCAGGAAGGCGCGAACCTCCTTGCCGCTGGGTCGTTTGGCGGGACGAAGAACAGCGGTAACGAAGCGGCCCTCGCCATCGAACACGACGATCGG
>DATBZY010000139.1:0-2089 GCA_036512915.1 Pseudolabrys sp. | reverse complement strand
TGATGGTGGTCTACGGACTTTACGGCGTGGCGGCGCTGCTGGCCTTGGCCCCCATAGCGATCGCGCTCGGCGCGTCGCCGCGCGACAAGGGCGTGGTCACCGGCGTCGTCTATGGCGCCAGCCTGATCGTCACCCTGACCTTGTGCGTGATCGCGCTGCTGTCTCTGTTCGAGCAGCGGGCAGCATCGACCGTCACGCTGCCGCTCGGCCTGCCCTGGCTGGGCGCGCATTTCCGCATCGACCCGCTGGCGGCATTTTTCCTGGTGGTGGTCAATCTCGGCGGCGCGGCAGCGAGCCTGTTCGCGCTCGGCTACGGGCGCCACGAGCATTCCCCACAACGCGTGCTGCCGTTCTATCCCGCCTATCTCGCCGCCATGAATCTGGTGGTGATGGCGGACGATGCGTTCAGCTTCCTGGTGTCGTGGGAATTCATGTCGCTCACGTCCTGGGCGCTGGTGATCTCGCATCATCAGCTACGCGAGAACCTGCGCGCCGGTTACGTCTATCTGCTGATGGCGAGCTTCGGCACGCTCGCGCTGCTGCTCTCGTTCGGCTTGCTCGCCGGCGCCGATGGCAATTATGCGTTCGACGCCATCCGCGCTTCGCACCCGACCGCCGCGCTGGCGGCGCTGGTGCTGATCCTCACCATCGTCGGGGCCGGCTCCAAGGCCGGCGTCGTCCCGTTACACGCCTGGCTGCCGCTCGCGCATCCGGCCGCGCCCAGCCATGTCTCCGCGCTGATGAGCGGCGTGATGACCAAGGTCGCGGTCTATGGCCTCATCCGCATCGTGTTCGACCTGCTCGGACCACCAGACTGGTGGTGGAGCATGGTGGTGCTCGCCGTCGGCGGCATCACCGCGGTGATGGGTGTGCTCTATGCGCTGATGCAGCACGATCTCAAGCGCCTGCTCGCCTATCACACGGTGGAGAATATCGGCATCATCTATATCGGGCTTGGCTTGGCGCTGGCGTTCAAGGCGCACGGCATGCCGTTAGCCGCGGCGCTGGCGCTCACCGCCGGCCTGTTCCATGTGTTCAACCATTCCGTCTTCAAGAGCCTGTTGTTCTTCGGTGCCGGCGCCGTGCTCAACGCCACCGGCGAACGCGACATGGAGCATCTCGGCGGCCTGATCCACCGCATGCCGCAGACGGCTTTCGTGTTTCTGGTCGGCTGCGTGGCGATTTCGGCACTGCCGCCGCTCAACGGTTTCGTGTCCGAATGGCTGACGTTCCAGGCCATCCTGCTCAGCCCGCAATTGCCGTCCTGGGGCCTGAAATTCCTGGTGCCCGCGGTCGGCGCGCTACTGGCGCTGTCGGCGGCGCTCGCTGCCGCCTGTTTCGTCAAAGCCTTCGGCGTGAGTTTCCTCGGCCGCGCCCGTACGCCCGCCGCCGCGAACGCGAAAGAGACCGACAGCAACTCGCTGGCCGCGATGTACTTCCTCGCCGCGCTCTGCCTGGTCGCCGGCATTGTCCCGGGCTTCTTCATCGACGCGCTGGCGCCGGTGACCAAAAGTCTGGTCGGGGTCAGCATGCCGCATCAGGCCGGCGTGGAGTGGCTTTCGATCGTGCCGATCGCGGAAAGCCGCAGCTCCTATAACGGGCTGCTGGTCTTCATCTTCGTGCTGCTGTCCGGCTCGTTCGCGGCCTTCGCCATTCATCGGCTGGCCTCCGATAAACTGCGGCGCGCACCGGCCTGGGATTGCGGCTATCCGGACCCAAGCCCGGCGACGCAATACACCGCATCGAGCTTCGCGCAGCCGATTCGCCGCGTCTACGGCACATCCGTGTTCCGCGCACGCGAGATCGGCGAAATGCCGCCGCCCGGCGCAACGACGCCCGCGCGCCTGACGGTCGAGTTGCGCGATCTGATCTGGGACGCAGCTTACGCGCCGGTCGCCACCGGCATCGAATACGCTGCCGAAAAGCTCAATTACCTGCAATTCCTCACCATCCGCCAATATCTCTCGCTGGTGTTCACGGCGCTGGTGTTGCTCCTGCTGGTGCTCGCGATATGGCCATAATCCGCGAACTCGCCTTGCAAAGTGCGCAGATGCTGCTGGTGCTGCTGCTCAGCCCGCTGCTCACCGGT
>DATBZY010000138.1:0-11268 GCA_036512915.1 Pseudolabrys sp. | reverse complement strand
CAACGCCTTGATGGGGCTGCCGCCGGTCGTCGTCGGGCTGGCGGTGTTCCTGACGCTGTCGCGCTCGGGCCCGCTCGGGTCCTGGGGCCTGCTGTTCACGCCGCAGGCCATGGTGATCGCGCAAACCGTGCTGGTGGCACCGATCATTGCGGCGCTGACCCGGCAAACCATCGAGGATTTGTGGGTCGAGTACCGCGACGAGCTCGCCGCCATGAATGTCGGCCCCGTCGGGCGGGTGTTGACGCTGGTTTGGGACGCGCGATTTTCCCTGGTGACAGCGCTACTTGCGGGATTCGGCCGGGCGGCGGCGGAAGTCGGCGCCATCATCATCGTCGGCGGCAATATCGACGGCTTCACCCGCACCATGACCACGGCGATCGCGCTGGAAACCTCCAAAGGCGACCTGCCGCTCGCCATCGGCCTCGGCATCGTATTGATTTTCATCGTGATTTTAATCAACGCGCTGGCCTGGGGCGCGCGCCGCGCCGGCGAACGCTACGCCGGATGAGCATGCGCGCACCCGCCTCCGACCTGCCGGTCATGTTCTTAGAAGTCGGAATCCTCGCCGGCGAGGTGACGATCCTCGACAACGTCTCGCTGACGCTCGATGGCGGCCCGCCAACTTTTTTGATCGGGCCGAACGGCTCCGGCAAGACCACGCTGCTGCGCGCGGCCATGGGACTTATCCCCACTTCGCGCGGACGCATCAGCTGGGGCGGACGCGAGGCGGCGCAGCCGACGCGGCGCGCCATCGTGTTCCAGCGCCCGGCCATGCTCCGGCGCAGCGCCACCGGCAATGTCCGCTACGCGCTCGCCGCCGCGGGCGTGCCGCGCGCCGCGCGCACCGAACGCGCCGCCGAGTTGCTCGCGCTGGTCGGGCTCGACGGCCTGGGCCACCGCCCGGCGCGGCGGCTGTCGGGCGGCGAGCAGCAGCGGCTGGCGTTGGCGCGCGCACTGGCGCGCGACCCCGCCGTGCTGTTCCTCGACGAGCCAACTGCGAGCCTGGATCCCGCCGCCACCAAGGCGATCGAGGACATCGTACGCAGCGTCGCCGCGCGCGGCGTCAAGGTGGTGATGGCGACGCACGATCTCGGCGAAGCGAAACGGCTTGCCGGCGAGATCGTGCTGCTGCATCGCGGGCGCGTGATCGAGAGCGGGCCGGCGGACGCGTTCTTTGCGGCTCCGAAGACCGACACGGCGAAAAAATTCATCGCCGGCGAATTGCTGGTTTAACGAGAAGACAAAAATAAATGGAGGATCGCATGCCTAGCCGCCGCACTCTGATCGCCGCCGCCGCATTCGGCGCCGTCGTCCTGGCCGCGCCTGTAGCTCACGCGCAGAACAAATCGATCGTGGTGGCGTCGACCACCTCGACCCAGGACTCCGGGCTGTTCGAATATCTGCTGCCGATCTACCAGCGCAAGACCGGCGTTACCGTCAAGGTCGTATCGCAGGGTACCGGCCAGGCGCTCGACACCGGCCGGCGTGGCGATGCCGACGTGGTGTTCGTGCATGCCAAATCGGCGGAAGAAAAATTTCTCGCCGAGGGGCAAGGCGTGAAGCGCTATCCGGTGATGTACAACGACTTCGTGCTGATCGGCCCGAACAGCGATCCCGCCGGCATCAAGGGCGGCAAGGACGTCGGCAAGGCGTTCACGACCATCAAGGACAAGCAGGCTTCCTTCATCTCGCGCGGCGACCGCTCCGGCACCCATGTCGCCGAGCTCGCGCTCTGGAAGGCGTCCGGCATCGACATCGAGAAGGATAAGGGCGCCTGGTACAAGTCGATCGGCCAGGGCATGGGCGCCGCGCTCAACACCGCCGGCGCCGGCCACGGCTATGTGCTGTCCGACCGCGGCACCTGGATCCATTACAAGAACAAGGGCGATCTCGCGATCCTGGTCGAAGGCGACAAGCGCATGTTCAACCAGTACGGCGTCATGCTGGTGAATCCGGACAAGCATCCGAACGTCAAGAAGGAGCTCGGCCAGCAGTTCATCGACTACCTGATCTCGCCGGAAGGGCAGAAGGCCATCGCCAACTACAAGATCGATGGCGAGCAGTTGTTTTATCCGAATGCCGAGGATCCGGGAGCGTAAGCAAAAAGTCCGCGTTTTACCCAAAGCGGAAGTCGCACCTCCTGGCGCGTGCCGCGCCGCGCTTCCAACCACCCTCTGCCGCCTGAATGAGGTGGAAGCGCGTAGGTCGTTTCATTTCACTCGGTCCTGCGAAACTTCTGCGCACGGTGGCCGAAGCCGACTTCCGCCGTGTAGATGTTGCCTTTTGAATCGATGGCGATGTTATGCACCCATTTGAATTGGCCGGGCTGGCGACCATGCCGGCCCCATTGTGTGAGCACCTTCCCATCGTCGCGGTTGATCGTGATAATCTGACCGTTCGCACCGTCGGCGATGAAAATATATTTTTGGGCCGCGTCTTCCGACAGCACAAGATCCCAAACCGAACCGTTTTGCAGAGTCTCCGGCTCGATCCGGAATTCTTTTACGAAGCTGCCGTCCTTTCGGAACACCTGGATGCGATCATTGGCGCGGTCGCAGACATAGACGAGACCGTCATTCGATAGCCGCACACAATGCACCGGATTGGAGAATTGCTCCGAGAGCGGAGCATTGGGCTTGTAGGCTGGCATCTTGTCATCGCTCGGCTTTTTGCCATACGCGCCCCAAAGCCGCTTGAAGGCGCCCGACCTGGCGTCGAACACAATGACACGGCGATTCTTGTAGCCGTCGGCCACGTATAGTTCGTTCGCCGGCTCGTCGAGCGCGATATGGGCCGGCCGGCCAAGCTTGTCTGGGCTGTTCGAGTCGCCGGTGGCATTCGCCTTGCCAATCTGGTGGAGAAATTTTCCGTCCCCGGTAAAGTTCAGGATCTGATGATCGGCATTGTCGTTGCCGGCGAGCCAGACATTGCCTTGGCTGTCGACATGGATGCCGTGCTCCGACTTCGGCCAGTCGTAGCCCTCGCCGGGCCCGCCCCAATACCGCAGCAAGTTGCCTTCGGTGTCGAATTCGAGCACCGGCGGCGCCGCCGTGCAGCATTTGGTTTCCGGCGGATTTTTCATTGCGCCTTTTTCATCATCGTGCAGGGTCGAAGGACGGTGCACAATCCAAATGTGATCGTTGCGATCCACGGCAATGCCGGAGACCTGCCCGAGCACCCAATTGCCGGGAAGCGCTTTCGGCCAGAACGGCTCCGATTGGAATTTTGGTATGCCGGGCTGGTTGCTGGGCTGTCCCATTGGCGGCGGCGCCGGCTGCTGCGCGAACGCGCAGCTTGCAATCGTTGCGATAGCGGTGGCGAACAGCAGCGACCTTATGGATGCATGCATCGCACTTTCCTCCCCTGACTGCTTATTGGCTCGGGCTCGTTGCCCTAAGATCTATTTCCGCAACAAATATGAAGGCATGGCGATGTCACCATCGTCGAGGACGGCAACATCGCCACGGTGCTGTGATAGCCCGCCAGAGACGATGGAGCATTACGCCCTCACTTCAGCTGATCGGCCACTTTGTCGATCCCGGCCTTGACGCAAGCTCGTCCTTTTCGCCGCCCGGCGCGCCTGAGGCGCCGGCTGCGCCGATAACCTCGTCGCCCACCTTGATCGGCAGCGCGCCCTGGTTGGCGATGACGTTGCTGAGATGGATCAAGCCGAGCGTCGGATTGGCCTTCACTCGCTCGACCAGTGCGCCCGATGGAGCGCGGAACGTGCGCGCGGTGTAGGCCTTGCGGAAGCTGTTCTCGATGGTGTGCGGCCCGGTGTTGTCGCCGCGCACCTGCACGATGATCTCGCCGTTGCGGCCGACCACGGTCGCCGACACGGCGTAGCCATTAGCCTTGCAGGTCTCGATCGCGGTTTGCGCGATGGTTATGGCGATGGAGGCGTTGAGGTCCTTGTGGCTGAGCAGTTGCGCGCCCGCCGTCGAGGCGAGGGCGGAGGCAACAACACAGCCAAACGCGAGCGCGCCGTAGCGCAGTGTGGATCGGAACATTTTATTCCTCCCTGATCGCGGCCGTCGTGATGCGGCCGGCAAGGAAGTATAGCGGAATTTTTGGGGTCCGGGCAGGGCTGATCGCGCTGCATTCCGCCATCGCCGCCGAGCGCAAGCCGGTCAAGGAGGTGGCACCGCCGCTGGCGGCAGTCGGGACGATGGCGAGCCGTTGTTTTATCCGAACGCGGAGGATCCGGAAGCGTGAGGAGTGGATGCGATAACTATGTCAAAACGAAGCTTCATCGGTCTCCCGGAACGCTATTCGGCACTCCTGCGATATTCGAAGCACCTGCAAAGCGGACGTTGCCTGGTCATGCAGGCTTGCAAAGTCAATTTGAGCCGCTTCGCTGCGCACGTCCGCGGACGGCCCGGAAACGGCAGCACCAGCAGTGGCAATGGCCGCGAGCAGAAATGGAAATAGATGAGCTTTCATTATCATGCCCCTTGGGCGCGTTTTTCGCACCGTCACGTTAGGCTGCGGCCGATTTAAATCAGGCGAAATTGAGGGCGAAATTCGCAGCGATTGTTGTAAGGCCTTGTTAATCGTTGCAGGGACGCGCTCTTGCTTTACCTCTCCCCGCTTTGCGGGGAGAGGTCGAGCGCCGACGCGAAGCGGAGGCGATCGGGTGAGGGGCCACTTCCAAACGGCGATGCTCAGGCGTGACGCGACGCCCCCTCACCCGGCTCGGACCTTCGGTCCTCGTCACCCTCTCCCCGCAAGCGGGGAGAGGGAGAAGACGCCCTACTTCGTCCCCGGCACCAGCGAATAACGCCCGTCGGCGGCGAGGCATTCGGCTAAGGGCAACCCCAACTCCTTGCGCACCATGTTGGTGCCGAGCACCAGCGACACGATCTTGTAGTAGGCGTGGCGGCGGCTCATACCCTCGCGGCCCATGCCGCAGTCGGATGAGAGTATCAACCGCTCGGCCGGAATGTATTTGAGCGCGCGGCGGATGTGCTCGGCGATCTCCTCCGGCTTCTCGACTTGCAGCGAATGATGGTCGATGACACCGATGGCAATCTTCTTGTCGGAGGAGATGACCTTGCCGAAGGCTTCGAGGTCCATGCCACCGGCGCTGACCGATTCGAAGGTGATCACGTCGGCATCGATCTTGTTCAGCGCCTCCAGTGCGTCCTTGTAGCTCTGCACTTCCTTGAACATCCGCTGCTGCGACGGATTGCCCCAGCAGGTGTGGCACCAGACCTCGGTCTTGGCGCGCAGGCCTTTCACGGTGCGATTGAACACCTCGACGCTGAACGCCGGGTTGATCACGTCGTCGACGATCTTGCGCACCGCCAACATATGAATTTGCGGCTCCTCGAACTGGATGACCTGGCAGCCGGCGTCGGCGAGCTCGTGCAGTTCCTCGTTGAGCGCGTCGGTGACCGCCAGGATACGGTCCTTGATCGACTTGTAGTATTTGTCCTGCACTGCGAAGGCGACCAGCTCCGGCCCGATGGTGCCGAACTTGACCGGCTTCTTGGTCATGCGCTGCGCCGTCTTCCACATGGCCGCATATTGCAGGTCGCCGCGCGTGACCGGCCCGACGATGCCCGGCATCACGCGCGCCTCGAGATAGTCGTGCAAGATATGGCCGGGCGGAAACAGCAGCCCGCCCTTGCCGGCCGGGGTCGGCTGCGGATTGCGGTCGAAGCCGCCCATGTGGCGCGGCGGATAATTGGTCCAGCTCTGGCCGCCGACATCCGAATCGAAATGCGCGTCGCCGTCGGTGACGATATCGAGGCTGGCCATCTCCTGCTCGTGCAGATAGAGGCCAACCGTGTCGACATATTGCTCGCGGAACTGGTTGTTCACCATCGCATCGAGGAAGCTGCGCATTCCGAGGTTTTGCGTGTACCAGCTCGGCCGCGGCAGCGAGCCGGTGATGGTGGTCGGCAGCATTTTGTCTTTGGTGGCGCGAAGCATGGTCGGCATCTCCCCCGAGGTTGTCTGTCTGGCTGCGGCGCATAGCCGTTGCCGGCATTCTTAGACCAGCGCACTGCCCGAGAGAACCGATGATCGCCATTTTGCCTTGGTAAGCTTGGACAAAAGCACTGCCGCTGCCCACTGTTGTGGGCAGCATTCATTCGGTAGCGGAATTTCTGCTATAATCACGACATGGATAAGAAAGCCGACAGCTACATCATCCGGCCCAATCCGCAGGACCCGCGGCTGACCGAGCGCGTCACCGGCATCGACCAGACCGGGGCGCGGATCGAGACCTCGGTCACCGTCGAGCGTGCACTGACGATTTTCCTCAACTCACAGGAAATCGTCACCGCCATGACAATCGGCGATTACCCGGACTATCTGGCGATCGGCTATCTGCTCAACCAGAACATGTTGCTCGCCGACGACGTAGTCACTGGCGTCGATTACGACGAGGAGCTTAGCGTTGTAGTGGTGCGCACCAAGCGCAAGACCAATTACGAAAAGAAGCTCAAGAAGAAAGTGCAGACCTCCGGCTGCGCGCAAGGCACCGTGTTCGGCGACTTGATGGAGGCCTTGGAAAACGTCTCGCTGCCGAAGGCGGAACTGCGTACCTCATGGCTCTATGCGCTCACCCACAAGATCAACACCACGCCGTCGCTTTATCTGGAAGCCGGCGCCATCCACGGCTGCGTGCTGGCGCATCAGGATCAGCCGCTGGTCTATATGGAAGACGTCGGCCGCCACAACGCGGTCGACAAGATCGCCGGCTGGATGTTCAAGCAACACGTCGCCGCGGGCGACAAGATTTTCTACACCACCGGGCGGCTGACCTCGGAAATGGTGATCAAGTGCGTGCGCATGGGGATTCCGATTCTCATTTCGCGCTCCGGCTTTACCGCCTGGGGCGTCGAGCTGGCGCACAAGGCCAACCTCACGCTGATCGGGCGCGCACGCGGTAAGCGTTTCGTCGCGCTCGCCGGCGAGGACCGCATCGTGTTCGACCAGGACCTCGCCACCGTCGAGGAGGAAAGCTCCAAGCACCGGCGCAAGGCCGCCGTGCATGATGAGTGAGCCACTTTGTTGTTTCGCGAACGATGACTGACATTCCAATTCCCCCCACCCTCGGTCTCGTCCTCGCCGGCGGGCTGGCGCGCCGCATGGGCGGCGGCGACAAGACGCGCATCGAGATCGGCGGCGTCACCATTCTCGACCGCGTGCTGGCCTGCCTATCGGCGCAATGCGCCGGCATCGTCATCAACGCTAACGGCGATCCCAAGCGCTTCGCCGACACCGGGCTGCCGGTGATCGCCGACAATGTGCCGGACTTTGCCGGCCCGCTCGCCGGCATCCTGGCCGGGCTCGACTGGCTGGCGGCGCAGAACAACGGCATCGAATGGATGGTGAGCGTGCCGGGCGACTGCCCGTTCCTGCCCGACGATCTGGTGCAGCGGCTGCATGAGGCTCGGCGCCAGCTGGGCGCCGGCGTACCGCTCGCCTGCGCGCGCTCCGGGCAATGGCGGCATCCGGTGGTGGGCTTATGGCCGCTGGCGCTGCGCGCCGACTTGCGCAAGGCGCTGGTCGAGGAAGGCTTGCGCAAGATCGAAGTGTGGACGGCGCGGCATGGGGTCGCCATCGCCGGTTGGCCGGATCAGCCGATCGACCCGTTCTTCAACGTCAATACGCCGGAAGATGCCGCCCGCGCCGAACGCGTTGCGCTGCAACATTACGGCAGCTGAATTTTTGCTTCTTGACCGGCCTCGCTCCGCGTCCCTATCTATAGTTCCAAGCTATGGGTCTGGGAGAGGAACCAATAAAATGAAAACATTTCTCATCGCCTGCGTCGCGGCCATCGTCATCGCGGTCATCGGCGGCGTCGTGCTCAACGGCGTGCAAGAGCCGGTGGACAAGGCCTTTACCAGCCCGACCGGCGTGCGGCTCGGGGCTTAAATCTTCATTCGTCAGCCGGTGAGCGCGGCGTATGATAGGAAGCCGACGCGGGTGCCCGGCTCGATCGCCGTCACGTCCTCGGGAAATTCCAGCAGACCGTCGGTTTCCGTCAGCGAAGTGAGAATGCCCGCGCCATCCTGCGGGTGCTTGACCGCCTCGATCTCGCCGTCGCTGCCGCGCCGCAGCGCCACGCGCACATATTCGCGGCGGTCTTTCTTTTTCTTGTAGGCAAAGGCGGTGCGCACCGGCAGCGGCAGCAGTTTTTGCGGCCGCGCACCGGCCAGCCGCAGCAGCAGCGGCTTCACCACCCGCACGAAGGTCACAAACACCGCCACCGGATTGCCCGGCAAGCCGACGAACGCCGCTCCACTGTTGGCCGCGCTGTCCTTTCGCACGGCAGCGCGGATCACGCCCATCGCCACCGGCCGTCCCGGCTTAATGGCGACGCGCCAGAACACAAGCCTGCCGATGCGCTCGACCGCGCTGCGCACGTGGTCGGCTTCGCCGGTCGAAACGCCACCCGAGGTGATGACGAGATCGTGCCAGGCGGCCGCCTTGCCGAGAGCGCGCGCGAGTTCATCCGCATTGTCGGCGAGAATGCCGAGATCGGTCACCACCGCGCCGAGCCGCTCCAGCAACGCGCTCAGCAAATAGCGGTTGGCGTCGTAGATGGCGGCGCCGCCGCGCGGCGATCCGGGCTCCACCACTTCGTCGCCGGTGGAGAAGATCGCGACCTTGAGCCGCCGGCGCACTTCGATTTCGGTGAGGCCCAGCGCGGCCGCGAGCGCGACGTGCTGCGCCTCCAGCACCGTGCCGGCGGGCAGCACCACCTTGCCGAGGGAAACGTCCTCGCCGGCAAGCCGTCGGTTGGAGCCGAGCTTGAGCCCGCTCGGCACGATCACGCGCTCGCCCGCGAGCTTCACATCTTCCTGCATGAAGACGGTGTCGGCGCCGGCCGGCATCGGCGCGCCGGTGAAAATCCGGATGGCTTGGCCCGGCTTGAACGTCACGTCCGGTTGGCGGCCGGCGGTGAGCCGGCCGACGATGACGAGCGGGGTATCGCCATCGGGCTTGAGATCGGCATGGCGCACGGCATAGCCGTCGACCGCGGAATTATCGAACGGCGGCAGGTCGACCGGCGCCGTCACGTCCGTTGCGTTAACCCTCCCGCGCGCGCCATGCAGCGGCACCCGCTCGGTTTCCGCCACCGGCGTGATGCGCTCGCCGATCAGCCGCTCCATATCCTCGAGCGGCAGCAGCGGGCCGGAAAATGCAAAGCAGTCGTCGGTCAGTTGCGCCATCAACCACTCCCGCCGACCGGGACCGCATGCTTGAGCAGCAGGTCGGCGATCGCGTCGATATCGTTGAGATCGATCACCGGCACTGTCGACGCCGGCAGCGCGCTGTCGCAGGCGACCGCGATGATGTGCGGATCCTCCGGATGCAGCAGCGGCTTGCCGTTCTCGGCGCGATGAATTTCCAGCTTGGGAAACGCGTCGCGCTTGAAGCCTTCGACCAGCACCAGATCGACCGCCGACATCCTGGCGACCAGCGCGCCCATGTCCCATTCCCCCTCCTCGCGCAGCTCGTGCAGGATGGCCCAACGCTTGGCCGAGCTGATGATCACTTCGGTGGCGCCGGCGGCGCGGTGGACGAAGGAATCCTTGCCGGGCTTATCCAAATCGAAGCCGTGATGCGCGTGCTTGAGCGTGGACACGCGCAGCCCGCGCGCCAGCAGGCGCGGGATCAGCTTGGTAATCAACATGGTTTTGCCAGAACCGCTCCAGCCGGCGAGACCGATGATGCGCATGGCCCCCTTATAGCAAAACGCCCGGCTTTAAAGCCGGGCGTCCTGCATATCGGGTTTGCGACCGTTATTCGGCGGGCGTGCCCATCGGCCGAGCCTGCCCCGGGCCCTTGGCAGGGGACATTTCGTCCTCCAGCCACAGGCTGTGATGCTGCTTGGCCCAATTGATATCGACGGTGCCCTCGCCCATGGCCTCGGCGGCGCCTTCCATGCCGATGGTGCCGATGTAGATGTGTCCCAGCATGGCGGCGATGAACAGCATGGCGACCGTGGCGTGGACGACCTCGGCGACTTGCATGCCGGAAATTCCAGTGCCGTAGAACGGGAACAGCATCAGATAGCCAGTCACCGCCGAAGTGCCGCCGCCGAGCACCACGATCCAATAGATCACCTTCTGACCGCCGTTGAAGTGTTCGGCCGGCGGATGGTCGTCGCGGAAGATGCCGCCGCCGCGCTTGAACCACTCGACGTCGACGCGGTTCGGGATATTGCTACCGATCCAGATCAGGAAGATCAGCACCACGCCGATGGTGAAGGGAAAGCTGAGGAAGTTGTGCGCGTATTTAGCCAACTCCGACCAGGTGGTGAAGGCTTCCGGTCCGAGCAGTGGCAGCAGCAGCGCCTTGCCGAACGTGATGTTGAGGCCGGAGAGCGCGAGGACGATGAAGCAGCTGGCCGTCAGCCAGTGCACGAAACGCTCAAAAACAGTGAAGCGCACGATCTTGCGCCCGGAACGGCCGCCCTCGATCTTAATCATGCCGCGCCACAGATAGACGATGACCATCAGCGCGAGCGCGCCGAGCACCACAATGCCGCCGATCCAGCGCAGCGTCACCTCGTGCCACTGCCGCCAGTCGTGGCCGGCCGGGTGCTCCAACACGTAGGATTGCACATCCGGAATTGTGCCGCGGCCCTGGATCTTGTTGAGCTGCTGCAGCAGCTGCTGCTCGTTCACGGCGCTGGTGGTCGGATTGACCGAGCTTGGCTGCTGCGCCGAAACCGGTGCCGCCGTCGCGACAATGAATGCGAGCGCGAGAGCGCCGGCGATGAAGCGGATCTGTGCAATGAGCTTCGCCATGGCATCCTCTCCCCTTTGACGTGAAATTTCTTGTTATCGACTCGGCGGCGTGGGCTTTTCGTCCCCCGCCGCCGACATTGATCAGGTCGCGATCGACTCGCGATAGGCGGTCTGCCATCCCCAAGCGCCGGAGCCGTAGCCGCGTTTCGACACCCGTTCCTTGTAGATCTGCGCGATCACATCGCTATCGCCGGCGAGCAGCGACTTGGTCGAGCACATCTCGGCGCACAGCGGCAGCTTGCCTTCGGCCAGCCGGTTCGAGCCGTATTTCTCGAACTCCTCCGTGCTGCCGTCGGCTTCCGGGCCGCCGGCGCAGAAGGTGCACTTGTCCATCTTGCCGCGCGAACCGAAATTGCCGACCTTGGGATATTGCGGCGCGCCGAACGGGCAGGCGTAGAAGCAATAGCCGCAGCCGATGCACAGGTCCTTGGAGTGCAGCACCACCGCGTCCGCCGTGGTGTAGAAGCAGTTCACCGGGCAGACCGCCGCGCAG
>DATBZY010000137.1:0-2245 GCA_036512915.1 Pseudolabrys sp. | reverse complement strand
CATTCGCACCCTAAGACAGGGCGGCGGCCTGTCCGGCTTCACCAAGCGCGCCGAGAGCGAATACGACCCGTTCGGCGCCGCGCATTCCTCGACCTCGATCTCGGCCGGCCTCGGCATGGCGGTCGCCCGCGATCTCGCCGGTAAGACCAACAACGTCATCGCCGTCATCGGCGACGGCGCCATGTCGGCCGGCATGGCCTATGAGGCGATGAACAATGCCGGCGCCCGCAACGAGCGCCTGATCGTCATCCTCAACGACAACGACATGTCGATCGCGTCGCCGGTCGGCGCCATGTCGGCCTATTTGGCGCGGCTGGGCTCCGGCCGCACCTATCTCAAGCTGCGCGATGTCGGCAAGCAGCTCACCCACCACCTGCCCAAGAGCTGGGACCGCGCCATCACCCGCGCGGTCGAGCATGCGCGCGGCTTCGTCACCGGCGGTACGCTGTTTGAGGAACTCGGCTTCTACTATGTCGGCCCGATCGACGGACACAATCTCGATCATCTGCTGCCAGTGTTGCGCAATGTGCGCGATGCCGAGTTCGGACCGATCCTGGTGCACGTGGTCACGCAGAAGGGCAAAGGCTACGCGCCGGCGGAGACTTCCGCCGACAAATATCACGGCGTGGTGAAATTCGACGTCGCCACCGGCACGCAGGCGAAATCGAAATCGACCGCGCCGCAATACACGAAAGTGTTCGCCGAGAGCCTGATCAAAGAGGCGCGCAAGGACGCCAAGATCGTCGCCATCACCGCTGCGATGCCGTCCGGCACCGGGCTCGATTTGTTCGCCGATGAATTCCCCAAGCGCTGCTTCGATGTCGGTATCGCCGAGCAGCACGCGGTGACCTTTGCTGGCGGGCTGGCGAGCGAAGGCTTCAAGCCGTTCGTGGCGATCTACTCGGCCTTCCTGCAGCGCGCCTACGACCAGGTGGTGCACGATATCGCGATCCAGCGGCTGCCGGTGCGTTTCGCCATCGACCGCGCCGGGCTGGTGGGCGCCGACGGGCCGACCCATGCCGGCGCCTTCGACGTCGCCTATCTCGGCTGCCTGCCCGGCTTCGTGCTGATGGCGGCGGCCGACGAGGCCGAGCTCGTCAACATGGTGGCGACGCAAGTAGCGATCGACGACCGGCCATCGGCGCTGCGCTATCCGCGCGGCGAAGGCCTCGGTGTGCCGATGCCGGCGGAAGGCCAGCCGCTGGAGCTCGGCAAGGGCCGCATCGTGCGCGAAGGCCACAAGGTGGCGCTGTTCTCGTTCGGCGCGCGATTGGGCGAATGCCTGAAGGTGGCCGATGAATTGGCCGCGCTCGGCCTGTCCACCACGGTTGCCGATGCACGCTTTGCCAAGCCTTTGGACACCGATCTAGTGCTGCGGCTGGCGCGCGAGCACGAGGTGCTGGTCACCATCGAGGAAGGCTCGGTCGGCGGCTTCGGCTCCTATGTGCTGCAAACGCTGGCCGACAACGGCGTGCTCGATGCCGGGTGCAAGGTGCGCTGCATGGTGCTGCCGGATGTCTTCATCGACCAGGATTCGCCGGTTGCGATGTATGCAAAGGCCGGCCTCGACGCCAAGGGAATCGTCGCAAAAGTTTTCGACGCGCTTGGCAGAGGCGTTCGTGCGGAAACACTCACGCTCGGCCTCGCATGACAGACCAGATCTGGCGGAGAAACCGATGATCCAGAAATCGCCCATGCGGATTGTCCTGGCGCAGCCCCGCGGCTTTTGCGCGGGCGTGGTGCGGGCCATCGAGATTGTCGAGCGCGCGCTGCAGAAGTACGGCGCTCCGGTCTATGTGCGCCACGAAATCGTGCACAACAAGCATGTGGTCGACAGCCTCAAGGCCAAGGGCGCCCGCTTCGTCGAGACGCTCTCCGAGATACCGGAAAACGCGGTGACCATCTTCAGCGCTCACGGCGTCGCCCGAAGCGTCGAGGAGGAGGCGGCGGGACGCGGCCTTCCCGTGCTCAACGCCACCTGTCCGCTGGTCACTAAGGTCCACAACCAAGGCAAGCGCTATGTCGTGCAGGGGCGCACCCTCATTCTGATCGGCCATGCCGGCCACCCCGAGGTTGTGGGCACGATGGGACAGATTTCCGGTCCTGTGGTGTTGGTGCAGACGGAGGAAGAGGTCGAGACCCTCGACATCCCAACCGATGCCCCGGTCGCCTATGTAACCCAGACCACGCTGAGCGTGGACGACACCAGGGGAATTATTGCAATGCTTGAGCGGCGCTTCAGCGA
>DATBZY010000136.1:0-3035 GCA_036512915.1 Pseudolabrys sp. | reverse complement strand
AGGAACACCAGCACGCCGCCGACCACGATCTGGAAGGTGGCGGCGAGGAACGGCGTGTCCATGTAGCGGTAACGGATATACGAGATGACGGCCAGTTCCACCGCCACCACCATGACCGAGACGATCGTCGCGGTCAGGAAGTCGGGGATCAGATAGGGCAGGGTATGGCCGAGGCCGCCGATCGTGGTCATCAGTCCGCACACGGCGCCGCGCAGCCAGGGCGTGCCGCGGCCGCTGAGCGAACCGTCGTCGGACAGCGCCTCGGCGAAACCCATGGAAATGCCGGCGCCGACCGAGCCGGCCATGCCGACCAGGAACGTCTCCCAGGTGTGGTGGGTGGCAAAGGCCGCGGCGAACAGGGGCGCCAGCGTGGAGACCGAGCCGTCCATCAGCCCGACCAGGCCCGGCTGCACGAATTGCAACACGAACACGCGGCGCGCGGTTTCGTCCTCGCTGGCGCGCGTCTCGGGGGTGAGCAGGCGCTCGCCGAGCCGGTTGGCGATGCCCTCGTGCTTGTCTTCGGCCTCGGCCAGATCGATCAGCAACTGGCGCACCGACGCGTCGCGGCTGGTCTCCGCCGCCTTGCGATAGAAGCGCGCGGTCTCGTATTCCATCTCGGCGGCATATTTGCGCACCTCGTCGAGGCCGAGCGGGCGCACCAGCCAGAGCGGCTTGTGGCTTAGGAAGCCCTTGACGTCCTGGCGCCGGATCAGCGGCAGGTAATCGCCGAACTTCTGCTTGTAGAGGTCGTTCAGGCGGCTGCGGTGGCGGACTTCCTCCTCCGCCATCAGCTCGAACATTTTGGCCGAGGCCGGGGCCTGTTCGCGCAGGCCGTCGGCGAAGCCGCGGTAGATGCGGCTGTCCTCTTCCTCGTTGGTGATGGCCAGCGCCAGCACTTCCTGCTCGGTCAGGTCGGAAAATCTTTTCACGGGGCCCCTCTAATCGTCGGCTGGCGGATGGATTTCATATATCAGAGCATTCTAGTCTTGAAAGGGTCCCGTTTGACACCGTTCGGAGCCATGCCCTTGCAACGCCTGCGCCGCGCGCTTGAGCCGCTAATCCGGCGGCTGATGCATATCTACTGGCGGTTTGCGCGCGCTGCGACCCTGGGCGCGCGCGCCATAGTGATCGACGGAACGGGGCGCATCTTCCTGGTCAAGCACTCTTATGTGGAGGGCTGGCACTTGCCCGGCGGTGGGGTGGAGACCGGCGAGACGTTCCTCGCGGCGCTGACGCGCGAGCTGGCCGAGGAAGGCAATATCCTGCTGACGGCGCCGCCGGCCCTGCACGGCGTGTTCTTCAACCAGCGGGCGTCGCGGCGCGACCACGTGGCGCTCTACATCGTGCGCGAATTCCTCCAGGACAGCCAGCCGGTGCCCAATTATGAAATCATCGCGCATGGCTTCTTTGCGCCCGACGCGCTGCCGGACGGCGTCACCCGCGCCACCCGCGCCCGCATCGCCGAGGTGTTCGGCGGCGCGGCGGTGAGCGAATTGTGGTGAGGCAAACCATGCCGGGCAAGGATTGGCTTCCCGCCGCGGTGCGTGCCGCGGCAATCGACCGTAAATTGAAATCCGGCGAGGCGTTGTTCCGGCTCGGCGACAAGCCCGCCGGCCTCTGCGAAGTGCTCGCCGGCCGCGTACGGATGTGCCGCGTCGACCGTGCCGGTCACGAAGTCATTCTCTATGTCGCCGGTCCGGGCGAGACGCTGGCCGAGGCCTCGCTGTTTTCGCCGGCCTATCACTGCGACGCCATCGCCAGCACCGACGTGACGGTGCGCATCTATCCGAAAGCGGCGCTGCTGGCCGCCTTCGACAAGGACCCGAAAGCCGCGCAGGCCTTCAGCGCGACGCTCGCCCATCAGGTGATGCGCCTGCGCACGCGCATCGAGCAGCGCAACATCCGCTCCGCGCGCGAGCGCGTCCGACATTTTTTGAGTGTCAACGCCGGCGCCGACGGACGCACTGTCGATCTGCAAGGCACGCTCAAGGATCTTGCTGCCGAACTCGGGCTCACCCACGAGGCGCTCTACCGTACGCTGGCCGCGCTCGAGCGCAGCGGCGAGATCAAGAGGGCGAAGGGAAAGATCACGCTCGCGCGTGCGCGCAAGGGAGGCTAGCCAAACCTGGCGCGGTCGTGCGGCGCGGTGAAGTCGAGCTGCGGGCCGACCGGCACGATGCCGGTCGGGTTCACCTGGCGCTGGCTGAAATAATAATGCCGTTTGATCTGCGCCAGGCTGACGGTTTCGGCCACGCCCGGCACCTGGTAGAGATCACGCACGTAATTCGACAGGTTCGGATATTCGGTGATGTGCCGCCAGTTGCATTTGAAATGCGAATAATAGACGGCGTCGAACCGGATCAGCGTCGGAAACAGCCGCCAGTCGGCCTCGGTGAGGGTATTGCCGACCAGATAGCGGTGCTGCGACAGCATCTGCTCGATCTCGTCGAGCGTGTCGAACACGTTGCGGAACGCCGCTTCGTAGACCGCTTGCGCGGTGGCAAAACCGGCGCGATAGACGCCGTTGTTGATGTTCGGATAGATCAGGTCGTTGAGCCGGTCGATCTCGGGCCGCAATTTTTCCGGATAATAGTCGGTGTGGATGTTGGTGCAGGCGTCGAACGCCGAATTGAGCATGCGGATGATTTCCGGCGACTCGTTGTTGACGATCGTCTTGCGCTTCTTGTCCCACAGCACCGGCACGCTGACGCGGCCCGAATAGCGCGGATCGGCTAGCACGTAGAGTTCCGACAATTTGCTTTTGCCGTTGACGTCGTCGCCGGTCGAGCCCTCGCTCTTGTTGAAGGTCCAGCCGTCCTTGAGCATGTCGGGCGAGACCACCGACAGCGAAATGACGTTCTCGAGCCCCTTGAGCTTGCGGAAGATGACGGTGCGGTGCGCCCACGGGCAGGCGAGCGAAACATAGAGGTGATAGCGGCCGGTCGAGGCCTCAAAGCCGCCTTCGCCGGACGGTCCGGCGCTGCCGTCAGGGGTGACCCAATTACGGAAGCGGGGGATCGGCCGGATGAATTGGC
>DATBZY010000135.1:0-7751 GCA_036512915.1 Pseudolabrys sp. | reverse complement strand
ACCCGGAATCCAGAAACATATTCAATCCATGCATCTGGATTCCGGGTTCGCGCTTCGCGCGCCCCGGAATGACGCATTACCTACTCAATCTCCTCCGTCACGATATCGCCCTTGGGCGAAACCACATCGCGGCCAACGCGTTTTTCCATCACGTCCTTGATGCGTGCGGCGATGCGCGAGTCGCGCTGCATCAGCGCGTGCAGATCCTGCGCCGAGAGCACCAGCAAATTCGTGCGCGTGAGCGCGGTGGCAGTGGCCGAGCGGCGGGCGCGGCGCAGCACCGCCACCTCGCCGAAGAAATGGCCGACGCCGAGCCGCAGCATTTCCTTTTTGAGCGCCACCTCCACTTCGCCGGCGGCGATGAAATACATCGAGTGCGCCGTATCGCCCTCGCGCACGATCACCTGGCCGGCCTCCGCCAATTGCGCGCGCAACAGCTGCATGATGTCGGCGATCTCGCCGGCGTCGAGTTCGGCGAACAGCGGCACGCGCGCGATCATGCCCCAGGTCACGATGAAATCGCGGCGGTGGATCTGCTCGGAAAAGGCGGTGGCGATGATGCCGATCGGCAGCGCCATCATGATCAGGCCGAGGAAGATGGTGCCGGTGGCGATCAGCTTGCCGAGCGCGGTCACCGGCACCACGTCGCCGTAGCCGATGGTGCCGAGGGTAACAATCGACCACCACAGCGCGTCGGGAATGGTGCCGAGCTTGTCCGGCTGCACTTTGCCCTCGGCCAGATGCATCAAGGCGGCGGCGACCAGCGCGGTGCCGAGCGTGATCACCAGGCAGCCGAACAGCGCGCGGCGTTCGCGATAGAGCACGTCGAGCAGCGAGCGCATCGCCGGCGAATAGCGCGCGATCTTGAAGAAGCGCACCATGCGGAACACCAGCACGAAGCGCAGATCCGCCGGCAGCATAACCGCGAACCAGAACGGCAGCACGGCGATGAGATCGACGATGCCGGCGGGGCTGAGCGCATATTTGAGCCGCGCGCGCACGCCGGAAAGATGCTGGTGCGGCCCATGCTCGACCGCGCACCACAGCCGCAAGCCATATTCGACCGTGAACACGACGAGCGAAAAATACTCGATCAGATCGAAGGCGAGCTTATAGCGCGCGCCGATCTCGGGCACTGATTCAAGCGCGACCGCGACCAGATTGCCGAGGATCAGCACCACCAGCAGCCGGTCGATGACGCCACCGATGCCGTTGTCCACCGGGCCCTGCTCGAGGACCAGATAGACGCGCCGGCGCAGTTCCTTGACTTTGTCGCGTGCCATGGCGCGGGCACCCTGCTGGTAGCGGACGCGCTATCGATACAATACGATTCGGCCGCCGGCTTTGCGCTCGATCAAGCGCCGGACAGCGCCGCCTCGATCGCCTTGAGCGCGGCTTCCGCCTTGGAGCCGTCCGGCCCGCCCGCTTGCGCCATGTCGGGCCGCCCGCCGCCGCCCTTGCCGCCGAGGGCTTCCGCGCCCTTGCGCACCAGTTCCACGGCATTGAAGCGCTTGGTGAGATCGTCAGTGACGGCGACCACGATGCCGGCCTTGCCGTCTTCTGCGAGGCCGACGATGGCGACCACGCCGGAGCCGACCTGCTTCTTGCCCTCGTCGGCCAGGCTGCGCAGGTCTTTGAGCTCGATGCCGGAGACCGCGCGCGCCAACAGCTTCACGTCCCCCACGGTGCGCATATCGGCGGCGCCGCCGGCTGCCTTAGCCCCGCCGCCCATGGCGAGCTTCTTGCGCGCGTCGGAAAGTTCGCGTTCGAGCTTCCGGCGCTCGTCGAGCAACGCGGCGATGCGCGCCGGCATCTCCTCAACAGGTGCTTTAAGCTCGGCCGCAGCCGCTTTAACGACTTGCACCTGTTTGTTAATGGCCTTGCGCGCGGCCTTGGCCGTCAGCGCCTCGAGGCGGCGGACCCCGGCCGCCACGCCGCTGTCGGACAGGCCGGTGATCAAGCCGATATCGCCGGTCCGCTGCGCATGGGTGCCGCCGCACAGTTCAATCGACCAGCCGAGCGTGTTGCCGGTCCCCTCGCCCATCGCGACCACGCGCACCTCGTCACCGTATTTCTCGCCGAACAAAGCGCGCGCGCCGGAGGCGCGGGCATCGTCGAGCGCCATCAGCCGCGTGGTCACCGGCACATTCTGCAGCACGATGTCGTTGGCGATGTCCTCGACCTGCTCCAGCTCCAGAGCCGTCAATGGTTTGGGGTGCGAGAAGTCGAAGCGCAGCCGGTCAGGCGCGACCAGCGAGCCCTTCTGCGCCACGTGGTCGCCGAGTACCTGGCGCAGCGCCTCGTGCAGCAAATGCGTGGCGGAATGATTCTGCCGGATGGCGGAGCGGCGCGCATGCTCCACGACCAACAGCAGCGGATCGCCGACCTTGACGACGCCATCCTCGACCTTGACCACATGCGCAAACAGATCGCCGGCGTGTTTCTGCGTGTCGCTGACGCGCAGAAGCACGCCCTCGCGCCGCATCTCGCCGATGTCGCCGACCTGCCCGCCGGATTCGCCGTAGAACGGCGTCTGGTTCATGACCACCACGCCGCTGACGCCTTTCTTAAGTTCGGCGACTTCCTTGCCGTCGCGCACCAATGCCGCGACGACGCCCTCGGCGCTCTCGGTCTCGTAACCGAGGAATTCGGTGGCGCCGACCTTCTCGCGAAGTGAGAACCACACCGTTTCGGTGGCGGCCTCGCCCGAGCCCGACCACGACGCGCGCGCCTTCGCGCGCTGGCGCTCCATGGCATCGGTAAAGGACGCGATATCGACGCCGATGCCGCGCGCGCGCAGCGCGTCTTGCGTCAAGTCGAGCGGAAAGCCATAGGTGTCGTAAAGCGTGAACGCGGTGTCGCCGTCGAACATGTCACCCTTCTTAAGGGACTTGCTGGCGTCCTCGAGAATGGCAAGCCCGCGTTCGAGCGTATTGCGGAAGCGGGTCTCTTCCAGCTTCAGCGTCTCGCTGATCAGCGCCTCGGCGCGCAGCAATTCAGGGTAGGCCTGGCCCATCTCGCGGGTGAGCGCACCCACCAGCCGCCACATCAGCGGGTCCTTGGCGCCGAGCAGTTCGGCGTGGCGCATGGCGCGGCGCATGATGCGGCGCAGCACATAGCCGCGGCCCTCGTTCGACGGCAGCACGCCGTCGGCGATCAGGAACGCCGCGGCGCGCAGGTGATCGGCGATCACCCGGTGCGAGGCCTTCTGCGGCCCGTCGGGCGCGACGCCGGTCAGATCGGCGATGGCGCGGATCAGCGTCGCGAACAGGTCGATGGCGTAATTGTCGTTGGTGCCCTGCAGCACTGCGGCGATGCGCTCGAGCCCCATGCCGGTATCGATCGAGGGCCGCGGCAGCTCGGTGCGCTGGCCGCCGGCCAGCTGCTCGTATTGCATGAACACCAGATTCCAGATCTCGATGAAACGATCGCCGTCTGCTTCGGCTGAGCCGGGCGGGCCGCCGGGAATCTTGTCGCCGTGGTCGTAGAAGATTTCCGAGCAGGGGCCGCACGGCCCAGTGTCGCCCATCGCCCAGAAATTATCGGCGCCGGCGATGCGCAGGATCTTTCGGTTGGGCAGCCCGGTGATCTTCTTCCACAATTTGAAGGCGTCGTCGTCGTCGATATAGACCGTGACCAGCAGGTGCTCGACCGGCAGCGCGAACTCCTTGGTGATCAGGGTCCAGGCCAGCTCGATGGCGCGTTCCTTGAAGTAGTCGCCGAACGAGAAGTTGCCGAGCATCTCGAAGAAGGTGTGGTGGCGCGCGGTGTAGCCGACATTGTCGAGGTCGTTGTGCTTGCCGCCGGCGCGCACGCATTTTTGCGAGCTGACCGCGCCCGAATAGGGGCGCTTTTCCAGGCCGGTGAAGACGTTCTTGAACTGCACCATGCCGGCATTGGTGAACATCAGGGTCGGATCGTTGCGCGGCACCAGCGCCGACGACGCCACGACCGTGTGGTCGTTGCGGGCGAAGAAATCCAGGAAGCTTTTGCGGATGTCGTTGACGCCACTCATCTTAAAATGCTGTGCGAGCCCCCTGCGCCGAGCGGGGCTAAATCCCCGTCCGGCTTGATGTTTTCGAGGAGCTATTTAGCGGCGGGGGGTGCTGAAGTCCAGGAAGGCGGCGCTTATCCGGCCGCGTCATTGCGGGGCGCGGCGGAACGTCGCGACCCGCAATCCATCCTCACAGACAGGGGTTATGGAGCGCAAAAACGCCTTCGCCCCCATCCTCGGTGGCGGCCGCTTTACGCAGCCGGGTTCCGATGGGGGCGATCGACGTCACGCGTTACCGAAACTCAGGCAGCCGGCACGGCCGCCTTACTTTTCTTGCTCTTCGCCTTGGATTTCGCCTTTGCCGTCATAGTCGGCTTGGTCCTGTCCTCGGCGCTGCTCTTGTCCTTAAACCTGGCCTTGGCTCTTTCCTTGGCGTTCATGCGCTTTGCAGGCTTAGGGTGGGCGGTCACGAGACCAACGGACAAAGGACCGGCGGTCTCGAAATTGACGACAATAATTTCAGCCTCTTTCGGCTTCGATATTTTGGACTTCGCCTCGACTTCAGAAGCTGCAGTTTCAGGATTGGCCGGCTTGGGCTGTGCAGGCAGCGGTTCGATCCGCTCCTGCGCCGGTCCTTGTTGAGGGGCGTCACCCGCCTCACCGTGACCGGCACCGGACGATAGCGTCAGATCGCTAACGTCCGGCGTGCCCACATCCTTTCAAGCCTCGACAGCAGCGTCGTCGTCATCCTTGTCGGTAACCTCGCCGGCCGCAATCGCCTCGGCGATCGGCCCGGAATTCGCTCGCACCTGCGCCTCGATCTTGGCCGCGATGTCGGGGTTCTGCTTGAGAAACACCTTGGCATTCTCGCGGCCCTGGCCGATGCGCTGGCTGTCATAGGAGTACCAGGCGCCCGACTTCTCGACCACGCCGGCCTTGACGCCGAGATCGACCAATTCGCCGACCTTGGAGACGCCCTCGCCATACATGATGTCGAACTCGACCTGCTTGAACGGCGGCGCCAGCTTGTTCTTCACCACCTTCACGCGGGTCTGGTTGCCGACCACCTCGTCGCGCTCCTTGATGGCGCCGATGCGGCGGATGTCGAGGCGGACCGAGGCGTAGAATTTCAGCGCATTGCCGCCGCTGGTGGTTTCCGGCGAGCCATACATCACGCCGATCTTCATGCGGATCTGGTTGATGAAGATGACCATGGTGCGCGATTTGCTGATCGAGGCGGTGAGCTTGCGCAGCGCCTGGCTCATCAGCCGCGCTTGGCTGCCGGGCTGCACGTCGCCCATCTCGCCTTCGAGTTCGGAGCGCGGCACCAGGGCGGCGACCGAATCCACCACCAGCACGTCGATGGCGCCGGAGCGCACCAACGTGTCGGCGATTTCCAGCGCCTGCTCGCCGGCGTCCGGCTGCGAGATCAGCAGGTCGTCGACATTGACCCCGAGCTTGCGGGCATAGACCGGGTCGAGCGCGTGCTCGGCGTCGACGAAAGCGCAGATGCCGCCGAGCTTCTGGGCTTCGGCGATGGTGTGCAGCGCCAGCGTGGTCTTGCCGGAGGATTCCGGCCCGTAGATTTCAACCACGCGGCCGCGCGGCAGGCCGCCGACCCCGAGCGCGATGTCGAGCCCGAGCGAGCCCGAGGAAATGGTTTCGATATCCATCGAGCGGTCGTTCTTGCCGAGCCGCATGACCGAGCCCTTGCCGAACTGGCGCTCGATCTGGGAGAGCGCGGCGGAAAGGGCTTTCGACTTGTCCATGGACGGTCCTTCGACGAGACGCAGGGTAGGCTGACTCATGTGTCGCGCTCCTTATGGCCGGGATTCGACTCCCCGACAACGCGGCTCCTGCCGCGGCGCCGGAATCGACTGAAAAAGCAATGTACACCATTTGTTCTCAGTTCGCAATATGTTCTTTTCCAGCGCTGGGTACTGGCCCCTTATGACTGAAATCCACGAAAAGGAACCACTCGCCCCGGCAAAAGGGGCCACTGGCATGAGGCGAGCTAGTCAACTCGCCATCTTGCTACAACTTGCAGTTTCTTCGACTATTTGGTGCTATCTGCCCCGCAGAGGGGGGCAAGAGCGCAATGCCAGATGCAAGTGGCCAGCTTACTACGGAGGACAACACCAAAATTCAGGCTTGGTGGGTAGGACGCTGGAAGGCCCCTGTCGTTTGCCAAGTTTGCAAATCGCAAGAATGGAACCTCGGCAGTCACGTCGTAAACATTATGCGGCATGCAAACGATGCTCTGGCACCCAACACTCCAAATTATCCGCATATCATCGTTGGGTGCAAAACTTGCGGGCACGCGATGTTTTTCAATGCCGTACAGATTGGCATATCAGTTCCATACTCGCCCCTGCCGCCGCCCCCAAGTCCTCCAGCAAATACGTTATTCAATCTGATCCAACCGCCGCCGCCGCCACCTCCATTTGCGTTTTCATTGCCCCCCATCCCCGAGAAGAAGGGATAAGGCCAAAATGGGAAACGGCACACCATCCATCACAGGCGATGTTCCCTCGGGAGCAACGATGCGCCCTCGCTACATGGGCCGTGTCATGAACACGTACCCAGTTAGTGAGCCCGAAATGGAAAACATTTCGTCGCTCAGTGCCCAAACAACAATACGATTTTCTGTTGCATCATTGTTGTTAGGATTAGCGAGCAGCATTTGGATAAACGCCACTTTCTATACGGATCTAACTCCGGAGGGACGATTGGCATCCCACTACGTTGCTCCTGCATTCTTAGTGTTCGCTCTTGGGTTCGCGGTTGGGGGAATTATCGCCTATTTCAAGCGTGGAAGCGCATGGGAACGAATTAAAACTGATTCAATTCCCTTGCAGGCAATTGCACCTGCAAGGGAGATGGTTGTCACTTCCGAGCCGCAGCCATAGACGCCGCTCATTAGGAATGTCCTCCTTCAATTACCTCGAAACGCTTCCGCCGATCAGGCGCAGTCGTTACCGGCGTTTGCGGCTGTGTTGCCAGCGCAGCATCAATCAACTCGCCAATCGACCACACATGATCCGTAATGCCGAGAGAGACGGCAGGCGTCGTGCGCAAGGCTTCATGCGCGCGGCATAGATTGTAGAACGCGACGTGCAGCGAGAGCGCCGCAACGTGGCATTCCAGCTTCTTGCTAAAGCCATTTGTTAGCCGCGTGAACCGGCGCGACGACATACGCAGCGTCAAATTCTGCCGCTCGACGTAGCTAGTCGAAATCTCGGCAGGAACGCCGCTTACTACGTCACGGGCTACTGCTACTACCTGCGCAGGCGAATAGCGGACTGCCGCTTGCTTGCCCAAGTTCGTTACACTGTAGGTCTTGGTAATCGTGCCGTGTGCGATACGATTGCCGAACGCATCGCGGATCGCGTTCTTGTACGGCAAGAACCCGTCAGTCGAAATCTCCGGCAAGCCAATCACGCGCTCGCGCAAGTCATGGATGAACTCGGCGGTATTGTCAGTGTCTCGCTTGCCAACGCGGTAGCTAATGATCGCCTTTTGCGTTCCGGCCATGCCGATAAACACGTATTGATCGCCCTTGGCAAAAAGCTCGTTGCGGCCATGATGCCCGAGATTTTGACCATCTCCAGCACCCGCGGCCACACATCGGCCAGCGGATCCCGGCGGGTTCGCCAGGTGCGAGGCTGCTTCTTCTGTGAGGGAAAGCGCGGGTCCTTATCGATGCGGCGCGCTGAGCGCTCGCTGAAGCCAGCGATGGCCGCAGCTGCGGCACGGG
>DATBZY010000134.1:0-12775 GCA_036512915.1 Pseudolabrys sp. | reverse complement strand
CGGGTGTTCTTCAAGCGCTACAATGCCGAGTGGCTCATCGAGAAAAATGGACTATGCAGTCCGCGCCAAACCCGCACCGTCTGGGAGCAAGCCAGCATGAAGCAAGCCGCTTAACTCAAACTTGTGTCCAAAGAACCGGGTGCGGTACAAAAACTTTTAAATTCTAAATCTCGCTATTCCCTTTCCTGGCGCATCCGAGGCCTCTTGATCGGCTGCTTCCTCCTGCGCAAGTAGGCCCAAAATCGCTCGCCGCCGCTGCACGTCGAGCGGGATCTGGAGCAGTCTTCGATACCGCTCGATATTCTGCCGGTGAACAAAGATTGCGAGTGAGTCGCTCTTTGGCATCTACGCTATCGCCCCTTGCTCGAAGCGCCGTCCGGCTTTGCGCCGAAGAAGTCTATGACTAAGTCACAACTTGAACACCTATAAGCGTCAAGGCTTGGCTGGCAGGCCTCGATTTGCTGCCGACCATTGCAATTTTGCATATCGGGCAATGCCGCGTTGCGGGCGCCCAGGCGATAGTGTCAAGACATTGAAATCAGGGCCTGATTAGACCCCCAGTTGAATTTGAGCAAAATCAATACCGATCTCGCAGTTGCGACTTATAGTCACACTATGAATGAAACGGAAGAAGTTCGACCCTGCCCAATATGTGGCATGCGAATGAGGCTAGCTCGCGTCACACCTCGTTTGGGCGGACTTTCGGAATTACAAACATTCGAATGTCGCCCCTGCAAATTTGTGGTCACTGCAGAGCAAGACCAAAATCCAATGTAGTCTTAAGTACCCGTCCGACCGCATCCCGTTACGACCCCATCAACCGCTCGATCGAGGAGGAACGCCGCGTGCGGGTACCCGTCCGTGACAACAATTTGGCGCAGACTCGCTTGAAGCAGCCGAAGCCATCGGGCTCATAGGGGGCGCCGGAATGACTTCTATTCCGCCCGTAGGCCTGATCACGCGCTTTTTTGCATGATCGCGGAAATGCGCAAGATTGACCGGCGTGCCCGATCCGAAACGTCACAGCCTTAGCCGCTTCCAATTTTGCGGCGGCTCGTTGCGCGTCGCGCGTTGCGATCGGGTCGATCCCATCCAGTACTGCAAGACGTGCCGCGGCGGCCCGCTGGCGCGCCTCGTTGAGCGGGACCGTATGGACGGCCCCTAGTCCCATTTTACGAGCCACGCCGTGACGCATGAAGCGATAGAGCCACGCTTTCGTGCCGCACTGACTGACCTGTAGGTAGAGCCCGCCCCCATCTCCGTAGAGGCCGGGTTTTTTGGCGTTCTTAATCGCAATCGGCGTGAGCTTGTGTAAAGACCGTCCCATTTGGAGCCATCCAAAAGTACAATTCTACGTACAAAAATAGCGTAGATGTGTTCGGAACGATATGTAAGCGTAAAGACGCCAATGGTCGAAACAGTGCGGGAAAACGGGCTAACTGAGAAGCGCTCGGAACCCCTTGGGATGGGGCGCGTCTGCCACCCCTTCCGCCAGTTTTACCCTTAAGGCAGGGCGCCATGGGCGCCGAGCACGCCGGCCGCAATCGCAACGCCTGAGACCGTGAGCGCCACCGCGTGCAGCCGGATTGCCAGCGCGAAGGCGCGCTCCTTGTCGCGCAAGGCGTAATCATGAAACAGGCGGTGGACGATAAGCGGCTCGAGCACGAACACCATCAGCGCGAACACCGCCCAGACCGCGACCATCAGGACGAGCCACCAGAACGCCGGATCGAGCAGCCGCGCCCAGGCCTGCAGTTTGTCCAGCATGTAGAAGCCGGACAGGCCGGCGAGCAAAATCGAAAAGCGCGCCTGCACGGCGAAGCGGCCCTCGAACGCCTCGAAGGCAGCGAGCGCCGCGCGCGCGTCGGGCAAGGCCCGGGCGCGCGGCAGCACGATGGTGGTCACCATCGCCACGCCGCCGATCCAGTGCACCAGCGCCAACACGTGCAGGGCGCGGGCAAGCGCAAAATCGTCGATCATCATGCTGGCGAAGCCGAACAAGTGCGTCGCCCGCTGTCAAGTGGCGCGATGAGATCGGCGAGTTCGCCGGCATCGATGCAACGCCGAGCCGCGCGATCGTATGATTGCTGGAGAACGGAACTCTGGTAGCATCATGAACTGAGGTCGCATGCGAATGGGGCGTTCATGACCATCGATAAAATGTTTTTTGGCTATATGGCGCTGGTCGGCCTCTTGATCGGTGCGATCTTGGTCGCGGCCCCGCGCGTCGGGGATTTTTGGATCAAGCCGTATTTCTGGGTGGTGATCGCCGTCGTCCTGTTCGACGGCGGGGCTTATCTACAGCGGCGGAACGCGCCCGGGGCGATGCTGACAATGCAAGCAAGGTTGCTCGGTTTCGTGATCGGGGTCGTGCTGATGGTGGTGATCCCGACGCTCGCCGGATTACCCGCCCGTTTCTTCTAACCTGCGTATATTGATAAAGGCGGGTGTTCGTCGAAACCCGAACGACGAAGCTGGGCTTTATTCCCAAAAAAATTCGATCGGCAGCAGCGGTCCACCCAAGGTGCGGCATTCGCGCTGGCAATAGCGGTCGCATTTGTCGGTGAGCTTCAAGCACTGTCCCTGCGCGTCGCGGCTCAGGCACCCGGCAAGGCCCCAGGTGCAATAGGAGCCGCATTCGCTCCAGCAGGCCCCCGACGCCCACACCGACTGCGCCCGCTCGCTGCGCGGGAACGGTAGTTCCTGGGGGTGCGCGTTATAGCGCCAAAACTTGACGTTCGAAGATTTGACGTTCCAAGACTTGACGTCGGCGGCTGCCGCCGGCCCGACCGACGGCAACAAAATACCGCCCAACAATAGCGCTACCAGGAGGATCGAGCGTTTCATGGCGTTTCCCGCTATGGACACGCAGGATAGCGCCGTCCGCGCGGAAGGCCAATCGCCGAATAGGCCCTTGGGACGAATAGGCCCTTGGGACAAGTCGGCGTGGCCTGGCAACTTTCGTCCCCTGCCGCCGGTTGCTAGTGTGACAAAAATGTCTTGCGGGCGCGAGGGAGTAGCCGTTTTGAACAGCGCCGCAGAGCAACAGGCCCAAAACATCAACGATCAAAATCCGACCCAAAGTTTCGGCACCGCCGGCATCAAGCCGCTGGCGCGGGCAAGCTGGGTCACGCGCATCTTCATGCGGGTGGTGGCGTTCGTCGAGCGGCTCAATCTCACATGCAGCAAGGTCGGCAATCCGCCGATCTACGACAACGCGGTGTTTCCGTGGACCACAGAAATCGAGCGCGAGTGGCGCGCGATCCGAGCCGAGCTCGAGCGCGTGCTGGTGCGCCAGGAAGAGCTGCCCGGCTTTCACGAGATTTCTTCCGACGTCGCCGCCATCAGCCAGGATCGCGGCTGGAAAACCTTCCTGCTGTCCGGTTACGGCTTCAAGTCGCACGCCAATATCAAGCTGTGTCCGCAGACCTGGCGCGTCTGCCAGAAAATTCCCGGCCTGATCACGGTGATGTTCTCGATCCTAGAGCCGGGCAAGCACCTGCCGCCGCATCGCGGCCCTTATAATGGCGTGCTGCGGCTGCATCTCGGCCTGATCGTGCCGGAGCCGCGCGAACAATTGGGCATTCGCGTCGAGCAAGAAATCTATCGCTGGCAGGAAGGCCACGCCGTGGTGTTCGACGACGCCTATGAGCACGAGGCCTGGAACAAGACCCAGCACACGCGCGTGGTGCTGTTCGTCGATTTCGTCAAGCCGCTGCGGTTTCCGGCCAATTGTCTCAACTGGCTGCTGCTGCATTTGGCTGTGTTCACCCCCTTCATCCGCGAGGGCATGGATAATCAGAAGGCCTGGGAGAAGCGCTTCTACCAAGAGGCGGACGTGCTCAGGAATAGGTAGCGCAAGCGCGCGGCAAACTCGGCTTCACCTCTCCCCTGAGGGGAGAGGTCGGACCGCGAAGCGGTCCGGGTGAGGGGGAAAGAGCCTCTCGATCGCCGGTAACCCCCTCACCCCAACCCTCTCCCTCAATGGGGAGAGGGAGTCCGGCCGCACTCGTGGACAAGCATCACCTTGATCTCGCCGCTAATCGCAGTTAGCTCCTTGCCAAATGCATGTTCCCACCCTGAAAGACGATAGTCCGGCCGCGCCGAAGGTGAGCTTCGTCTCGCTCGGCTGCCCGAAAGCGCTGGTCGACAGCGAGCGCATCATCACGCGCCTGCGCGCGGAAGGCTATGAGCTGTCACGCGATCATCAGGGCTCGGACCTGGTCATCGTCAACACCTGCGGCTTTCTCGACAGCGCCAAAGCGGAATCGCTCACCGCCATCGGTAAGGCGCTCAAAGAGAACGGCAAGGTTATCGTCACCGGCTGCATGGGCGCCGAGCCTGAGAGCATTTCCGCCGCCTACCCCGATGTGTTGGCGATCACCGGCCCGCAACAATATGAGAGCGTGGTCGAGGCCGTGCACAAGGCGCTGCCGCCGCAGCACAACCCGTTCCTCGATCTGGTGCCGCCGGAAGGCATCAAGCTCACGCCGCGCCACTACGCATACTTGAAGATTTCCGAGGGCTGCAACAACCGCTGCACCTTCTGCATCATTCCGAAGCTGCGCGGCGACCTGGTGTCGCGCCCGGCCGACGAGGTGCTGCGCGAGGCCGAAAAGCTGGTCACCGCCGGCGTCAAGGAACTGCTGGTAATTTCGCAGGACACCTCGGCCTACGGACTCGATATCAAATACGCCGCCAGCCCATGGCGCGGCCGCGACGTGCGCGCGAAGTTCATCGATCTTGCCCAAGCGCTCGGCGAGCTCGGCATCTGGTTGCGGCTGCATTACGTCTATCCCTACCCGCACGTCGACGACGTCATTCCGTTGATGGCCGAGCGCAAGGTTCTCCCTTATCTCGATATCCCGTTCCAGCATGCAGCGCCCGATGTACTCAAGCGTATGAAGCGTCCGGCGGCGCAGGAGAAGACGCTGGAGCGGATCGCGCGCTGGCGCGAAATTTGTCCCGACCTCACGCTGCGCTCGACCTTCATCGTCGGTTTCCCCGGCGAGACCGAGGCCGACTTTGAATTTCTGTTGCAATGGCTGGAGGAAGCCGCGCTCGACCGCGTCGGCTGTTTCAAATACGAGCCGGTACGCGGCGCGCTCGCCAACGATCTCGGCGCTCCCGTGCCGGACGAGGTGAAGGACCAACGCTGGCACCGCTTCATGCAAGCGCAGCAGAAGATTTCCACGCGCCGCCTCAAGCGCAAAGTGGGCACGCGGCAGCAGGTCATTATCGATGAAGTGGGTTCGACAGTAGCGAAAGGCCGCTCGATGGCGGACGCGCCAGAGATCGACGGCGCCGTTTATGTGGCGAGCCGACGCCCGTTACGCGTCGGCGAGATCGCGACCGTGAAGATCGAACGCGCCGACGAATATGATTTGCACGGCAGCGTGGTCGGCTTCTAACCGTTCGCCATCACAACCTATAAAACTTGACCGCATTGTCATGCAGCACCTGGCGCTGCTCGGCCTCGGTGTATTCCGACAGCACCGTGCGATAGACGCCGAAGAAATCGGCGTAGCTGGCATGCAATTTCTCCAGCGGGAAATTGCTGCCGTAGATCGTGCGCTCGACGCCGAAAATCTGGATCGTGTCGCGGATCACCTGGCGCACCTGCGGCAGTGTGATGCCGCCGCTGTACATGCCGAGGCCGGAAAGTTTCACATGCAGATTGGGGAATGCCGCCATCGTCATGAGCGCCGACCGCCGCTGATCGATCATCGGCTGCGTGCGCGCAGTGAGCATGCCGGCGTGCAGCAGGATCATGCGCACATTGGGAAACGCCTTGATCAGCTCGGCCGCGTAAGCCGCCTGCCCGGCATAGACCTGCAGCTCGAAAGTCAGATCGTGCTTCTCCAGCAGCGCAAAACCGCGGCGGAATTCGGCTGAATTGCAGAAATCCGGCCGCGGCACCGACTGCCGCACCGGGTCGCTGTCCCAGTACAGCATTTGCCGCACGCCGCGCAGGTTGGGAAACTGGTTCTGCTCCTTAAGCTTCACGTCCAGGTCGGGATCGGCGAGGTCGGCTTGGGCTACGATGCCGTGTGGGAAGCCGTGCTTGTCGGCGACCGATTGCAGCCAGCGCGTCTCCTCGAGCGCGCGCGGGATGCCCCAATTGGCGGTGACGTGCACCGACTTCACCGCGCCCTGCGGCACGATGTCGTTCATCCATTCTTCGACCGGGTAATCGCGGCGCAGGCCGAAATAGTCGCCGAACATGCGCGGGATCGGCGGTTCAGCCAGCCACGGAATATCCTTGCGCCGCCAGATGTGATGGTGGGTGTCGATCATCGGTCCGTTATAGGCAGGCATGTTTCCCCCGATTAGAGTCTCATGGCAGCGAGCGTACGACTTTCACCACCGCGTCAGTCAACATCGTTAGTTCGTCGGCCGGAATGGTGAAGGCCGGCGTCAGATAAATCACGTGGCCGAACGGGCGCACGAACACGCCCTCCTCGATGAGGCGCGCGCGCAGAGCATTGAGATCGGCAATGTGCTCCATCTCGACCACGCCGATGGCGCCTTTCACGCGCACGGCCTTGACGCCGCGCATGCTGCGGCAGGGCGCAAGTCCATGCAACAGAGCGGAAGAAACAAGGGCGACCTGTTGCAACCGCGGCTCGCGCTCGAACAGATCGAGCGAGGCATTGGCGGCCGCGCAGGCCAGCGCATTAGCCATGTAGCTCGGCCCGTGCATCAGCGCCTTTTGTGGATCGTCCGCCCAGAACGCCTCGAACACCTTACGCGTCGCGATGGTCGCGGCCAGCGGCAGCGTGCCGCCGGTGAGCGCTTTCGATAGCGTGATGATGTCGGGCGTGATGCCCGCGGCTTCGCAGGCGAATAGGGTGCCGGTGCGGCCGAAGCCGGTGAAGATCTCGTCAAAGATCAGCAGCATATCGTGACGGTCGGCCAGCCCGCGCAGCCGCTGCAGCACATTCGCGTCATGAAAGCGCATGCCGCCGGCGCCCTGCACCAGCGGCTCCACGATAATGCCGGCGATATCGCCGGCACGCTGCGCCAGCAACGCGTCGAGCGCGGCTAAGCGCTGTTCGTTAGCGGGAAGATCGACAACATGATGTTTTGGCAACAGGCCGGCGAACAATGCGTGCATGCCGCCTTCGGCGTCGCTCACCGCCATGGCACCGGTGGTGTCGCCATGATAGCCGCCCTTGAAGGCGACAAACTGGCTGCGCCCGCGCACGCCGCGATTGATCCAGTACTGCATCGCCATCTTCATGGCGACTTCGACCGCGACCGAGCCGGAGTCGGAGAAAAACACGCGGCTGAGATCGTCCGGCAGCATTGCCGCGAGCCGCTGCGCCAGCCGCAGCGCCTGCTCGTGCGCCAGCCCGCCGAACATCACATGCGGCATCTGCTTGAGCTGCCGGGCGACCGCGTGCCTGATATGCGGCTGGTTGTAGCCGTGACAGGCGGTCCACCACGATGCAATGCCGTCGATCAACTCGCGACCGTCGGCCAGCACGATGCGCGAGCCTTGCGTGCGCACGACCGGCAGCGGCCGGCTCACGGTCTTCATCTGGGCATAGGGCAGCCAGACATGCTCGAGGCCGCCCGCATACCAGTCGGGCGTCGCGCTCTTTTTGCTGGTATCGCCCGCCATTTGGCGCTTCCCTACTCCCGTTTGCGGCGGGCGATCTTGCCCAGCGCGGGTCTCAAGGCTACCTGATGCACTCACTCGATCAATTTGCGCAAGCCAAGCTCGACGACTTGCAGCGCCGGCACCTGCACCGCTCGCTGACCGAGACCCTGCGCGAGGACGGCATCTGGGTCGAGCGCGACGGGCGGCGGCTGTTGTCGTTTTCCTGCAACGACTACCTCAACCTGACCCAGCATCCGGCCATCAAGCAAGCGGCCATCGCCGCGATCGAGCGCTATGGCGCGGGCTCCGGTGCTTCGCGCTTGGTCACCGGCAACCACCCGCTTTTCGCTGAGCTGGAAACGCGCCTCGCCCGCATCAAGCAGACCGAGGCGGCCTGCGTGTTTGGCTCCGGCTATCTCGCCAATGCCGGCATCGTCCCGGTGCTGATCGGCGGCGACGGTTTGGTGCTGGCGGACGAACTGTCGCACGCCTGCCTGTTCGCCGGCGCGCAATTGTCGCGCGGCACGGTGCGCACGTTTCGCCACAACGACGTCGAACACGCGCGCGAATTGCTGGCCGAACATCGCGCCGCGCACGATCATGCGCTGATCGTCACCGACGGCGTGTTCTCCATGGACGGCGATCTGGCGCCGCTGGCCGCGCTCAATACGTTGGCGAACGACTACGACGCCTGGCTGATGTCGGATGACGCGCATGGGCTGGGTGTCGTCGGCGGCGGGCGCGGCTCAAGCTTCGTGGGCAATACGCATATCCCCATCCCACTGCAAATGGGCACGCTGTCGAAAGCGGTCGGCGCCTATGGCGGTTATCTGTGCGCGTCGGCGCCGGTGATCGATCTGGTCCGCAACCGCGCGCGCACGCTGATCTATTCGACCGGCCTGCCGCCCTCGTCCGTTGCCGCCGCCATCGCCGCGCTCGACCTGATCGAGCGCGAGCCGGGCTACGCCGCGCTGCCGGTGCAAAAGGCCAAAGCCTTCACCCGCCGTGCCAAATTGCCCGAGGCGCAGAGCCCGATCGTGCCGGTGGTTATCGGCGACGAAGAAGCCACGCTCTCCGCCTCGCAGCTTTTGGCCGCGCAAGGCTTCCTCGCCGCCGCTATCCGCCCGCCTAGCGTTCCGCCCGGCACCGCGCGGCTGCGTCTGACGTTTACGGCGCAGCATCCCGACGAGCAGATCGAGCGGCTAGCCGACATCGTGCGCGACAAGATTTTGGTGGATTGAAACGTGGCCGCCTATTTCGTCACCTCGACCGGCACCGATATCGGCAAGACCTTCGTCTCCGCCGGGCTGATCCGCTATCTGCGCGGCTCCGGCCAGCCGATCGATGCGCTCAAGCCGGTGGTGAGCGGCTACGATTCCTCCGTAGTCGAGACCAGCGATCCGGCGGTGCTGCTGGGCGCGTTGGGCAAGCCGGTGTCGGCGGACGAGATCGAGCGCATCGCGCCCTGGCGCTTCCGCGCGCCGCTGGCGCCGGATCTCGCCGCCGCGCGCGAAGGCCGCAGCATCGACTTCGATCGGCTGATCGGCTTCAGCCGCGCGGCGATCGGTGCCAGCACCGGCATCCTGTTCATCGAGGGCGTCGGCGGCATCATGGTACCGCTTGACGCCAAGCGCACGGTGCTCGATTGGATGGCGGCGCTGAATATTCCGCTGCTGCTGGTGGTCGGCGGCTATCTCGGTGCCATCAGCCACACGCTCACCGCCCTCGACGTGCTGGCGCAGCGGAAATTGAAAATCGCGGCGATCGTGGTGAGCGAGAGCGAGCGCAACACAGTCGAGCTCGACGACACCGTCGCCAGCATCGCGCGGTTTTCCGACGGCGTCGAGGTGATTGGCCTGCCGCGCTTGCCGGGCGGGCTCAATCAGCATCCGGCCTTCGCAAAAATCGCCGCGCTCTTATAGGCGCATGATCTTTTCCGAAAACCGGTTCCCACTTTTCGGGTTCATGCGCTATGAGCGCAGCAAATTCCTCGGCGCTGCGGGGTCTAGGACAGCTATTTTAGGCCAACAAAGGTTTCGAGCATGCCTTCGAGGTTGATCAGCCCGTGCAACAGCATCGTCAGCAGCGTCGAGCCGGTGCACCAGCGCATCCATCCCAACAGCAGGCCAAAGGCGAACACCTGAGCGGTGACGTAGCGGTTGTTAGCCATTTGCATGGGATTGCAACCGGTTATATAGAATTACATAAAGGGCCGCCAAGCGCCCGTCCCTCTTGCCTTTCCCACCGCAAAGCCTAATATGCTCTTGCATGGGGCTACACCGTATTACCCCCGGTTTGTAGCCCCACTGTAGCCCCGGGAGGCAAAATATGGCGGGACAGAAGGCGACCAAGCTGCGCAAGATTGACGCGTTGGTGGCTGGTGGCGCAACCGTCGGGGAGCGGAGCGCAGCGCAGGCGGCGCGCGAGCGCGTCATCGGTGCGGTCAAGCCGAGAAAGAAAAACCCGAAAAAGAATATCGCCGACCGCACGCTGAAGGCTTTGCCGCCGGCCAAGCGCGGCGAACGCTATGAAGTCTGGGACACCCGCCTGCCCGGTTTCGGCGTGCGCGTCGGCGACGATGTCGACAAGGCTCGCCCCGGCAAGGCCGGCCGGATTGCATTTATCCTTTACACCCGCTTCCCCGGCCACGCGCACCCGGCGCGGCGGACCTTGGGCCAATACGGAGCGATCACGCTTGAGCAGGCCCGCGCCAAGGCGGGCGACTGGCTGGCAATGATCCGCAAGGGCATCGACCCGGCGGTGGCCGAGGAGAAGGCCCGGCAAGCCGCGCTGCTGCAAGCCGTGCAAGTGCAGGAGCGCAGCTTCGCCGCCGTTGCCGAAGACTTCATCGCACAAAAGCTGCCGGGCGAGCGCAAGGGCAAGGAAGTGGCGCGGGATATTCGCAACGTATTCCTGCCCGTGTGGAGCGCCAGACCGATAGATGAAATTTCCGACCTTGATGTGCTGGCGATCATCAACAAGAAAAAGCGCACCGCCCCCGCGCAAGCGCGCAATCTGCTCGGCACGCTCAAGCGGCTTTTCAGCTGGGCCATCGACCAGCGCGTTTACGGCCTTAATGCCTCGCCCTGCGATCGGCTCAAGCCGACCGCGATCATCGGCGAAAAGATACCCCGCCCGCGCCGGCTCGATGACGATGAGTTCTTTGCGTTCCTGCGCGCCGTCCGCCGCCTGCCCTATCCCTACGGCCCGGTCTACCAGCTGCTCGCGTTGACCGGATGCCGCCTGCGCGAAATAGCGGATGCTCAATGGTCCGAAATCCGCGATGGGGTTCTAACCATCCCGGCAAAAAGGATGAAGGGAAAAAATAGCAAGGCGCGTGACCACGCCGTGCCGCTGCCGGCGGCCGCGCTGGCGATCATCGAGCAGCTGCCGCGCTTCCACCACGCTGGCGGCAAGGGCAAATATATGTTCTCGGCAAGCGCGGGCGCGAAGCCGATTCAAATGGCCGCGCCAATTAAACGCACCCTCGATGCGCGGATGCTGCGGACGCTGAAGGCGCTGGCCCGCAAGCGCGGCGATGATCCCGACGCGGTTGAATTGGGTCATTGGGTCAATCACGATTTAAGGAGAAATGTGAGGTCCGGGCTGTCGGCGCTCAAGCCGCCCATCGATCAGCGGGTATGCGAGGCCATTCTAGCTCACAAACCGCAGGGCATCGTCGGTGTTTATGACGTCCACACATTTTTCGACGAGAAGCGCGAGGTGTTGGAAAAGTGGGCGGCGCATCTGCAGAACATCGTTGAACCGCCGCCCGACAACGTGGTCAAGCTGGCCGGGAGGGCGTGATGGACGCGCCCGCGGTCAAGCCGATTCCGAAGATCGATAAGCGGACCATTACGCCCGCTGAGGTGATGGAATGGTCCGCTCACGGCCGCAAACCATGGCCAAGTGAAGCTTGCGACGAGATTGCCAGCCGCCTAACAAAGATGAGGTGGCCGGGCGATCCCGATACGCCATATATGCCGCGATCTCCTAGCTGGCCCAAGGGTTGGGATCCACCGCCGTCAGATCCCGCCGCCATAGATCCGTGGTGGGATCCAAAGAAGGCGGCCATCGCGGCAAAGGCATTGCGCGACGATATCCCCGCTATGCTCTGGCATTGGCACTGGATGCAATGGACGCCTGCCGAAACTCGTCCTGGCCAAAAACCAATGCGGCTGCGCGGTGGATATGAGGCGATAGAGCAGTTTCGCATCGCGCTTAACGCCGCGCTCCCCTACATCGAATGGCCGTTTGGGAAATATGAGCGGCAGGATCATCGCAAGAAGTCGCGGCCGTCGAATTGGCACATGTACGCGGTCGTGATCGCCGGCATTATAAGCAGGGCATTAGTGCAATCGGGGCGCCGCCGCGCTCCAAGTTTTGCACGCGATTCTGCTGCGGCGCGGGCCGTGTATGAGGCGCTGTCGCGCATGGGTCATCCGTATGTTGACGCAAACACCATCGCGACCCACCTGATACGCCGCGCCGATAAGCTCCGAAAAACTACATAGAGCTACTTTGTCTGTTGGGTTGGCGCTGGCCGCCGCGCCCTGCTTTAGCTCCTAGCATGCAACGCCATGCAAGGAGTGTTTAGCCATGCGCTTTTTAACTTATGAAGGCCTCCGAGAAAAAGGCATAACCTACAGCAAGCCGCACCTCTGGCGCTTAATAAAGGTGGGTCGTTTTCCCGCGCCCGTAAAAGGCCTCGCGGCCGAGAACGTTTGGCCAGAAACCGAAATCGACAGCGTCATTGCCGAGCGCGTTGCCGCGCGCGACACGGTTGCAGCGTGAGTGCGCCGCTGCAAAGCATCAAAGCCCGCCGCCGATCTCTCGGCTGACGGGCTTTGCGTAGACGATCTCTCGGCAGGGATCATCTGCGAAGCTAGCGTAAAATCGGACCTGACGCAAGCAAACGGCAGCGCATCGCGCCGCGTGATCCTAGGCAATGCTCGGCGATCGCCTGCGTTGCCTCAAACTGCGCTGGCCGCCGCGCTGCTCAAGGCGCTCGCGCGCCGGGCGGTGTCACGATGACTCCCACACCGCACCTCAGAATTTCCCGCCATGGGCCCATCCGGTATTTGCCGAGTCTTTTTTCGGTTGTGTTTGTCGACGCCGGGGCAAAAAAGCGCCTCGGGTACTTCTACTCCCGTCGTGCGGCCGTCGCCG
>DATBZY010000133.1:0-2301 GCA_036512915.1 Pseudolabrys sp. | reverse complement strand
GCCTTCTTCCAGCTCGACCGCGTCATTGGCGCGGTGCCGGGCATCGTGGTGTCGGATTATTTCGACCGGCTGGCGCTCGACCGCGCGCTCGATTCGATCGGCGATGCCGAGCGGCGGCTCACCGCCGCCATGGTCGGCAATGGCCAAAATTCTAACGGGCTTGCCGGCGCCGGCGCGGTGGCGGAATGGGTCAAGCCGCGACAGGCCGAGGTCGAGCGCATCCGCGCGGCCATTCACGAAATCGCCGGCTCCGGCCTGACGCTGTCGAAGCTCAGCGTCGCGGCGAGCCTGCTGGGCGATCTGGCGCGGGGGTAGCGCTCTTCTTCACTGGGCGCGCCGCATGCTCAACTCCCCTCCCCACAAGGGGGAGGGTAAAGCGGGCTAATGCCGGAAATGCCTCACCCCAGTGAACACCATCGCGACGTTGTGTTCGTCGGCTGCCTTGATCACCTCGTCGTCGCGCATCGAGCCGCCGGGCTGGATTACCGCGGTGGCGCCGGCTGCGATCGCGACCAATAACCCATCGGCGAACGGAAAGAACGCGTCGGAGGCGACCACCGAGCCCTTGGTCAAAGGCGCCGGCAGCTTTAACTCCTTGGCGGCGTCCTCCGCCTTGCGGGCGGCGATGCGGGCGGCATCGACCCGGCTCATCTGCCCGGCGCCGATGCCGACGGTGGCGAGGCCCTTGGCATAGACGATGGTGTTCGATTTCACGTGCTTGGCGACGCGAAACGCAAAGCGTAGATCGGCCAGCTCGGCCTCGCTCGGCGCGCGTTTGCTGACGACTTTAAGCTGCATCTCGTCCACCACCGCGTTGTCGCGCGATTGCACCAGCAGACCGCCGGCCACCGATTTCACCGTCAGGCCCACGCCACGCGGATCGGGCAAGCCGCCGGCCAGCAGCAGGCGCAGATTCTTTTTCGTGGCGACGATCTTGATCGCTTCCTCGGTGGCGTCGGGCGCGATGATCACCTCGGTGAAAATCTCGGTGATCGCCTTGGCCGCCTCGGCGTCGAGCTTGCGGTTGAGCGCGACGATGCCGCCGAAGGCGGAGGTGGAATCGCAAGCCAGCGCGTTGCGGTAGGCGTCGAGCAGGCTACCGCCTTCCGCCACGCCGCACGGGTTGGCGTGCTTGACGATCACGCAAGCCGCGGTGCGCTTGGCATCGAATTCGGCGACGCATTCATAGGCCGCATCGGTATCGTTGATGTTGTTGTAGGACAGTTCCTTGCCCTGCACCTGGCGCGCGCTGGCGACGCCAAAGCGCTGGCCCGGCGCGCGATAGAAAGCCGCGCTCTGGTGCGGGTTCTCGCCATAGCGCAACGACTGGATCAGCTTGCCGCCGAAGGCGCGGTAATCCGGCGCGCTGTCGTGCAGGGTATCGGCGAACCAGTTGGATATCGCCGCGTCATAGGCGGCGGTGCGCGCATAGGCTTTCGCCGCCAACTTTTGGCGCAGCTCGAGCGAGGTCATGCCGTTGTGCAAGGCAAGCTCGGCCAGCACTTTCTCGTAGTCGGCGGGCTCGACCACCACGGTCACGTCGGCGTGGTTCTTGGCGGCGGCGCGGATCATGGCCGGCCCGCCGATGTCGATGTTCTCGATGCAGTCGTCGAACGCGGCGCCTTTGGCGACGGTTGACTCGAACGGATAGAGGTTCACCACCAGCAGATCGATCGGTTTGATGCCGTGTTTGTCCATCGCCGCGGCGTGTTCCTTGTTGGCGCGGATCGCCAGTAACCCGCCATGCACCTTCGGGTGCAGCGTCTTGACCCGGCCGTCCATCATCTCGGGAAAACCGGTCAGTTCGGCGACGTCGATCACCTTGAGCCCGGCATCTTTCAGCGCCTTGGCGGTGCCGCCGGTGGAGATCAATTCGACGCCGTAGCCGGTGAGCGCCGTGGCGAGTCACCCCCCCACCCGGCTCGCGACTAATGTCGCTCGCCGACCTCCCCCGCAAGGGGGGAGGTGAAGGAAGTCACAGCGGCAATTCCGGCTCGTCCGCCCGCTCGGGCCGGGTGCCCGGCGGTGCCGGCGGGGTGTGGCGGAAACTCCAGCGCACATTGGCCTGATCGCGGGCGTGGCCGTAAATCACGATCTGCACGGTGCGGCGCGGCCCGTCCGAGCCGGAGAGATACACGCTTTCCTCGATCTGCACGGGTTCGCCATAGGAATTGAAGGTCCACAGCTCGCGGTCGGGCAGCAGCAGGATAACGCCGCGGCCGTCCGACAGCCGGTTGGCCTTGATCGAGGGATGCAGGTGAAAACGGACAGTGAATTCGTCGCTTTTATCCGCCGGCAGCG
>DATBZY010000132.1:0-24625 GCA_036512915.1 Pseudolabrys sp. | reverse complement strand
ACGTCATTGGCCGCGCCAATCCCCGCAAGGGCGACGTCGTGCTCAGGCGCGCGCCACGACGTAGAAAGACAGCGAGCGGACCGCGCCAGGACGGCTCCGCCGTCGCCCGAACCGAGGGCCAAAATCAGGCTTCGAACGCGGGGCTTAAGCTAGATATGGAGGAGCCTGGGACAACGCAATAAGCCGCACCCGCATTGTAAGTCGCAAACATAAAATCATGTATTCGTCGAGTAATCTTGCCATATCTTAAGTATAAACCTGATAAATGATTTATTAACTCTGATATTCTTCAAGCCATGACTTGTTAACTACGATCTATATACATCGAATTACCCCGTGTTTCTTCAATGATATTAACCGCCATGCAAGATATCGTTGGTAGCGTCCGGCATGGTTCAAGGGAGCCGGAGAGGTAAATCCGGCCCTCGGGATCAGCTCAGACAGCCACGTGTGGATCTAAGGAGCTACCGATGAAAAACCTCTTCGTGCGTTTCGTGAAGGACGACTCGGGCGCCACCGCCATCGAGTACGGCCTTATCGCCGCGGGCATTTCGGTCGCGATCATCGCGGTCGTGAACGGCCTCGGCACCAAACTCAACACGACCTTCAGCAATGTCACCTCGCAGATGAAGTAGTTGCGCCGGTCAACAATGCTGCAAAGGCTCCGGCCAACCGCCGGAGCCTTTGCTTTTTAGGCGTCGGCGCGGCGGATTCTTTACGAACGATAAAGATTTCCCGCGCTAACCGAACCGCAAGCTTGCGCGGCGTAATTTTAAGATCAGGTGGCGATCGTTACGCGCAGGGACACCCCCGATCATGCTGACGGATGTAATCAGACTCTTGCTGTTCCCCGCGCTGATGGCCTTTGCCGCCTCCAGCGATCTCCTGACCATGACCATCTCGAACCGGCTCTCGCTGGCGCTTGCCGGCGGCTTTTTCCTGCTCACGCTTGTGACCGGCATGAGCCTTGCTGCCATCGGCATGCACTTGGCTGCCGCCGCGCTGGTGCTGGTGTTTTCGTTCGGCTTCTTTTCGCAAGGCTGGATCGGCGGCGGCGACGCCAAGCTCGCGGCCACCACCGCGCTTTGGTTCGGCTTCGACTATCTGCTCGACTATCTGATCTATGCGTCATTATTTGGTGGCGTGTTGACGCTAGTGCTGATCCAGTTTCGGCAGCTCCCGCTGCCGGCTGCCCTCGCCCGCCAGCCTTGGATACTCCGCCTGCATGAAACCGGCGCCGGCATTCCCTACGGCATCGCGCTCGCGGCCGCCGCGCTCGCCGTCTATCCGAAAACCGGCTGGATGCCCGCGATCGGCGTCTGAATTCCGCGCAACGCGCATGATCCCGAAAAGTGGCAACCGGTTTTCGGAAAAGATCATGCGCCAAGCATGATAGCCGTGCGCAAGACAATATTAACTCGATTTAGACACCGCTGCTTAACCATACCTTGACCTTTAGCTGATGAAATCCGGTGCAAGCGGTCCTGTCGGCCGCCATGTGGTTTAGGCGGCTGAGCCGGCCGTTATGTCACGTAGAGAGTTCAGCGTATGAAAGCCGCGCGTCTAGTCGTGTTGACCGTCGCCATCGCAGCGGGTGGTGTTGCCGCGCTGTTGGCGGGTCGATCGGACAAGCCTCCGGAGGTCAAGCCGGAGCCTATGGCCAAGACCGACACCATCGATGTCCTGGTGGCCCGATCCGACATCTCGATGGGCACGGCAGTGTCGCCCGGCGACGTTCAATGGCAGGCCTGGCCACGAGTGGCGCAAAACGAAAACGACTATCAATATGACTATCGCCTGCGCCACCCGATCACGCTGAAGGAGGGCGAGCGCACCGTCGAAGTATTCCTTGGCCGCAATCGCGGCGGGCTCACGCCGAGCCAGCGTGCCGATGTGCTGTCGTTCGCGCAATTGTGGCGACGCGAGGCGACCGGCGGCATCATCGTGGATGTGCCGCATGGCGGACCGACCGATCACGCCGCCGCCGACTCGATGCGCGAAATCCATTCCATTTTTGCTGCCTCCGGCGTGCCGCGTAATGCCGTCTATGTGCGCGACTATCGGCCGTCGGATTCCTCGCTCGCGAGCATCAAGATCAACTATTCGAAGCTGGTCGCGGCGGCCGGCCCATGCGGCCGATGGCCGCAAAACCTCGGCCCGGGCCAAGATGTCAGCTACACCGAAAACCGGCCGTACTGGAATCTCGGCTGCGCCAGCCAGCGCAATCTCGCGGCCATGGTCGATAATCCCGCCGACCTGGTGCAGCCGCGCGGCGAATCGCCGTCCTATACCGGACGCCGCTCGGTTGCGATCGAAAAATACCGCAAGGGCGAAAGTCCGTCCGGCAAATATGATGGTTACGACACCGGCAAGATCGGTGATGTCGGCAAATGATAAAGCACGCTCAACAAGTCGCAGTCGCCGAAGACGAGTCGATGCCGGCGCCGGCCGACAACGCCGCCGACGAACATATCGCGCCCGCGCCGCGGGTCTCAGTACAGGCCTTTTGCGAGACAGTTGAAACCGCCGCTGCCGTGCAGGCCGCCGGCGAGGACCGCCGTCTGGGCAAGGCGCATGTGAAAATCCAGATGGGCGGCGCCACCGCCGCGGTCGAAGCCTATCGCAGTTCGCCGACGCCGAACGTCATCCTGATCGAGGCCGAACACCGTTCCGACGACATCCTGGCCCGGCTCGATCAGCTCGCCGAGGTCTGCGACGCCGGCACGCGGGTGATTGTGGTCGGCCGCGTCAACGACGTCACGCTCTATCGCGACCTGACGCGGCGCGGCGTGAGCGACTACCTGATCGCGCCGATCGGCACCATCGACGTCGTGCGCTCGGTCTGTGGGCTGTTCTCGGCGCCGGATGCCAAGCCCGTCGGTCGCATCATCGCCGTGGTCGGCGCCAAGGGCGGCGTCGGCGCGTCCACCGTGGCCCACAACATCGCGTGGGCGATCGCGCGCGATCTCTCGCTCGATTCGGTCGTGGCCGATCTCGATCTCGCCTTCGGCACCGCCGGACTCGATTACAATCAGGATCCGCCGCAAGGTATCGCCGACGCCGTGTTCTCGCCCGACCGCGTCGACACCGCCTTCGTCGACCGCCTGTTGTCGAAATGCACCGATCACCTGAGCCTGCTGGCCGCGCCGGCGACGCTGGACCGGGTCTATGACTTCGGCGCCGAGGCCTTCGATTCGATCCTCGATTCGCTGCGCAGTTCTATCCCCTGTGTCGTGCTCGACGTTCCACACCTGTGGTCGGGTTGGACCAAGCGGCTGCTGGTCAGCGCCGACGACATCCTGGTGGTCGCCGGACCCGATCTTGCCAACCTGCGCAATGCCAAGAATATGGTCGATCTGCTGCGCACGGCGCGGCCGAACGATCATCGGCCGTACTACTGCCTCAACCAGGTCGGCGTGCCGAAGCGGCCCGAGATCACGCCGGCGGATTTCGCCAAGGCGCTGGAAGACCAGCCGCTCGCGGTCATTCCGTTCGAGCCGCAGATTTTCGGCACTGCCGCCAACAACGGCCAGATGATCGCCGAAGTGTCCTCGAGCCATAAGACCGCGGAGATGTTCCGCCAATTGGCGCAGATGCTCACGGGACGCGCCGAAGCGAAACGCTCGCGCGGCGGCCTGCTCACGCCGCTGCTCGCCAAGCTGATGAAGCGGAGCGCATGATCCCGAAAAATGGGAACCGGTTTTCGCAAAACGATCATGCGCCAGTTAACCGCCATTATGCACCGTTGACCGTTTTGCGGCGCCAAGCACCGCGTTCGCCTGATCCATTTTCATTTTCGCATTTGGAGACGCGGCTCATCGGCTCCGGGCGACAAGCCAGAGTGCTGGGTGGAGAAGGTTTGTGGATTGACGGGAGACGCATGGGATTCCGGTGGCTGGCATTCCAGCGACATTCCCGAGCAATAAAACGTTAACCCTAATGAGTGGTTAACTTGTAAACTGAGCTCGCGGGCGCCTGGTTCATTTGGACTGAACCAGTGCGGCCCCTAACATTTTGTTTGCGCATGATCTTCTCCGAAAATCGGTTTCCACTTTTCGGGATCATGCGCCATCGGGTTTAAGATCACGCCATGGACCTAGGACTCTCCAGAGACGAAATCGCGCTGCAGGCGCGCGCCCGCGCCTTCTCGCAGGACATCGTGCGCCCGCGCGCGGCGGCGATCGACCGCGACGAGCAATACCCCTGGGACATCGTGAAGACGCTCGGCGAGGCCGGCTTCCTCGGCATGACCATGCCGAAAGCACTCGGCGGCCAGGACCGCTCCTTCCTCGACGCCGTGCTGGTGATCGAGGAAATGGCGAAATCCTGCACCGTGACCGCGCGCATCGTGGTCGAGACCAATATGGGCGCGATCTCGACGGTGATGGCCTATGGCAGCGAGGCGCAGAAGCAGCTCGCGGCGCGGCTGGTGCTGGAGGGCGACAAGCCCGCCATCTGCATCACCGAGCCGGATGCCGGCAGTGACACCACTGCCATGACCACCCGCGCCGACAAGCGCGGCGATGTTTATGTGATCAACGGCAAGAAGCACTGGATCACCGGCGCCGGCGTGTCGCGCCTACATTTGATTTTCGCGCGCGTATTTGACGAACGCGGGCAAGAGCTGGGCATCGGCGGCTTCCTCGCGGTGCGCGACGAGGCCAAAGGATTGGACAAGGGCCTGCGCGTCACGCGGCGCGAGCAGACCATGGGGCTGCGCGGCATGCCGGAGGGCGAGCTCGCGTTCGAGGATCTTGCAGTGCCGGCAGCGATGGCGGTGTTGCCGCCGTCCGGTTTCCGCCGCGGCTTCGCCGATCTGATGAATGCCTATAACAGCCAGCGCGTCGGCGCCGGCACCGTGGCCATGGGGATCGCCGCCGGCGCGCTCGACCATGCGCTGGAATGGGTCAAGACCCGCGTGCAGTTCGGCCGCCCGATCGGCGAATTCCAGGGCCTGCAATGGATGCTCGCCGACATGCAGACCCAGCTCACCGCCTCGCGCCTGATGCTCTATGCGGCGGCGCGCTCGCGCGGCGCCGACGGCAGCGCCTTCCCCGACCCGATGCTGGCGGCGCAGGCGAAAGTCTTCGCCTCGGAGGCCGCGATCAAAATCGTCAATGACTCGCTGCAGCTCTTCGGCGCGCGCGGCTATTCCCGCGAGCTGCCGCTCGAACGCATGGCGCGCGACGTGCGCATGTTCACCATCGGCGGCGGCACCGCGCAGGTGCTGCGCACGCTGGTCGCCTCCAAGATGCTGGACTGGAAACTGCCGCAGAAGCGTGACGGCTACGCGCCGAAGCCTCCGAAGCGCGACGCCGCGGAGTGACCATGCATCCCATTTTTGCGAGCGCCAGCGAGGCGCAAGGCGTCCCGATCTGGTTCGTGCACGCCGGCAATGTCGATTCCATCCGCCAGGGCCTCGGTGAGCACGAACGCGCTTTCATCGCTGCCGCCGGCTTCGAGCCCAAAGCCGGCCAGCTGCTCTTGCTTTCCGCGGCCGACGGCAAGCTCGCCGGCGCACTGTTCGGGCTCGAACGTCCCGGCGATGGGGCAATCGATCCGTTCCGGCCGGGACAATTGTCCGGCCTGCTGCCGCCCGGCATCTACCGCTTCGCCAACGCGCCGCACGACGCGCGGCTCGCCACTTTAGCCTTCGCTTTGGGCGCCTATCAGTTTACCCGTTACCGCAAGGCGGATGTGCGCAGCGTGCGGCTCGTGCTGCCGGACGGCGTGGACGGCGACGACCTCACCGGCATCGTCGAGGGCGTGACGCTGGCCCGCGATCTCATCAACACGCCATCTAACGACTTGGGGCCAGCCGAGCTCGAGGACGCCGCCCGCGCGCTGGCCAAGCAGCATGGCGCCGGCGTGCAGGTGACCAGTGGCAACGAACTCGCGAAGAATTTCCCGCTGGTATATGCGGTCGGCGCCGGATCGCCACGCGCGCCGCGCCTGATCGATCTGACGTGGGGCAAGGACAGCGATCCGAAAATCACGCTGGTTGGCAAGGGCGTGTGCTTCGATACCGGCGGCCTCGACATCAAGACCGATGCCGGCATGCTCAATATGAAGAAGGACATGGGCGGGGCGGCGACCGCATTGGCGCTCGCCCACATGATCATGTCGCGCGGGCTTAAGGTTCGCCTGCGCGTCATCATTCCGGCGGTGGAAAATTCCATTTCCGGCACCAGCTTCCGCCCGCGCGACATCTACAAGTCGCGCAAGGGGCTCACCGTCGAAATCGGCAATACCGACGCCGAAGGCCGGCTCGTTCTCGCCGACGCGCTTACGCTCGCCGATGAGGACAACCCAGCGCTGATCGCCGATTTCGCCACGCTCACCGGCGCCGCGCGAGTGGCACTCGGGCCCGAGGTGCCGCCGTTTTTCACCGACGACGACGCGCTCGCCGCTGAACTGTCGAGCGCGTGCGCGGCCGAAAACGATCCGCTGTGGCGGCTACCGCTGTGGCGACCTTACGATCAGATGCTGGATTCGAAAGTGGCCGATCTTAACAATGTCAGCGCCGGCGGCCAGGGCGGCGCGATCACTGCCGCGCTGTTCCTGCGCCGGTTCGTCGCCGCGAAATCCTGGCTGCATCTCGACATCTTCGCCTGGACGGCATCGGCCAAGCCCGGCCGGCCGGAAGGCGCCGAATGCCAATCGGCACGCGCGCTCTACGCGATGCTCGCCGCGCGCTATTCTTAATTATGGTCGCCCTCGATCCCCGCATCCATCCGTTCCGCCCCGAGCTCGCGGCAAAGCGTCTGCAAGGCAAGGTCGAAGCCGAGCGCTTCGTCGAGGGCACGCGCCAGCAAGTGATCGAACCGATCGCCGGTGTGCGCCGCGCGCCGTCGCACGAGGCGCGGCTCGACACGCAAGCGCTGATGGGCGAGAGCGTGATGGTCTACGAGACGACCGAGGAAGGCTGGGCCTGGGGCCAGCTCGAAAATGACGGCTATGTCGGCTGGCTGTCGGCGAACGCACTTGGGCTTGCCGGTTCGGCGCCGACGCACAAAGTCGCGGTCCCGCGCACGCTCGGCTTCCCCGGACCGGACATCAAGCTGCCGCCGGTCGGTGGCCTGCCGATGGGCGCGATGCTTACAATCGTACGGCAGGACGAACGCTTCGCCGTCACCGCCTCCGGATGGCATGTGCCGGTCGTGCATCTTGCGCCGATCAAGGCGAGGCAGCCGGATTTTGTCGCGGTCGCCGAGACATTTCTCGCCGCGCCTTATCTGTGGGGCGGCAAGACATTGCTTGGGCTAGACTGCTCAGGGCTGGTGCAGGTCGCGCTGCAGGCCGCCGGCATCGCCTGCCCGCGCGACAGCGACATGCAGGAACTGGCGCTCGGCAAATTATCGTCGCTCGTCGACCTACGGCGCGGCGACTTGGTGTTCTGGAAGGGCCATGTCGCCATCGCGCGTGATACGACGACGCTCATTCACGCCAATGCGCATCACATGATGGTCGCGATCGAGCCGGCGAAAGACGTTATCGCCCGTATCAAGGCCGCCGGCAGCGAGATCACCAGCGTGAAGCGAGTTTCCTAGCGCGACGCCAACAGCTCGGCGATACGGCCGCGATTGAGCGCCAGCCATTGCAATACGATGACGAGCGGACCGTTGCGCATCTCGCCTTGGTTCAGCGCCGCAATCGCGGCGTCGATGGAGACGCGGACGGTGCCAATTTGCTCGCCTTCTGTTGCTGCGCCTGAACGTGCCGGGACCCGTGCCGCATCGATGGCGGCGAGGAAAACGGTGACCTCCTCATCGGTCAATCCCGGCGTCGTCAGGTAACTGAACAGCTCGACCAGTTCGCTCGGCGCGACCCCGATCTCCTCGATGCATTCGCGCCGCGCCGCTGCAGCAAGTTGCTCGCCCGCCTCGACCCGTCCCGCCACCATCTCGATCATGTCGCCGCGGCCATTGGCGAGATGCGCCGGCAGACGAAACTGCCGGATCAAGACGACTTCACCGCGTGCAAGATCGATCGGCAGCACCGCCACCACTTTGCCGCCGAGGAAGACGTCGCGGGTTTGGGTGACTGGAGCGCCGTCCGCACCTCGCAGCGTCAGCCGAAAGCGCAGGTAGTCGCGATAGCCCTTGGCGAGCAGTTCGGGCGCGGAGAGCGCGACATCGGCGGGAAGATCGGCGAGTTCGGGACGATCGCGCATCGCCACTACCTATTGCGAAACAACGCCCTCGGGCGCTGTTTCTAGATTGAAGGCGGCGGCAAACAGCGCGCGTGTGTAATCGCTCTTCGGGTTCTTGAACAGCTCCGCCGCCGCGCCCTCTTCCACCATCTTGCCGTTGCGCAGCACCAAGAGCCGGCTCGCCAGCGCGGCTACCACGCGCAGATCGTGCGAGATAAACATATAAGTGAGATCGCGCCGCTTCTGCAGGTCGCGCAACAGATCGACCATCTGCGCCTGAATCAACATGTCGAGCGCGCTGGTCGGCTCGTCGAGCACGATGAAGGTCGGCTCCAGCGCCAGCGCGCGAGCCAGCGCGACGCGCTGGCGCTGGCCGCCGGAGAATTCGTGCGGATAGCGGAAGCGCGTCGCGGGATCGAGCCCGACGTCGGTGAGCGCGGCCACCACGCGGCGCTCGCGCTCAGCCGCCGGCAGATGCGGATGATGTACCCACAGGCCCTCCTCGATGATGTCGGACACCGACATGCGCGGGGACAGCGAGCCGTAAGGATCCTGGAACACGATCTGCATGTCGCGGCGGAACGGCCGCATCTGCTTGAACTTGAGGCCCTGAATGGTGTGCCCCATGAACGCGACCGGACCATCGGACGAGATCAGCCGCAGGATCGCCAGGCCCAGCGTGGTTTTTCCCGAGCCGGACTCGCCCACGACGCCAAGCGTCTCGCCCTTGCGCACCTCGATGCTGACGCCATCAACCGCTTTGATATGCCCGACCACCTTGCGCAGCACGCCGCGCTTGATCGGAAACCACACCTTCAGATCTTTGGTTTGCACCACCATCGGCGCGTCCGGCCGCGGCGGCGCCGGATCGGGCTTCGGCTCGGCGGCGAGAAGTGCGCGTGTATAGGGATGCTCGGGCGCGGTGAACACGCGCTCGACTTCGCCCTGCTCGACAATTTTTCCCTGCTGCATCACGCAGACCCGGTCGGCGAGCTTGCGCACAATGCCTAGGTCATGGGTGATGAACAGCATCGACATGCCGAGCCGCTGCTGCGTGTCCTTGAGCAGTTTCAGGATTTGCGCCTGCACCGTCACGTCGAGCGCGGTGGTCGGCTCGTCGGCAATCAGCAGGTCGGGCTCATTCGCCAAGGCCATCGCGATCATCACGCGCTGGCGCTGGCCGCCCGACAACTGGTGCGGATAGCTCGCCAGCCGCCCTTGCGGATCGGGGATGCCGACATGATCGAGCAACTGGATGATGCGCGCGCGCGCCGCCTGCCCCGTAAGCCCCTGATGCAACAACAATATCTCGCCGATTTGCTTTTCGATCGTGTGCAGCGGATTGAGCGAGGTCATCGGCTCTTGGAAGATGATGGTGATGTCGTTGCCGCGGACGTGGCGGATGGCGGACTCCGCCATGGTCAGCATCTCGCGGCCCTGGAATACGATCGTGCCGGAGGGGTGATGCGCCGCCGGATAGGGCAACAGCTTCATCACCGACAGCGCGGTGACCGACTTGCCGGAACCGGACTCGCCGACCAGCGCCACCGTCTCGCCCTTGCCGATGTCGAACGAGACGCGGTCGACCGCCAGCACCGCGCGCGCGCCCTGGCCGAAGGCGACCGAGAGATCGCGAACCGAGAGCAGTGTTTCGGGCGCGCTCATCGGAAGGTCTTTCGCGGATCGAAGGCGTCGCGCACCGCCTCGCCGATGAAAATCAGCAGCGACAGCATCACCGCGATGCTGAAGAAGCCGGTCAATCCGAGCCACGGCGCATTCACATTGGCTTTAGCTTGCGAGAGCATCTCGCCGAGCGAGGGCGAGCCGGGCGGCAGACCGAAGCCGAGGAAATCGAGCGCGGTCAGCGTCATCACCGAGGACGACAAAATGAACGGTAGGAACGTCATGGTCGCCACCATGGCGTTCGGCAGCAGGTGGCGGAAGATGATGACGGCGTTCGAAACGCCGAGCGCGCGCGCGGCCATGATGTATTCAAAATTGCGTCCGCGCAGGAATTCCGCGCGCACCAAGCCAACCAGCGAGACCCATGAGAACAACAGCAGGATGCCGAGCAGCACGAAAAAGCCCGGCACCAGCACCGATGAAACGATCAGCAACAGATAAAGCGACGGGATCGAGGTCCAGATTTCGATGAAGCGCTGGAACAACAGGTCGACCCAGCCGCCGAAATAGCCCTGCACCGCGCCGGCGGCGACGCCGATGATCGATGAAATGATCGTCAGCACGAGTCCGAACAGCACCGAGATGCGGAAGCCGTAGATCAGCCGCGCCACCAGGTCGCGGCCGCCGTCATCGGTGCCGAGCCAGTTGTATTCCTGCTCGCCGCATTTGGCGAAGCCGTGGCTGGCGGCAAACTCGCAATCCTTTTGGTTCAGCAGCCAGGTCGGCTTGGACGGAAACGGCGATGGCGGCTTGCTCACCTGTGTGTTGTAGGAGAAGCGGATCAGCGGCCAGATCACGGTGCCGCCTTCCTTCGTGATCAGGCTCATCAGGTAGTCGTCGCGAAAATCGGCGGCGGTGCCGAACAGGTTCTTGTCGTTGGGATCGCCGAACGCGGTGTCGGGATAGGTCATGACCGCCGGAAAGAACGATCTGTCGTTGACGTGGATATAGACCGGCTTGTCGTTGGCGATGAATTCCGCGAACAGCGAAATCAGGAACATCGCGAGGAAGAGCCACAACGACCAATAGCCGCGCCGGTTGGCCTTGAAGTTGTCCCAGCGCCGCCGGTTGAGCGGCGAGATCGTGATCCAGCGCCGCTCCGCCGGCACGTCGAGGCCGGTGGTGCCGAAGGCGGTGCTATCGGGCGACTTGATGCCGGCGCGCGCGTCCACCTCAGACCTCCCGCGTCTCGAAGTCGATGCGCGGATCGATCCACGTATAAGTGAGATCGGAGATCAGGTTCACCACCACGCCGATGAGCGAGAAGATGAAGAGCGTTGCGAACACCACCGGATAGTCGCGGTTGAGCACGCTTTCGAAGCCGAGCAGGCCGAGGCCGTCGAGCGAAAAGATTGTTTCGATCAGCAGCGAGCCGGTGAAGAAGGCGTGCACGAAGGCTGAGGGAAATCCGGCGATGACGATCAGCATGGCGTTGCGGAACACGTGGCCGTACAGCACCTGGTTACGCGTGCAGCCCTTGGCGCGGGCGGTGAGTACGTATTGCTTACGGATTTCCTCGAGGAACGAGTTCTTGGTCAGCAGCGTCATGGTGGCGAATGCGGACAGCGCCATCGATATGATCGGCAAAGTGAGGTGCCAGAAATAGTCGAGAATCTTATGCCACCACGGCAGTTGCGCCCAATTCTCCGAATAGAGCCCGCGCAACGGAAACCAGTCGAAGAACGAGCCGCCGGCGAACAGGATGATCAGCAGGATCGCGAACAGGAAGCCGGGGATGGCATAGCCGACAATGATGACGCTCGAGGTCCACATGTCGAAGCGCGAGCCGTCGTCGACCGCCTTGCGGATGCCGAGCGGAATCGAGATCAGATAGGTGAGCAGCGTCATCCAGATGCCGAGCGACATCGAGACCGGCAGCTTCTCCTTGACCAGTTGCAGCACGCTGACGTCGCGGAAATAGCTTTTGCCGAAATCGAAGCGCATATAGTTCCACAGCATCAGACCGAAGCGCTCATAGGCCGGCTTGTCGAAGCCGAACTGCTTTTCCAGCTTCTTGATGAATTCCGGATCGAGCCCCTGCGCGCCGCGATACTTGGAGCTCACGGCGTCGACTTGCGAGCCGCCCTGCACCATGCCGCGGTTGCCGAAGTCGCCACCGGGCGAGCCGGAAATGCGCGAGGTCGCACCGGTGTCGCTGCCGGTGAGCTTGGCGATCACCTGCTCGACCGGGCCGCCGGGCGCGAACTGCACCACGACGAAAGCGACCAGCAGGATGCCGAGCATCGTCGGCACCATGAACAGCAGACGGCGGATGATATAGGCACTCATGCGACTCTCAGGTTGGGCCTCTCAGTATGTCATTCCGCGGCGCGGTGAAAGCACTGAAATCGCGGCACGCGATGCCGCCTACTCCAGCTTCGCCGCCTTGGCGCGGTCGTACCACCAGGTCTCCGGAATGCCGCGGAAGTAGCGCGGTTTGGCGGCGGGGCGGCCGAACATGTCCCAATAGGCGATCCAGTGCGACGCTTTGTACCAGTGCGGAATCCAGTAGCGCCCCGCGCGGATGACGCGGTCGAGCGCCTTGCAGGCGGTGACCAGCTCGGGGCGCGTCTTGGCGGCGATGATGATGTCGACCAGCGCGTCGACGGCCGGATCGGCGATGCCGGCCAGGTTCTGCGAGCCCTTGGTGGCGGCGGCAGCTGAGGAGAAATGGGTGCGCAGCGAGTCGCCCGGGGTCTCGGAAAAGCTGAAGCGCTCGACCGTGATGTCGAAATCGAAGCCGTCGACGCGGGCGCGGTATTGCACCGGATCGACGATGCGCAAGCTGGCGTCGATGCCGAGCGTGCCGAGATTCTTGATGAACGGCATATGGTGCGGCTGGAACGTCGGCTCGTCGATCAGGAACTCGATGGCAATCGGCGTCCCATTCGGCAGCACGCGCTTGCCGTCCCGGAGCGCAAAGCCGGCCTCGTTGAGCAGCTGCGCGCCGCGCCGCAGCCAGCGGCGGTCCTGGCCGCTGCCGTCGGTGGCCGGCGGCACATAGGGCTCGCCGAACACCTCGTCCGGCAGCTTGCCGCGGAACGGCTCGAGCAGCGCGAGTTCGGCGGCATCCGGCTTGCCCTTCGCCATCATCGGCGAATTCTGGAACACCGAATGCGTGCGCTGGTAGGAGCCGTACATGATGTTCTTGTTGGTCCATTCGAAATCGAACGCATCGATCAACGCCTCGCGCAGGCGGGCGTCCTTGAATTTCTCGCGCCGCATATTGATGAACCAGCCCTGCGCGCCGGACGGCGTATCGTCCGCCAGCACGTCGCGCTTGACGCGGCCGTCGTTAAAGGCCGGGAAGTCGTAGCGCGTCGCCCATGTGCGCGAGGTAAACTCCTCGCGAAACAAATAGTTCTTGGCGGTGAAGCCTTCGAAGCCGACCTCGCGGTCGCGATAATATTCGAAGCGCACGATATCGAAATTGTTCTGCCCGCGCGCCACCGGCAGATCGGCGCCCCACCAGTCCTGCACCCGCTCGAACTCGATAAAATGCCCGATTTCGAAGCGGGCGACCTTGTAGGCGGCGCTGCCGAGCGGCGTCTCCAGCGTCGACTGGTCGAACACCTGCTTGGAATAATAGGCGCGCGAGAAAATCGGCAGGCCGGCAACGAACAGCGGCACGTCGCGGCCCCGTTTCTCGGCGAAGCGCACCACGACGGTGTGGTCGTCGATGGCCTCCGCGCCTTTGAAGTCGCGCAGCAGCTGGGTGATGATCGGATGCCCTTTTTCTTTCAGGGTCGCTAGCGAGAACGCGACGTCATGCGCGGTGAGCGGCGTGCCGTCGTGGAATCTTGCCTGTGGACGCAGCGAGAAGCGGTAGGTCAGCCCGTCGTCGGAGATGCCAACGCTACGCGCGGCCAGCCCATACATGCCGTCGGGCTCGTCGCCCGAGCGCACCATCAAGGTCGCGAAAGTGAGCTCCATGCCCTGGGCGGCGTCGCCTTTCAGGATGTAGCTGTTGAGCGAATTAAAGGTTTGGAACGACTGATTGTACTGGCGGTTCGGGCCGATCTGCGAGAACACGCCGCCCTTGGGTGCGTTCGGGTTGACGTAATTGAAGTGCGGGAAATCTTCCGGGTATTTCAGATCACCGAAGGCGGACATGCCGTGACGCTCGGCGTCTTGCGCGGCGGCTGGACTGACGAAATGCCGGCCGGCGCCAGCGGCAGCCGCGCCTACGATAATGCTCAACGCGCGGCGGCGGCTCAATCGCATCAGCGTCACGACCGCTGCGGCACCTTAGCCGCCTTGTCCGCGTCCCACCACCAGATGGTCGGGAACGCCGAAAGCCCGTATTTCGGCATGTTGTCCGGACGGCCGAAGCGGTCCCAGCGCGCCGCGCGCACCTTGCCGTAGGTCCATTGCGGCACGACGTAGAAATTCCACAGCAGCACGCGATCGAGCGCCTTGGTGGCGGCGACCAACTCGTCGCGGTCCTTGGCAAAGATAAGGCGCTCGATCAGCGCATCGACGGCCGGATTCTTGATGCCGACCAAGTTGCGCGAGCCGGGCTGGTCGGCGGCGGCCGAGCTCCAGTAGCCGCGCTGCTCGTTGCCCGGCGACAGCGACTCGCCCCAAGACGCGGCGATGATGTCGAAATCCCATTGCCGCAACCGGTTCTCGTATTGCGCGGCATCGACCACGCGCACATTCACCGTCATGCCGACCCGCTCGAGCGAGGGCTTGTAGAACAGCACGTAGCGCTCGGTCGCCGGATCCTCCGCCAAGCATTCGACGCTAAACGGCTCGCCGGTCTTGGCGTTGACCAGTTTGGTGTTTCGAATTTCGTAGCCGGCATCGCGCAGCAGCGCGAGCGCATCGCGCAGATTGTTACGATTCGCCTGCTGATTGCCGCCAACCGGATTGCTGTAAGGCTTGCTGAAAAGGTCGGCCGGCACCTTGTCGCGGACGGCTTCGAGAATTTCCAGCTCCTTGCCTTCCGGCAGCCCCGACGACGCCAGCTCGGTGCCCTCAAAATAGCTGGAAATGCGTTTGTACTGGCCGAAGAAGATCTGCTTGTTCATTTCCTCAAAATCGAAGGCGAAGTTGAAGGCGCGGCGCACGCGCGGATCCTTAAACTTGTCGCGCCGGATATTGAACGCGAACGCCTGCATGAGGCCGAAATTGCGGACCGGAAATTCCTCCAGCACCACGCGCTTGTCGCGCACGGCGGGGAAATCATAAGCCGTCGCCCAGTTCTTGGCGCTGTTCTCGGTGCGCCAGTCGGCCTGGTCGCCCTTGAACGCTTCCAGCGCCACCGTGGAATCGCGGAAATATTCGAAGCGGAGCTGCTGGAAATTCCGGGTGCCGATGGTGACGTTGACGTCCTTGCCCCAATAGTCGGCGACCTTCTCGTAGACGATGGTATGGCCGGGCACAAACTCCTTGAGGCGATAGGGCCCGGAGCCGAGCGGCAGCTCCAGCGTGGTCTGGGTGACGTCGCGCTTCTTGCCCGACGTGTCGGTGCCTTCCCACCAGTGCTTTGGCAACACCGGCAGCTGGCCGACGATCTGCGGCAATTCGCGATTGCCCGGACCGTCGAAAGTGAAGGTGATCTCGCGCTCGCCGGTCTTCTCCGCCTTTACGACGTGGCTGTAATAGGCGCCGAGCTGCGGACTGTTGGTCTTGAACGTATTGAATGAAAAGATCACATCGTCCGCCGTTACCGGCTTGCCGTCGTGCCAGCGCGCATTAGCGCGCAAGCGATAGGTGACCGACGAATGATCGTCCGGGTGACTGACCGCTTCCGCCAGCAGCCCGTATTCGGTCGACACTTCGTCGAGCGCCGGCGTCATCAGCGTTTCGGTGAACAGCTCGGTGCCCATGGCGAGGCTGCCCTTCACGCCGGACACCACCTGATTGAAATTATCGAAGGTGCCGAACGCGATCTGCCGCACCACGCCGCCCTGCGGCGCGGCCGCATTGACGTAGTCGAAATGCTGGAAGCCTTCCGGATATTTCAGCTCGCCGAACAGCGACAGGCCGTGCTTCCAGTTGCGCGTTTGCGCCACGGCGCGGCCGGCAAACGATCCGGCGCCGAGCGCGCCCAAGGCAGGCGCCACCAGCGTGGCGGCGGTGGCGCGGATGACGGACCGTCGAGTGAATTTCATGCAAAAATACTCCGGCGCTCGCGAAAGGCTGCTCATGACGCCATCGCGGGTGATTATGTCGGTTTTTCGGTCCGCCACCAGCGGCCTGGAACTTCAGGCATCCCGGCGCCGTCAAATTTGCGTGGCCAAACGCCGCAACCGGGCTGCCCATAACGAAACGGCCGGGCTTGGCCCGGCCGCGTCATGAATGGATCGCCGCTTTGATTACTTCTTCGGTGCGGCTGCCGGCGCAGCAGCAGCCTTGGGCGCCTCGGCCGGCTTGGCGGCAGGAGGAGCCGCGGCTGCCGGAGCCGGCGTGTTGGCGGCCGCCTTCGGCAGCGGCACCGGGCTATCCGCCAAGGTGCGCAGGTAACTGATCACGTCGGCGCGCTGGGTGTCGCGCGCCAGGCCGGCGAAGGTCATCGCCGTGCCCTGGATATAGCCGCGCGGATTGGCCAGGAACTTGCTGAGCTCGTCGAAGCTCCACTTGCCGCCCTTGGCCTTCATGGCCGCCGAATAGTTGAAGCCCGCCTCGGAGGCGCGCGCCCGGTCGACGATATTCCACAAATTGGGACCGACCCGGTTGGGACCGCCCTTCTCGAAGGTGTGGCAGGCCTGGCACTGCTTGGCGGTGGCTTGGCCCTTTTCCACCGAGGCCGCGGCCAGCAGCGTTTCGACCGGCTGTTCGGCCTCCTTGGCCGCGCCGGCCTTCTCGCCCTCGCCATGCCCCGTGACAGCGATCGCGTAGCCCGGCTTCGCCGGCTTCTCGGGTGCGAAAATGGCGCCGGCGCCGATATTAAGCGCGAGCGTGATCAGGCAGGTGCCGAGGATGGCGCCGAGGATCTTGTTGAGTTCGAAGGAATTCATCGGAAAACGGCTCCCGAAGCGGGGCGAGAACGGTGCGGGACGGGTCGCCCCCGAGGTTCCGGCGGCGGCGGACAGATACCGGTTTGCCTGGGTTCTGGCAACCCGTATAAGCGCCGCTGCACATTCGACATTCGTCAGTCCGGCCGGGCCAAGCTGCCCGTCCTCAGCCTGCCGTCCAAAGCAATGCCCAACGCAATTATCCTCATCCCGGCCCGCATGGCCTCCATCCGCCTGCCCGGCAAGCCGCTGGCCGATATCCATGGGCTAGCGATGATCGTGCACGTGCTGCGGCGCGCGCAATGCGCTCGTATCGGCGAGGCGGTGGTAGCGACCGATTCCGAGGCGATCCAGGCTGCGGTGGAAAAGGCGAACGGCCGCGCGGTGATGACCCGCGCCGACCATGTGTCCGGCTCCGACCGCATTTTCGAGGCGCTGGAGGCGCTCGATCCGGAGCGCCGCATCGAGATCGTGGTCAATGTGCAGGGCGACCTGCCGACCATCGATCCCGCCGACATTCGCGCGGCGCTGACGCCGCTATCCGACCGACAAGTCGATATCGCGACGCTCGCCGCGCTCATCAGCGATCCGGCCGAACGCAGCAATCCGAACGTGGTCAAGATTTCGGGCACCGCGATCGCACCCAACCGCTTTCGCGCGCTCACGTTCACCCGCGCCGATGCCACCGGTCCGGGTCCGCACTATCACCACATCGGGCTTTACGCCTATCGGCGCGCGGCGCTAGAGCGTTTCGTCAAGCTGCCGCCGTCCGCCAACGAGCAGCGCGAGCGGCTCGAGCAATTGCGCGCGCTCGACGCCGGCATGCGCATCGACGTGGTGGTGGTTAATAGCGCCCCGCTCGGCGTCGATACGCCGGAGGATCTGGAGCGCGCGCGGGCAATCCTGTCGCATTCCGAGCACTGAGTCGGAACGTGCGATAATTTCCTGACTTGATCGCAAAAAGCGCGCAACCATGCAATGTCAGTTGCGGTCAGCGAAACCGATCGCGGTCGCGGCAGAGAAATACCAATCCCCAAATGGCGTACACGACAAGGGGAACAAGCATCAGTGTGAAAGTCGTCTGTTTGGAAAGGGTGAATCCTGGCAGCCCCCTGGCGGCATAGATGAAGTAAAGTACTTCGATGATCCAATAGGCCGTGATGCCCAAGCCGGCCGAGAGGGCGATCAGCCCCCATTTCTTTCTCAGCCACAGACCGGCAAGGCCGATCACCATCAGCGGCAGATAAACGACCGTGTCGGCGGCCGCGAATGCCTTGTTGAGGACTACGCCCATTGCCGTGATTTCGCTGGCCGGTTCTTGCAGGCCCCACGAAACTGTAAGGTCGTAATCGATCAAGCTCATGGTTTGACCGACCGGCAGCGTCACACATATGAAAAGCGCCCCTCCTCCGAGCACCCAGAATCCAACCGAATTTTGCGCAGGCATGTGCAGCCTCCAAAGGTGAAACCTTCGATGTCGGGCGGTCACAAAGCATACCAAGAGCAGGCCGCTCTTTCACACGGCTTTCCGGGTGCTGCGGTAAGACAGGCAATGGCGTTGTCTCGCGGCCGGCCGCGTCGACCCTTTGAGACGCCCGCGTTCGCGGGCTCCTCGGGGTGAGGTAGCCCGAACTGACTGTTGACGAAGCCATTCCCGACCGCGTACGGGACAGCAATGAGCCAGCGAAAGAAAATCATCTTCCAGGGCGAACCGGGGGCGAACTCGCATCTCGCCTGCCAGGAAGCCTATCCCGATCACGAGCCGGTGCCCTGCCCAACCTTCGAGGATTGCTTCTCCGCATTGGTCGGCGGCGACGTCGATCTCGGCATGATCCCGATCGAGAATTCGATCGCCGGCCGGGTCGCCGACATTCATCACCTGATGCCGGACTCCGGCTTGCACATCATCGCCGAGTGGTTCCTGCCGATCCGCAATCAGCTGATGGCGCCGCAGGGCGCCAGCCTGAAAACCATCAAGACGGTGGAGAGCCACGTGATGGCGCTCGGGCAGTGCCGCGGCATGATCCGCGAATTAAAGCTCAAGCCGGTGGTCGCCGCCGACACCGCCGGCTCGGCGCGCGAAGTGGCCGAGAGCAAGGACGTAAGCCGCGCGGCGATCGCCTCGCGGCTGGCCGCCGAGATCTACGGCCTCAATATCCTGAAAGAAAATGTCGAGGACGAATCCCATTCGACCACGCGCTTCATCGTGCTGTCGCGCGAAAAGAAATGGGCGCAGCCCGGCAAGGGCAAGGTCGTCACCACCTTCGTATTCCGGGTGCGCAACCTGCCGGCCGCGCTCTACAAGGCGCTTGGCGGCTTCGCCACCAACGGCGTGAACATGACCAAGCTCGAGAGCTACATGATCGGCGGCAATTTCTTCGCCACCCAATTCTATGCCGACGTCGAGGGCCACCCGGACGACCGCGCGCTGGTGTTCGCGCTCGAGGAGCTCGCCTTCTTCTCCAAGGAGCTGACCATCCTCGGCGTCTATCCCGCGCATCCCTTCCGCGACACGTTCAAGGAAGAGAAGGACTGAGCGAGCGCTATGCGGCGAGCGAGCGCTCGCTTACGTCCGCTTGCCGACCAGACGCGGCCTTCGAACGGCGGCCATGCTCGGTCGCAAATGTGCCAGAAGCGTACAATAGAGCAAGCTGAAGGCGCACAAAACTAATTCAGGATCGTTGCCGCTATTGCTTCGCTTGCGAACGCTTGATGCTGTGGGCTACTTGGTCAGCCGCGCCGACTGCACCACCTTTTGAAAAAGCACATTCATCGCCTCGGAAATTCCATCGGTCGGGCTCACCTCGAAATAAAATCCTGGCGAAGCGCAGCTCTGCATATTTGCGGCGATTTGGCTGTTAGGAGATGGGCCATAAGGCCCCTTATTGAACGGATCAATCCAGCTCATGTACCAAGCGTTGGTCGGCAAAGCCAGATAGGTCGTGTAGAGCACCGCGATCTTGATGCCACGGTTCTTCATCGTCGTGCATAAGGATACATTGAGCGGCTCTTGGCACCTGGTGTATTGTTTATTGGTCTGTGGGTCTTGGCCCGCTGTTGTCGGTTGTGAACACGATATATTAGCGGCGTCAGCGACGCCGTCGGAGACGAAGAAGAGAATTTTCAGCGGCGATGATGACTTGGAGTCATCGCCCGGGGTCGAAATCTCATTGTTGATGTCCGGAAAGACATCGTCGAAGTTGGTGTCCGTATCGCTGGCGTAGTTCTGATAGGGCACGGTCATCAGGTCGATATTCGCGGCCGCCGTCTTCGCGCTTGAGAGGCTGGACGAAAGGTTAAAGATTTTCGTCAAGCCGGCGTTTCTTGCGGACGAACCAAACGTGTAGATCGCCATGCGAAATTGGCTCGGTGCCGTCTGAGTCGCGGTCGCCGTGTCCATAAGCTGTTGCGTCGCGCTTCGCACCACATCGATGCACGTTGTTACCCCAAGCTTTTTTGCGAGGCCGTAATAGTCGTTCGGGGAGATATCCAGCTGGTGACACGCGAACGCACATTGATCCGACGTGTTGTTGACCATCTTGGTCACGTCGGCCGGCGTAGCGCCAACGCCCATCGATGGGGGTGTTGTCCAGCAATAGATAGAAATCTATGTACGCCGGAGTGGCGGACGCCGCCGTCGACGACCCGGAAACGGCGATGTTATTGATACTGGCAAGACCCATGAAAGCGGTAGGGACGCTTGCCGTATAGCTTACGACTGCGGTGCGCACGGTAGCGCTGTCAGTGACCGTAGCTGACACATTGCCGACGCTGCCACGCTTTAGTGTGGCCGCCTGTGCTTTGAAGAAATTCGCCGCGTTCGTTTGAGCAGCATCCGCAGTCAACGACATCGCAGATTTACTAACTGCGGAAAGAGCGGCTGCATCTGCGTATTCGTTGAGGATGGTCTTCGTTCTGTTCGCGAGGCTGAAATCTACAGCGGCTCCGACTGACATAGTGATTGGTAAGACCGCCAATCCAAAGGTGACGGCGATATTGCCGGAGTTCTCACGACAGAATGACGTCACAATGCGAGCAAGCGCTTGAATCATGGCCCCGGGGTCTCGCAATAAAACTTCTGCGAAACATTGCCGTGAAAAATTTAAGGCCGCGTTTCGTTTGTTTGCCGCAGCGCTTCGTTAAGGCTTTATTAATGTAAACGAAGTCATCCGCCCAAAAGACTGGATTGCCCACAACTATCTGAAACCCAATGTCGCTTATGCGTCAAAAGCTGACGACTATGCCTACTGCGCCTTATGTCCGCGATACGCGCGAAAGCGGACGTGATCGCCCCCCTCGCTTGCCCTAACCGCTACAACGCCCTAGGCCCGCTCCCGCTCGTAGCGGGCGACGAAGCGCGGCGAAAGCTTGCGCAGGCGCTCGATGTCGATGCGGCCCGAGCGCATGATGTAGCTCATGGCGAAATCGACGGGTGCGAGCCGCATGTGATCGGCGAAGCGCTCGTACCATTCGGCGCTGCCATTGGCGCCCGCCACCAGCTTTTCCAAAATCGGCCGCCGCGCGGCCTCGAAGCCTGCCAACGCCCGGCCCAAGTCGCCCGGATGCGCCGCCAACGCCTTGTCGAGCGCGATGGCGTCCTCCATCGCCAGCCTTGTGCCGGAGCCGATGGAGAAGTGCGCGGTGTGCAGCGCGTCGCCGATCAGAACGCGGTTTTCGTGCAACCAACGCGCGTTGTGCACGAGCGGGAACTGTCGCCAGATCGAATTGTTGGAGATCAGCGAATGGCCGTCGAGCGCCTCGGCAAAGATGCGCTCGCAGGTGGCGCGGGCTTCCTTTTCGCTCATGCGCGCGAAACCGGCCCGTTCAAAGGTCGGCTGATCGACCTCGACGATGAAGGTGCTTTGGTCCGGCGCGTAGCGGTAATGATGCGCATTGAAAGACCCAAGCTCGCTCGCGATAAAGGTCTGCGTCAGCGTCTCGAAGCGTTTGGCTGTGCCGAACCAGGCGAAGCGGTTGCTGAGATGGTCGAGGCTGGCGCCGAAGTCCAACGCGTGGCTGTGCCGCACCAGCGAGTTCACGCCATCGGCGCCGACCACAAGATCGAAGCCGTCGAGTTCGTCGAGATTTTTGATCGTGCGCCGGTAGACCGGCGCGACGCCGACCGACCGCGCGCGCGCCTGCAGCAGTTGCAGCAGTTTCAGCCGGCCGACCGCGGCAAAGCCGACGCCGTCGATGACCACGCGCTCGCCGCGATGGACGATGGCGATGTCGTTCCATGATTCCATCTGCGGCACGATTGCGGCATAGGTTTCCTCGTCGTCCTCGCGCAGGAATTCGAGCGCGCGGTCGGAGAACACCACGCCGAAGCCGAAAGTGGCGTCGGCCGGATTCTGCTCGATGACGGTGACGTCCGCTCGGCGCAAGCGGCGCTTGATCAGAAAGCTAAGATAAAGACCGGCCGGGCCGGCGCCGAGAATGGCAATGCGCATGATCGTAGTGTTACAAACTGTCACGCTCCGCGAAAGCGGGACATCCGGTATTCACTGCGTTATCGTAGCAGCCAATCATCACCCCAAGCTGGGAGCCGACCATGCTGCAAATCACCCTCGCCCTCGCCTTCCACATTCTCGGCACCGTTGTCTGGGTCGGCGGCATGTTCGCGGCCTATGTTTGCCTGCGCCCGGCGGCCGGCGCACTGGAACCGCCGCAGCGGTTGCGGTTGTGGCGGAATTTCTTTGCGAAATTCCTTCCCTGGGTGTGGGTCTCGGTGCTGCTGCTGCTCGCCAGCGGCTACTGGATGCTGGCCAAGGGCTTCGGCGGCTTCGCCGAGGCGCCGCTCTATATCAATCTGATGCAGGCGATCGGCTGGGTGATGATCGCGTTGTTCGTCTGGCTGTTCCACGGACCGTGGCTGGCGTTCAAGCGCGCCGTCGATGCGCAAGATTGGCCGGCCGCCGCCGCCAACCTTAACCGCATCCGTCAGATCATCATGGTCAATCTGCCGCTCGGCCTCATCGTCGTCGTCATCGGCGGCAGCGGCCGCTTTTGGGGATAGGCGGCGCGCCGCCGCTGCACATCAAATCGTCTGATTGTATTCGCCGACTTCCGAATGCGTGCGCAGCACGGCGTCGACCGCCTTGAACATTTCGCGCATGCGGGCTTCCGACACGGGACTTTCCACCACCACCACCAGCTCCGGCTTGTTGGAGGAGGCGCGCACCAGGCCCCAGGTGCCGTCCGCGACGGTGACGCGCACGCCATTGACGGTGTTGAGATCGCGGATCGGCTGGCCGTCGAACGTCTCGCCCTTCGTCTTCATCGCCTCGAAATGCTTCACCACCGCGTCGACCACGCCGTATTTTTTCTCGTCGTCGCAATGCGGCGCCATGGTGGGCGAGCCCCAGGTCTTCGGCAGCGCCTTGCGCAAGTCCGCCATGGACTTTCCCGGATTGCGGTCGAGCATGTCGCAGACCGCGAGGGCGAAGATCATGCCGTCGTCATAGCCCCGGCCGTACGGCTTGTTGAAAAAGAAATGGCCGGACTTCTCGAAGCCGGCGAGCGCGCCCAGTTCGTTCACCCGCCGCTTGATGTAGGAGTGGCCAGTCTTCCAGTAGTCGACCTTGACGCCGTTGGCCTTGAGCACCGGATCGGTGAGGAACAGGCCGGTCGACTTCACGTCGACCACGAAGGTCGCGTTCTTGTGCAGGCTCGACATGTCGCGCGCCAGCATGACGCCGACCTTGTCGGCGAATATTTCCTCGCCTTCGTTGTCGACCACGCCGCAGCGGTCCCCGTCGCCATCGAAGCCTAAGGCCACATCGGCGCGGTTGACCAGCACCGCGTCACGCATGGCGTGCAGCATCTTCATGTCTTCGGTGTTCGGATTGTAGCGCGGGAACGTGTGGTCGAGCTCGCAATCGAGCGGCACCACCTCGCAGCCGATCGCCTGCAGCACCTTCGGCGCGAAGGCGCCGGCGGTGCCGTTGCCGCAGGCCGCGACCACCTTGAGCTTGCGCTTGATCTTCGGCCGCTTGGTCACGTCGGCGATGTAGCGCTCGGGGAAATTCTCGACAAAGACGTAACTGCCGCCGCCGGTGAGAGAAAATCTGGCGCCCAGCACGATCTCCTTGAGCCGCTTCATCTCGTTCGGCCCGAAGGTGAGCGGCCGGTTGGCGCCCATCTTCACGCCGGTCCAGCCGTTGTCGTTGTGCGAGGCGGTGACCATGGCGACACAGGGCACGTCCAGCTCGAACTGCGCGAAATAGGCCATCGGCGTGATCGCAAGCCCGATGTCGTGCACTTTGCAGCCTGCCGCCAACAGGCCGGACACCAGCGCCATCTTCACGGCAGCCGAATAGCTGCGGAAATCGTGGCCGGTGACGATCTCCCGCTTGACGCCCATTTCAGCGATCAGCGTGCCGAGCCCCATACCGAGCGCCTGCACGCCCATCAGGTTGATTTCTTTTTCCAACAGCCAGCGCGCGTCGTATTCGCGGAAGCCGGTCGGCTTCACCAACGGCGATGACTCATAAGCATAGGTATTGGGCGTCAGCGCGGATTTTGGCTTCGGAAACATCAGGTCCTCAAATCGGGGGTGGGCCAAGCTCGTTGTTCAATACCCTAACGCCGGAGAGCCGCAAAGCGCTCCGCCGCTCAAGAGAAATCCGATAAACCGATCGTTACTGCTCAAGCACCATGCGGCCATTGGCGTATTCGTAGCGTTTGAGCGCATTGCGTCGTCTGAAATGCTCCCGGATGGTGACCTGTTGCCTCACCTGATTTGTTCCCCGCCGGTGTTCAGCGGTGGGGGGTGGGTATGAGGCGGGTCAGCATGGCGACGCGTGACGAGTTGGTGGTGGTCCTCAGG
>DATBZY010000131.1:0-2387 GCA_036512915.1 Pseudolabrys sp. | reverse complement strand
CTCAGCGACGAAATCCGTGCTGCACTTGCGCGATGCGGCGGCGCTGAAATCGCTTCCGCCCGCGCTGGCGGAGACAATTCCGAACCTACCTGGAATTTCGGAAGGCCGGAGCGTGGCGGTGATCTGCTCGGGATTCTCGTGTCGCCCGCCGATTCGCGAGCCTGAGGAACTCAAGCAGGCACTGGGCGAGGCGTCGGCGCGGGCCTAGCGATAGGCTTCGTCGAGCAATTCGATCACGTGGGCGACGCGCATCTTCAGGCCGCGTTGCTTCACGCCCGCACGCAATTGCAACATGCATCCCACATTGGCGGTGGCGATCACGTCGGCTGAGGTCGTCTGCACGTCGTCCATCTTGTCCGCCAGGATCTTCATCGAGAGATCGTTTTGCACGACGTTGTAAGTGCCGGCGCTGCCGCAGCAGAAGTCCGGGTGCGCCATCTCGACCATCTGCGCGCAGGCGGCTTTGAGCAACTCGCGCGGCGCCGAGCGGACACCCTGTCCGTGCGCGAGGTGGCAGGGGTCCTGGTAGGTCACACGCGCGGCCAACTTGCGCTTAGGATCGCGCAGGCCCAGCTTCGCCAGGTACTCGTTCACGTCTTTCGATTTCGCGCCGAATTCGCGCGCCCGGTCGCGGTACTCGGGATCGTCGCCCAACAGATCGCCGTACTCCTTCAGCGTGGCGCCACAGCCGGCGGCGTTCGTGACAATCGCATCGCACGATGGGTCGAGCATGGCTTCGATATTTTTCCGCGCCAGCGCCTTGGCCTCCTCCCGATATCCGCCGTGCGCCTGCAACGCGCCGCAACACTGCTGCGCCTCGGGAACGAAGACCTCGACACCGTTTTCATTGAGCACGCGCACCGTCGCCCGGTTCAGTTCCGCGAAGGAGACGCTGGCGATGCATCCGGCGAGAAAGGCGATGCGTCCGCGCTTCTCGCCTTTGGCCGGATACGTCTTTCCGAGTTCGCGGAAATAAAAGTCGTCGTCCACGGCGGGCGAGAGCGCTTCCAGCTTCGCCATGCCGAGCGCCCTCAGCAGGCCGGTGCCGCGCGCGAGCGCCTGCAATCCGGAGCGTTGGTAGAAGCGCAGCAGGCGCGCGTGGCGGGCGAGCAGCGGCAGGCGATTGAGCACCTCGCGATAGAAGTAGTCGCGGATCTTGTGCGCCAGCCAGCCGCGGCGGTAGTGAGTTTCAATTTCATAACGTGCGCGCTCGAGGATGGCGCCGTAATGCACGCCGGAGGGACACGCGGTCTCGCAGGCGCGGCAGCCGAGGCAGCGATCAATGTGGGTGACGAACGAATCGCCGATCTCGAGATTGCCGGCGTCCACCTGGAGTATCTGGTAAATGCGTCCGCGCGGGGAGTCGGCCTCGCGGCCCAGCACGCGGTACGTCGGACACTGCTGCAGACACAAGCCGCAGTGAATACACCGCGAATACAGGTCCCACGTCGGGCGGTCCGGCGTGCTGAAGTTCGACGGCTTCAGAGGCGCGGCGCCGCTCACCGGTTCTGTGGTCGTGGTGCTCAGAACAGGAACCTCCCCCGGTTCAGGATGTCGTGTTCATCCATCGCGCGCTTGATCGCCTTCATCGCATCGAGGTCGGTGGGCGACGTGCCCCACACGCTGAAGTGCCGCTTCGCTTCCAGCGGGCAGCGCAATACGACGGCCGATGCGTCGCCGGAGAGCGAGCCGCGGAATGCCGAGATCGTGTTGGCGTACTGGATCGCGCCCGGCGGATCGACAGCGATTGGGCAGAACGCCACCAGCAGTGCGCCAATGCCGACGCGTCCGATGGTGGCGACCACGAAGTTGTTGTCGCTGGCCGCCTGCTCCGCCGCGGCGAGCGCCGTGCCGATCTCGCTGGGAGGCAGGTCGAGCCGCACCAGCATGGCGTTCTGCGACTTCGAAAACACCGTAAACGGAAACTCCGCGAGTCCGCGCCAGAGGGAAGCTTCACCGGCATCGGTGATTTCGCGGGTAAGCGCGCCGCCCAATTCCCCGCGATATCTCGCCAGCACCGCATCGCTGCCGGTGACACGCAGCACGACTCGCCATCCCTCGGGCAACGCGCTCGGATCGCCGGTCAGTGCCACCTGCGCGTGCGGCGAGACAATCTCCAGCGCCAGCGGCGAAAGTGGCGAATGCAGGATACGGGTGCGGAACTCGAGCGCCTCTTGCAGCTTTTCAAAAACGCACACGTAGGTACGCGTGCCTCGCGGCGCCGGGTACAACTTGAAGCTGGCGCCGACGATCACCGCCAGCGTCCCGTAGCTGCCGATGAGCAGCTTCATCAGGTCGTAGCCGGCGACGTTCTTGACGACGCGCCCGCCCGCCTTCGCCAGTTTGCCGTCGGCGGTGACGAAGCGGACGCCGATAAGCCAATCGCG
>DATBZY010000130.1:0-13585 GCA_036512915.1 Pseudolabrys sp. | reverse complement strand
GGTGCCGGCGACATGGATCACCGGCGGCAGCTTGCGCTCGGGATGATCGAGCGCGGCAAGCAGACGCTGCACGCGATCGAGCGACAGATCGATGCGCTTGGGATGCAGCGCGGTCAGCCGCGCGACGATGGAGTCGATGGGGGTCATTTATTTATCTGTCATGCCCCACCAATCTCGGGTTCACCCGAGATTGGCACGTTAAAATTAGCAAGTCAGCTAAAGCTGACTTGCGTGGCGGGGCATCCAGTAAATACTGGCCTTTCGATTATAGGGCGCCGGGAATACTGGATCATCCGCTTTCGCGGATGATGACAGCTGAATCACGCGTGTGCCGGGACCGGCAAGCGCTGCTGCACGCCAGGCGCCGGCGCCTTGGTCAACAGCCGGCACAGTTCCGCCAGCGTCGCCCGCAACTTGTGCCGATGCACCACCATGTCCACCATGCCGTGCTCGGTGAGATATTCGGCGCGCTGGAACCCTTCCGGCAATTTTTCCCGGATGGTCTGCTCGATCACGCGCGGGCCGGCAAATCCGATCAGCGCGCCGGGTTCCGCGATGTGCACGTCGCCAAGCATCGCATAGGAGGCGGTGACGCCGCCGGTGGTGGGATTGGTGAGCACGACGATGTAGGGCTTCCTCGCCTCGCGCAGCATCTGCACGGCGACGGTGGTGCGCGGCAATTGCATCAGCGACAGGATGCCTTCCTGCATGCGCGCCCCGCCCGAGGCCGCGAACATGATGAACGGCGTTTTCCGGCGCACGGCGTTCTCCAGCCCGGTGACCACCGCTTCGCCGGCCGCCATGCCGAGCGAGCCGCCCATGAAATCGAAATCCTGCACGCCGATCGTGACCATCAGCCCTTCCAGGCGGCCGAAGCCGAGCTTCACCGCGTCCTGCAATCCGGTCTTGGTGCGTGCATCCTTCAGACGATCGGCATAGCGGCGCTCGTCGCGGAATTTGAGCGGATCGAGCGGCACCTCCGGCACGGCGATGTCTTCGTACTCGCCGCTGTCGAACATCGTCTTCAGCCGCATCGGCGCGCTGACGCGCATATGATAGTTGGAGCTCGGTATGACAAACTGGTTGGCCTCGACATCCTTGTAGAACACGAGCTGGCCGGTCTCCGGACATTTGATCCAGAGGTTTTCCGGCGTCTCGCGGCGCAGGAAACTGCGAATCTTCGGCCGCACGACGTTGGAGATCCAGTTCATGGCAAGCCTATATAAGAATGATTCGCCGCCATTATAACAACTGCAGCGGCGGAATGGGTCACGAAGCCGCCACCCGGCGGGCGGCACGCACGCCCGCGGCCAAGACGGAAACGAGATCGGTCACCGCCTTCACCGTGCCAGGTCCGGCTTTGCTGTTCTTATCGAGGCTCGTGCGTAGCGCGTCCACCAGTGCGGAGCCGACAACCACGCCGTCGGCGCCGGCCGCGATAGCACGGGCCTGCTCCGCGGTCCGCACGCCGAAGCCGACCGCGACCGGCAGCTCGGTGTGCCGCTTGATGCGCGAAACCGCAGTGGCGACCTTGCTTGCATCGGGCGTGGCCGCTCCGGTGATCCCGATGATCGAAACGTAATAGACGAAGCCGGAGGTGTTGTTGAGCACGGTCGGCAGCCGCTTGTCGTCGGTGGTGGGCGTGGCGAGACGAATGAAATTCAGGCCGGCCTTCAGCGTCGGCAGGCAAAGTTCCTCGTCTTCCTCGGGCGGCAGATCGACCACGATCAAGCCGTCGACGCCGGCCGCCTTGGCGTCGACGAGAAAGCGGTCGACGCCGTAGATATAAATCGGATTGTAATAGCCCATCAGCACGATCGGTGTCGCGTCGTCGGTTTTGCGGAACTCGCGCACCAGCTTGAGCGTCTTGATCATGTTCTGGCCGCCACGCAGCGCGCGCACGCCGGCCGCCTGGATCGCCGGCCCGTCCGCCATCGGATCCGTGAACGGCATGCCGAGCTCGATCACGTCGGCGCCGGCTTTCGGCAACGCCTTGGCAATGGCGAGCGAGGTGTCGTAGTCGGGATCGCCCGCCATGGTGAAGGTCACAAGCGCAGCGCGGCCTTCGTCTTTCAGTGCGGCGAAGCGCCGGTCGATGCGGGTGGTCATCGCTTCTTGCTTTCCAGAAACGCCGCCACCGAATCGAGATCCTTATCGCCGCGGCCGGAGATGTTGACCACCATCAGGTGATCCTTCGGCTTCGTCGGCGCGATCTCCAATACTTTCGCCAGCGCATGCGCCGGCTCGAGCGCCGGGATGATGCCTTCCAGCTTGCTGCAAAGCTGGAACGCCGCCACCGCTTCGTCATCGGTCGCAGACAGAAACTGCACGCGGCCCATGTCGTTGAGCCAGGCATGTTCCGGCCCGATGCCGGGATAATCAAGGCCGGCGGAAATCGAATGCGCCTCCTCGATCTGGCCGTCGTCGTTCATCAACAGGTATGTGCGATTGCCATGCAGCACGCCGGGCCTGCCGCCGGCGATCGAGGCCGCGTGCTTGCCGCTGTTGAGACCGAGGCCGGCCGCTTCCACGCCGTAGATTTCGATGGCGCGGTCGTCGAGGAACGGATGAAACAGGCCCATGGCATTGGAGCCGCCGCCGATGCAGGCGATCAGCGAATCGGGAAGACGGCCTTCGGCCGCCATGATCTGCTCGCGCGTCTCGCGGCCGATGATCGACTGGAAATCGCGCACCATCGCGGGATAAGGGTGCGGGCCCGCCACCGTGCCGATGCAGTAGAAAGTGTCGGTGACATTGGTCACCCAGTCGCGCAATGCCTCATTCATCGCATCTTTTAGCGTCTTAGAACCCGATTCGACGGCGCGAACCTCGGCACCGAGGATCTGCATCCTCAGCACGTTCGGCTTCTGCCGTTCGACGTCCACAGAGCCCATATAGACGATGCAAGGCAGTCCGAACTTGGCACACAGCGTGGCGGTGGCGACGCCATGCATGCCGGCACCGGTCTCGGCGATGATGCGGGTCTTGCCCATGCGCAGAGCCAGCATGATCTGGCCGAGCACATTGTTCACCTTATGCGCGCCGGTGTGGTTGAGTTCCTCGCGCTTAAAATAGATCTTGGCGCCGCCACAGTGCTGGGTGAGCCGCTCGGCGAAATAGAGCGGCGACGGCCGCCCCACATAGGTCGCGAGATGGCCGTCCATCTCCTTCTGGTATTTCGGATCGGCCTTGGCGTCGGCGTAGGCCTTCTCCAACTCGAGGATCAGCGGCATCAGCGTCTCGGCGACGAAGCGGCCGCCATAGATGCCGAAGTGCCCGCGCTCGTCGGGGCCGGTGCGGAAGGAATTGGGCTGCTGCGCGGTCATGCGTTGCTCACGACATTTGATGCGTCGAGGAGCAATGGGTCGGCCATGCGGGCGGCGCGAATGAAGGCGCGGATCTTGTTGAGGTCTTTTTCGCCAGGAGCGCGTTCAACACCCGAGGATACATCGACGCCCGGCGCGCCGGTGATGCGAATCGCTTCAGCGACGTTATTCGCATCGAGCCCGCCCGACAGCATGAACGGAATTCCCGGATCGATGTTCTGCAGCAGCGTCCAGTCGAACGGCTTGCCGAGCCCGCCCGGACGCGTGGCGTCCTGCGGCGCGCGCGCATCGAAGATCAGCCAGTCGACGACCTTGGCATAAAGACGGATCGGCGACAGATCGCCGCGCTCGGCGATCGGCAGCGCCTTCATCACCGGCAGGCCGAAGCGGGTGCGCACTGCCACCACGCGATCGGGCGTCTCGGTGCCGTGCAGCTGCAGCATGTCTGGTTTCAACGCAGCGACGATGTCGAACAGCTCCTCATCGGTGGCATCCACCGTGAGCGCGACCTTGCCGGCGCGGCCCTGCACGCGGGTCCCGAGCATGCGCGCGGCTTCCAGCCCGAGATGGCGCGGGCTCGGGGCGAAGAACACGAAGCCGACCAGATCGGCGCCGGATTCCAGCGCCACATCAAGCGCTTCCGGGGTCTTGAGGCCGCAGATTTTGACCGACAAAGGCATGGTGGGGCGTTCTACCGCCTTCTCCAGCCGGCCGCAAAGCGGAACCGCTTGGGCCTGGTTAAGGAATTGGCGGCGGGATGAACAGCGGCGGGCTCGGCTCCAGAGGGGTCGGCTCGCTGGTGCCGAAGCGGCGGCGGATGGTCTCCAGCTCGTCGTGCAGGGCGCGCACGTCGGCATCGAGCTTGCGGGCAATGCGCCGCCACTTGCTCTGCCGGATCCAGGCGGCGATGCCGCCGATCAGCACGCCGAGAATCACCAGCACGAAGATGAGCACGAACAGCGGCAGGGTCGCCGCATAGGCCGGGCTGATCGAGGAGAACGGATCGAACGAGACTGTCACCGCCTGCCGGTTGGCCACCGCAAAGGCGATGATGACCACCGCCAGTGGAACGACGATCAGCACCGTAACGATTTTGCGGAACATGGTCATCTCGTGTCCCGTTCGAGCGAGCGCGTGAGCCGCGAGCGACGATCCGGCTCGCGACGCGCGCCGTCGCTTATCCGGGGCCCATAGAGGTCGCCGCCTTACGCGCCGCCGGTCTTGTTCAGGCGCTCGCGCATTTCCTTGCCGGTCTTGAAGAACGGCACCGACTTCTGATCGACCGAGACATGGGCGCCGGTGCGCGGATTGCGGCCGGTGCGGGCCGGCCGGTGTTTGACCGAGAAGGCGCCGAAGCCGCGCAACTCGACGCGGTCGCCCTGGGCCATGGCGTTGGTGACCTCGCCGAGGATCGCGTTGACGATGTTCTCGACGTCGCGCTGATAAAGGTGGGGGTTCTGGGCGGCAATACGTTGCACAAGCTCGGACTTGATCATCGACGCCGCCCTACTCGGTCAATTGGAGGAAGCAGGGTGCCAAAGCGCCAAGAGACCGTCAAGGTTAAGTCGCTCGACCGCTTGCACCGCACCCCACTCCTCGACGCGGTGCGCAACGGCGCTCAAGCCCACCGCCTCGAAGGTCCAGGCGGCGAGATGGAGGAAGGAAAGCTCGCTGAATCGCGGTTGCAGCGAGTAATCGCGCACCGGCGTGTTGGCCGGCACCTTCTTTTCCTTCTCGAGCCAGGCCAGCGCGGTCTTCTCGTTGCCGAGGCCGTCGATCAGCTTGAGCCCGACCGCCTGCCGGCCGGTGAACACGCGCCCGTCGGCCACGTGCGCAAGCTGGGCGTCGTCCATCTGGCGACGATCCTTCACCAGACCCTTAAACCACGCGTAGGAGTCGAGCACGATCGCCTCGATGGCGGCACGCGCCTCCGGGCTGGTCGGTTCGAAGCCGTTGGGCGCGGCCTTGAGCGGCGAGGATTTGATCTCCTCGACCTTGATGCCGATGGTCTTGAGCACGTCGGTGAAGTTCGGATACTGGAACAGCACGCCAATCGAGCCGACCAGCGAGGTGTCCTGCGCCACGATGTGCTCGGCCGAAAGCGCCGCGATATAGGCGCCGGAGGCGGCAAGCCCGTCGACCACCACCACCATTGGCTTTTTCGCCCGCAACTCGCGCAGCGAGTCGTAAAGCTGCTCGGACCCCGCGGTGGTGCCGCCCGGGCTGTCGATATGCACGATCACCGCGCGCGCGCGCGACCTGCCCAGCCGCTCGAGCGCCTCGACGCGATCCTGGTTGTTGCGGATTAGGCCCTGGATCTTGATGCGGGCGATGCTGGCGCCGCGCGGCGTCCATCGGCTCCCGGGGACCAGCACGATGGCCGCAACCACAAGCGCGAGCAGGGCGATCACAATCGCGCTGACGCGCCAGAACGTGAGTTTGCGCCGCATGCGGCGGCGATCGACGATTGCATCGGCATCGAACGACATGGCTGCGGTCCATTTTGCTGGCGCATGATCTTATCCGAAAACCGGTTCCCGATGTTCGGGATCATGCGCTCGTCGAATCGTGCCCCGATAATACCCCTCAAGGGCCGGTCTTACTTAGGCTTCCGACCGGCTTTTGGCACGGTCATGGCATAAAAAATAACCCCCGGGTCAAGCCCGGGGGTCAATTCGCTAAGCCCGTGAAACGGCCGGTTGCCGGCCTATTCCTCGGCCTTTTCGGTCTCAGCCTTGTCGGCGTCGACGTCGGCGTCGGTCTCGGCCTTGTCGCCGGCCCGCTGCTTGAGCGCGGCGCCCAGGATGTCGCCGAGCGAAGCACCGGAATCGGTGGTGCCGTACTGCGCGATCGCTTCCTTCTCCTCGGCGACTTCCAGCGCCTTGATGGAGACGGCGACCTTGTGGGTCTTGCGATCGAACTGGGTGACGCGGGCGTCGACCTTCTGCCCGACCGCAAAGCGTTCGGGGCGCTGGTCGCCGCGCTCGCGCGCCAGCTCGGAGCGCTTGACGAAGGAGGTGAGGTCGGTGTCGACGATCTTGACCCCGAGGCCGCCCTCCGTCACCTCGGTGACCTCGCAGGTAACCACCGATCCCTTCTTGAGTTCGCCGGCCGCGCCCTGCGACATCGGATCGCCCTGCAGCTGCTTGATGCCGAGCGAGATGCGCTCCTTCTCGACGTCGACATCGAGAACCTGCGCCTTGACCATGTCGCCCTTCTTGTATTCCTCGATCACCTGCTCGCCCGGCCGCTTCCAGTCGAGGTCGGAGAGGTGGACCATGCCGTCCACGTCGCCGTCGAGCCCGAGGAACAGGCCGAACTCGGTCTTGTTCTTGACCTCGCCTTCGACCGTCGAACCCGGCGGGTACTTCTCGACGAATACCTCCCACGGATTACGCATGGTCTGCTTGAGGCCGAGCGAGATGCGGCGCTTGACCGGATCGACCTCGAGGATCTGCACCTCAACTTCCTGCGACGTTGAGACGATCTTGCCGGGATGCACGTTCTTCTTGGTCCATGACATTTCGGACACGTGGATCAGGCCCTCGATACCGGGCTCGAGCTCCACGAAGGCGCCGTAGTCGGTGATGTTGGTAACGCGGCCCTTGAAACGCGTGCCGACCGGATACTTGGCCTCGATGCCCTGCCATGGATCGTCGAGCAATTGCTTCATGCCGAGCGAGATGCGGTGGGTCTCGTGGTTGATCTTGATGATCTTGACCTTCACCGACTGGCCGATATTGAGCACCTCGGTCGGGTGATTGACGCGGCGCCAGGCGATGTCGGTGACGTGCAGCAGGCCGTCGATGCCGCCCAGATCCACGAACGCGCCGTAGTCGGTGATGTTCTTGACCACGCCGTCGATGACCTGGCCCTCTTCGAGATTCTGCACCAGCTCCTGGCGCTGCTCGGCACGGGTCTCTTCCAGCACGGTGCGGCGGGAGACCACGATGTTGCCGCGGCGGCGATCCATCTTCAGGATCTGGAATTGCTGCGGCACGTTCATTAGCGGAGTGACATCGCGGATCGGACGAATGTCGACTTGGCTGCGCGGCAGGAAGGCCACGGCGCCGTCGAGATCGACGGTGAAGCCGCCCTTGACCTGATTGAAGATAACGCCAGAGACCTTCTCGTTGTTCTGGAAGCCCTTCTCGAGCTTGCCCCAGCTTTCCTCGCGCCGCGCCTTGTCGCGGGACAGCACCGCTTCACCGAGCGCGTTCTCGACGCGCTCCAGGTAAACCTCGACCTCGTCGCCAATCTTGATCTCGTTCTGCCGGCCCGGCCCGGCGAATTCGCGCAGCGCCACGCGCCCTTCGGTCTTCAGGCCGACGTCGATGACGGCCAAATCCTTTTCAATACCGACGACCTTGCCCTTGATGACGGAACCTTCCTGCAAATTGCCGGTGTGGAAGGACTCGTCGAGCATCGTTGCGAAATCTTCACGCGTGGGTGCAGCAGCGGTGGCCATGAAATCTCCTGTAAGCGGTGCGCCGGGGGTTGGAATGACATTCCGAATACACAGGCCGAAGGTTCCGCAAACCTTCGGCGACCACCCGGAATCCCGGTTGGCCGGCGCTAATACCGTACGTTCGGAACGATTGAGCGGTCAGGCGCCTTACGGCGAGGCTCGAGCGGGGCTTTGTCCTCCAACAGCGAGGCGCGTTAATCGCGTCCTCGGCCCGCTCGGGTGGCCTCGACGATGTCGATGGCAGCCCGGATTGCTGCGTCTATATCCAAATGCGTGGTATCGAGCAAGTGCGCATCCGGGGCTTGTTTCAGGGGGGCGGCGGCGCGGTTTTGGTCGCGTTCGTCCCTTTTGAGGATGTCGGCCAGCACCGTGGCCTCGTCGATCGCTTTGCCAAGGCCCTGGTTTTGCCCCCGGTATTCGGCCGCCCGGCGGGCGGCACGCACTTCCGGCGTGGCGGTGACGAAGATCTTGCAGTCAGCATCGGGGCAGATGACCGTGCCGATATCGCGCCCGTCGAGCACCGCGCCGGGCGGTTTGGCGGCAAAATCGCGCTGGAAGGCGACGAGGGCAGCCCGTAGCTCGGGGATGGCTGAGACGACCGAGGCCGCCTCCCCCACCGCTGGGGTTTTCAGGGCGATTTCGTCAAAGCGCGCTGGATCGAGCGCCTTGGCGGCGGCAACTGCGCTGGCGACGTCGTCCGGACGGCGCCCGGCATCGAGCAGCGCCTTGGCGACCGCGCGGTAGATCAGACCGGTGTCGAGATGGCGCAGGTCGTAATGGGCGGCAAGGCGCTTGCCGAGCGTGCCCTTGCCCGAGGCCGCCGGTCCATCAATGGCGATGATCATGTGAGATCCGCGCCGAGAGAGCGCATCAACTCGACGAAGCCGGGGAAGCTGGTGGCGATGAAGGCGCTGTCGTCGATGCGCACCGGATTGTCGCTGGCCAATCCCATCATCAGCGCCGACATGGCGATGCGGTGATCCATGTGGGTGGCCACCTCGCCGCCGCCGGCGACGTTTGCCTTGCCATGCACGATCAGGTCGTCACCTTCGATCTCGACCGTCACGCCGTTCGCGCGCAGCATGTCGGCGGTGGCGGCGAGCCGGTCGGATTCCTTGACGCGCAATTCCTGCAACCCGCGCATGCGCGTCACCCCTTCCGCGAACGACGCGGCGACGCCCAAGATCAGATATTCGTCGATCATCGAGGGCGCGCGCTCGGCCGGCACTTCGACGCCGCGCAGACTGCCGGCGCGCACGCGCAGATCGGCGACCTCTTCGCCGCCGTCATCGCGCGTCGCCAGCGTTTCGATATTGGCGCCCATCTCAAGCAAGGTCTTAAACAGCCCGGTGCGCAGCGGGTTGGTCATCACCGCATCGAGGATCAAATCTGATCCCGGCATGATCAATGCCGCCACCAACGGAAACGCCGCCGATGACGGATCGGCCGGCACCACCACATTCGCCGGCTCGAGTTCGGGCTGGCCCTGCAGCGTGATGCGGCGGCCATGCTCGCCATGCGGCTTGCTGGTCACCTTGGCGCCGAAATGTTTCAGCAGGCGCTCGGTGTGGTCGCGGGTGGCTTCGGCTTCGATTACCGTGGTCTCGCCCGGCGCCGCTAATCCCGCCAGCAACACCGCCGACTTGAGCTGCGCCGACGGCACCGGCGACTCGTAGGTGATCGGAATCGGGTCGGAGGCCCCTTGCAGGGTGAGCGGCAGCCGGCCGCCTTCGGCCGCCGCGATCACGCGCGCGCCCATTTTCTCGAGCGGATCGAGCACGCGCCGCATTGGCCGCGTGCGCAAGGAGGCGTCGCCGTCGAAGGTCGCGGTTACTGCGCAGCCGGCGACGGCGCCGATCGCCAGCCGGCAGCCGGTGCCGGAATTGCCGAAATCGAGCGGGCCGACCGGCGTGGCGAAGCCCCCGACGCCGACGCCGTGAATGCGCCAGACGCCCTCAGCCGTCCGCTCCAGCCTGGCGCCGAGCGCGCGCATGGCGTCGGCGGTATGGATCACGTCCTCGCCTTCCAGCAGGCCGGCGACGGTGGTTTCGCCGACCGTGAGAGCCCCGAGGATCAGGGCGCGGTGGGAGATCGATTTGTCCCCCGGCACGCGGATGCGGCCCTGCAACGGGGCGCCACGGCGGGCGGTCAGCGGCGTCAAATCGGCAGGGTTCACCGGGCGGTATCCTTAAGAGTCGCGCCGTCCTACCACGCAGCCGCGCGCGCCGTCATCCCGCCGCTTTTGGCCCCGCCGGGGCGGCCTTGCGCTATTGACAGGTGCGTTGCAACTAGCCAAGTGAAGCACCGATTAGCTAAGTGAAGCACCGATTTATCGACCTTTCCGAGGAACCCTGACCGTGGCCAAATCCGAGCTCGGCACCAAACGCGTCTGCCCCGAAACCGGTCGTAAGTTTTACGATCTCGGCAAGACGCCGGTGGTGTCTCCCTATACCGGCAAAGTCGTCCCGATTGTCGTAGCGCCTGTGCGCTCGCGGCCCGAACCGGCGGCACCCGTCGCGCGTCCAGCGCCAGTGGCGGAGGCTGAAGCGATCGTGCCGGAGACGGCGGATGCCGAATTCGTCTCGCTCGAAGATGCCGAGGCCGAGCAGCAGGGCAAGAAGCCGGCAGCCGAAGGCGAGGCCGCAGCTGGCGACGAGGAAGAGGTCGAGGTGGACGAGAGCCTCGACGATGCCGCCTTCATCGAAGAGCAAGAAGAAGGCGATCCCGACGTGACCGACATCATCGGCGACGGCATCGAGAAGGAAGAGGAGACCTGAGGGCGTTCGCCGGCTAATATGTTCGGCGTTACGTTCTGCCGCTCGCTTTTCCCACATGCGGCAACTGAGTTCAGGAATTGGGGCCATAGCTCAGCTGGGAGAGCGCCTGCATGGCATGCAGGAGGTCGGCGGTTCGATCCCGCCTGGCTCCACCAACCTTTGTTCCGCGAAGGTTGCCCGTCGTAGCCCGAAGGGAGAAGACGGGCTAAATTGGCTCCATGAAGTATGTTTATCTTCTTGAGAGCATAAATTTTTCCGGCGAGACTTATATTGGCCTTACCGATGACCTGCGTTAGCGGCTCGTCGTACACAATGAAGGCGGTTCGATTCACACCAAAAAATGCAAGCCGTGGCGGCTTGTGACCTACCTAGCATTCTCCGATGAAAAGAAAGCCGTCGAATTCGAACGCTATCTCAAATCGTCCTCGGGCCGTGCCTTTGCTAAGAAGCGCCTGCGCTGATGTCGCTCCCTACGGGCGGCTTTTTTTGCGCAGCAGCGCACAACATCACGATACTGACAAAACCCGCCGTGGCATTGCATGATGGCGATGAAGCGGGGGAAATGACATGCAAGGCAAGATCGCGCTCGAGGAACACGTCGCCATCGAACCGACGCTTGGCGATTCGCAGGTGTTCGGTGCGCATGTATGGCCGGACCTGCGCCATCGTCTGATCGACGTGCAGGACACCCGCCTGGGCCAGATGGATCAGCACGGCATCGAGTTGATGATCCTATCGCTGAACGCGCCGGCGATACAGGCGATCCACGACATCAAGACCGCGATCGCGGTGGCCAAGCAGGCCAACGATGCGCTTGCCGGCGAGGTGCGCAAACGCCCCGACCGCTTCGCCGCCTTTGCCGCCTTGCCGATGCAGGATCCGGAAGCCGCCACCGCCGAGCTTACCCGCTGCGTCAAGCAGCTCGGAATGGTCGGCGCTTTGGTGAACGGCTTTTCGCAAGTGCAAACGCCGGACAGCGTGGTCTACTACGATCTCCCGCAATACCGGCCGTTCTGGAGCGCGGTCGAGGCCCTCGACGTTCCGTTCTATCTGCACCCGCGCAATCCGCTGCCGAGCTGGACGAAATTCTATGACGGCCATCCCTGGATGCTCGGTCCGAACTGGGCGTTCGCGGCTGAGACCGCGGTGCATGCCCTGCGCCTGATCGGCAGCGGACTGTTCGACGAGCATCCGCGCCTGAAGATCGTGCTCGGCCATCTCGGCGAGGGCATCCCGGTGCAGCTCTGGCGGATCGACAATCGCAACGGCTGGATGAAAGCGCCGCACAAATACGCCGCGAAAATGGGCGTGGCCGATTATTTCCGGAAGCACTTCCACCTGCCCACATCGGGCAACTTCCACACCCCGTCGCTGGTCAATGCCATGACCGAGATGGGCGCTGACCATATGATGTTTTCGATCGACTGGCCGTTCGAGGACGTGGGCGAAGGCGCGCGGTGGTTCGATAAGGCCGAGATCAGCGAGGCCGAGCGGCAAAAGGTCGGCCGCGACAACGCCATCAAACTGTTCAAGCTGAAGCTGCGCTAATTATTTTTTCTTGTTGGCGGCGATCGCGCCGCTGCCCCAGGCCGGCTCATCGGCGCCGTTGCCCCAGGCAATCGGCCGGTAGAAATTGTGGATGCCGTAGCGGACCATCTTCTTCATCTCGCCCACCCAGTTCGGATGCACATAGATGATGGCGTGATAGTGCGTCGATTTTGCCACTTCCGGCACGTAAATCTGGCCGTCGAGGGTCTGCCTGGCGATGCGGTTGGCGCGCGCCCAGGCGCCGCGTTCGTCGATGTTCTTGCGCTTGCCGTCGCAGGCGAAGGTGAACTGGCAGGCGAGATGCCGGCCGGCATTCTGATAGACCACGCCGCAGATGTCGTTCGGATAGAAGCCGGAGAATGCGCGGTTTATCACGACTTGCGCGACCGCCATCTGTCCGCGCTCCGGTTCGCTGCGCGACTCGAAATAGATCGCATTGGCCAGACAGCGCTCCGCCTTGGCCCGCTCCTTACCCTCGAGATGCAGCCGCTCGGCCGGCGACGGCGGCGGCACGCCGGGCGCCGGGCGCCGGGCGCGGCATCGGCACCATGGTGAGCGGGATCGCGGTGGACATCGGCAGCGACACCGGCAACGGAGAGATCGCCGACGTCGGCATCTCGTTCGGATCAGCGCTGGCGAATTTCAGCGGCTCCGACCGAAGCGTCGCTACTTGCGCAGGCTCGGCCGCAACACGCAGCGCGACCTTGGTGAGGGCGGGCGGCGATACCATCGCGACTTCGACGGCATCCTGGTGACGCGCGGCGGCAAGCCCGGCGACCGGCGAGCCATCGTTCTTGACGGCGATGGACGCCGACGCGCCCGCGGCCGGCCGCGACCTTGTGGCGACGTTGTCGCGTGGGATCGTGACCGTGACCGACGGCGAGGCGGATGTGAACGACATGCGGTCGATCCCGGATCGGATTTGGTCCGGCAGATCGGCGATGCGCAGATTATTTTCGTGGATGAATTCGGCCGCGTTTTCGACCGTGCGGATGTTGGCAAGATCGAGCGCGCTGAGTGTCATCGCGGACACCGCAAAGACGATGCAGACGCGCTTGGCGCCGCGAAAAAACTTCTCCTCGATCGTCAGATCAAATGGATCGAGATCGATGCTACGCGTCAGCAAATTCCACTCCCGCCATCGCCGTATGAATTTTTTATTTTTTAGGCAGCGGGGACATTAGCGGGGAAAGTTGCGTTCGCGGCGGTTGTTAAGACTTTTTTGACCAAACAAGGCAAACGCGCATGATTAATTTAACCAAGCGCGCGCCGGTTTTTGCGGGATTTCCCGGCGCGTTCAGCGCATGCGATAGCGCTCGATCGCGTCCTTGTTCCAGACCATGCCATGGCCCGGGCGCTGCGGCACGACGGCGTGGCCGTCGGCGATCGCGAGCGGCTCTTGCACCAGCACGTTCGCCCAGTCGACATATTCGAGGAAATGGCAGGTTGGCGTGGCGGCCAGCAGA